>DOUU01000308.1:7406-40720 GCA_003520425.1 Deltaproteobacteria bacterium
TACGAGCGCTTTCTGCAACGCTTCCCGGACGTCGCCACGCTCGCGCGCGCGAGCGTCGAGGACGTTTACGCCGCATGGGCCGGGCTCGGCTACTACTCCCGCGCACGGAACCTGCACCGGGCGGCTCTCACCATCCTCGAACGCTTTGGTGGGCAGCTGCCGACGACACGGGAGGAGCTGCTCGAGCTGCCGGGAGTAGGCCGCTACACCGCCGGCGCCGTCGCCTCGATCGCGTTCCACCGTCCGGTACCCGTTCTCGACGGGAACGTGGAGCGCGTGCTGGCCCGCTACCTCGCAGTCCGGGAGGACGTCCGGAGCCTGGCGGGAGCCGGTGCGCTTTGGGACGCTGCCACGCGCCTCGCCCGCGGCCCGGACCCGGGCGAGCTGAACCAGGCGCTGATGGAGCTTGGCGCGACCCTTTGCAGCCCGCGTGCCCCGCGCTGCATCGCGTGTCCCCTCGCTACCGGCTGCGCGGCCCGCCGCGACGGCGATGTGGACTCCCTCCCGCGAAGGGCCGCACGCACGAGGCCCCGCCCCATGCGCGCCGTGGCTGTGCTTGTGCAGCGAGGTCCCCGCGTGCTCGCCGTCCGACGGCCGCCGGGCGGACTCCTCGGCGGCCTCTGGGAGCTCCCGGGCGGAGCCATGAAGAAAGGCGAGAAGCCAGAGGATGCGCTTCGCAGAGCGATTCGCGAGCAGACCGGTCTTGAGCTCGGCAACGTCGAGTTCGCAGGCTCTGTGCAGCACACCTTCACGCACCGCCGACTGCGGCTCTCCCTCTTCCGCTGCGATGGCTGCCGCGGGCGCCTGCGTCTGGGTGAGCTTGAGGCGCACCGCTGGCTCACCCCCACGGCATTTCGCCGGCTCGCCCAGGGAGCACTCACCCGCAAGGCGCTGGACTGCATGGTCGGAGCGGCGCCGGGGAGCAGGCTCCGCACGACGCCGGNNACGACGCCGGGCGCGCCCCTCGCGGCGGCGGCGCGCTGATGTCGGCGAGGCGCCGTGACGGCGGCGACACCGATCCCGCCGATCGGGCTGCGCTCGATGCGGCGCTCTCGGGCGTAAAGCCCCTGCGCCGGGGAGCGGTGCTTGCGCGCCCGTCCAGCCGCACCGCGACGAAGCCCGCGCCGCGCGTGCGGGAGGAGTCGCCTCCCGAACAGCATCCCTTCCAGATTGTGACAAGTGGCGAGCGCGTCGAAGGCGTCGCCGTCGGCGTCGACCGCGCATGGCTGCGGCGCCTGCGAGCCGGAGACGTGCGGGTCGAGTCTCGCGTCGATCTCCACGGCTTGAATGCGCGAAGCGCCCACGTCGCGGTGCGACGCGCCCTCGAGCGTGCGCATGCAGACGGACGCCGCTGCGTACTGGTCGTGCACGGCAGGGGCTTGCACTCGCCCGAAGGGCCGGTGCTGCGTGCGTTTCTGCTGCGCTGGCTGACCGAAAGCCGTGTCGCTCCGATCGTCATGGCGTTTGCTTCTGCGCGGCCCCGAGACGGGGGCGACGGCGCGACCTATGTCCTGCTGCGGCGCTCGCGCGCCTAGCCCGACCTCCCTTTGCGACGTATCCTCCGGATCGGGCATTCGCCACGCCCGAGGAACCCGTGGGAAGCCAGTTCGGGCAGGCCTTCCGCATCACCACGTTCGGGGAATCGCATGGGGGCGCCGTGGGCGTCGTCATCGACGGCTGCCCGCCGCGATTGCCTCTTGCGCTCGCAGAGATCCAGCACGATCTCGATCGTCGTCGTCCCGGCCAAAGTCGCCTCACGACCCAAAGGCAGGAATCCGACACCGCGGAGATTCTCTCGGGCGTCTTCGAAGGAAGGACCCTCGGGACTCCGATCGCCATCCTGGTCCGAAACGAAGATGCCCGGCCCCAGGCCTACGAGCAGATGAAGGACGTCTTCCGGCCCTCCCACGCCGACTGGACCACGGAGGCGAAGTACGGCATTCGCAACTGGCAGGGAGGCGGACGCGCGAGCGCGCGGGAGACGGTGGGTCGCGTCGCCGCCGCTGCGGTGGCGCGCAAGCTCCTGCGCGTGGGTGCGGGGGTCGAGGTGCTCGCGTGGGTGTCACGGGTGCACCAGATCGAGGCCAAGATCGATCCGGCTGCCATCACGCTCGAGGCGGTCGAGTCGAACCCCGTCCGTTGCCCCGACGCCGCGGCGGCGGCGGAGATGATCGAGCGCATCGAGGCCGCTCGCCGGCGCGGCGACTCACTCGGGGGCGTGGTGGAGTGCGTGGCGCGCGGCGTGCCCCCGGGCCTTGGCGAACCGGTCTTCGACAAGCTGGAAGCGGATCTCGCCCGGGCTTTGCTGTCGCTTCCAGCCTCGAAGGGCTTCGAGATCGGAAGCGGCTTCGCGGGCACCACCATGACCGGCCTCGAGCACAACGATCCCTTCCTCCCGGGACCCGGCGGAGTCCCCCGCACGGCCTCCAATCGCTCCGGGGGCGTGCAGGGCGGGATCAGCAATGGCGAGCCGATTGTGGTGCGCGTCGGCTTCAAGCCCACGGCGACCATCGCCGCCGCCCAAAACACGGTGGACCGCGCGGGCCAGGCGGTCGTCCTTGAGGCGAAGGGACGGCACGATCCGTGCGTGCTTCCACGCGCCGTGCCGATGGTCGAAGCCATGGTGTGCCTCGTCTTGGCCGACCACTGGCTGCGCCAGCGCACCGTCGATGTGCTGCCGCGCTTCTCGCCGTCCGACTAGGGCGCCGCCGGCGAAGGCGTGTGATGCCGCTGCCCCGCCGCGCAACCCTTCTGGCCCTCGCCTCGGCCCTCCTTTTCAGCGCCGCCGCTCCGGCCGGCAGAGTGCTGCTTAAAGACCTGCCTCCCCTCACCCTCGCGGGCCTGCTCTACTTGGGCGCCGCCCTCGGTGTCATGCCGGCAGTGCTGCGCGGGCGCGGCAGGATCGCTCGAGGGGACGGCGCAGGGCATGACACGCGGGCGAGCTGGCGGCATCTCGCGGGCGCCATCGTCGCGGGCGGCATCGTCGCCCCCGTGCTGCTGCTCCTCGCCCTCGAGCGCGAAGGCGCGAGCGTGGTGTCGCTGTGGCTCAACCTCGAGCTCGCCGCGACGGCGTTGCTCGGCATCGCATTCTTCAGCGAGCACCTCCACCGCCAGGGCTGGTTCGGCGTGGGAGGTGCGGTCGCTGCGGGAGCGCTGCTCGCGGCCGGCGGAGGCTGGCCCGGCCTGAGCGCCGGCATGCTCTTGGCGGGGGCTTGCCTTTGCTGGGGACTCGACAACCAGTGGACGGCGCTCGTCGATGGGCTCTCTCCTGCGCAGAGCACGCTCTTTAAGGGACTTGTTGCCGGAGGCGTGAACCTGGCGCTCGGATTCGCGATCGAGCCCAGCCTCCTGGCGCCCTACCCCCTGCTCGCGGCGCTCGTCGTGGGCGCGCTCTGCTACGGGGCGAGCATCGCGCTCCACATTGCGGCCTCTCAGGATCTCGGGGCGACCCGGGCACAGGCCATCTTCGCGAGCGCACCGTTTTTCGGCGCGGCGCTCTCCGTCGCCGCGCTGGGAGAGCCCTTCGGGTTGCGAGAGGCCGCGGCGGCCGTCGCTTTTGCGCTCTCCGTGGCGCTCGTCTTGCGCGACCGGCACGGCCACTTCCACGCACATGCAACCATCGAACACACCCACAGCCACCGGCACGACGATGGCCATCATCTTCACATTCATCCCGGCGCAGGGCCGTGGCTCCGGCACTCCCACTGGCATCGCCATGCGCCGTTTGCGCACGCCCACCCCCATCGCCCGGATCTCCACCACCGGCACGATCACTGAGCGCGCTGTGCGCCGGCGCGGCTAGGGAAGGAGCACGAAGCCCGCGATCGCCGCGCCGGCGGCCGCGAGGAAGGCGGCTACGCCGAGCATCCCATGCGCAGCGGTGGCGCGGGACGCCCCCTCCTCGATCCGATGGCCGAGCATCGCGGCCGCCACAAAGAGCGCCGCCGCGAGCGTGCCGAGGAGCGCGTGCAGCGTTGTGAAGGGCGCCTGGTCGCGCAGGAAGAACATGGACAGCGGTCCTCCCGCGAAGCCCACGAGCACGGCGACCACGGCGGGCTTTGCAAGGCGCAGATGGCGCCTGCGGGCCCCGGCTGCCCTGGGGCCGCGAGAAAGACGCGCCCGTCGCAGCGCCAAGCCCGCGCGCAGGGCCAGGCCTGCGAGGGCGACCGAGCCCACCATCCACAGCGGGTGGCCATAAGCAACGAGGCGCGCCGAGGGGCTCTGGATCGCGGGATCCAGTCACTCGACCTTCTGCACCGCTTCGGCGGGCAGCCGCGCGAGGAGCGCGTCGAGGGCGCGGCCGAGATACGCGGGATCTCGCGACTCGAGCGTCACCATCACGTGATAGGTCCCCTCTCCCGTACGCGGGTAGGAGCCCATCAAAAGGTCCGGGAACTCCGAGAGCGTCTCGTTCAGGTAGTGGGCAATGTCGCTCTCCCGCTGCATCAGGTAGACCCGTTTCAGCTGAAACGGCACACCTCGGAACCGATCACGAACGGACAGGAACTTCTTGCGAAACAGCTCGGGGATCCCAGGGAAGATGTACACGTTTTTGACCACGATCACGGGGAACCACAGATCCCCGGCGTCGAGCAGGACTGCGCCGCTCGGCAAGAAGGCCATCTTGAGCTGGCTTTTGTTGGGCGGGTGGCCCTGCGCGCGCTCGATCCGCTCCGCCACCGACTTGTTCAGCTCGAGGGGCTGACGAAACGCCAACGCGACCCCGTCCATGGTGAGGTCGTCATGGGTCGGGCCTACGCCGCCGGAGGTAAAGACAAACTCGTGACGCTCGCTCATCTCCCGCACGTCCTGGGCGATCGTTTCGATCACGTCCGGGATCACGTGGATGCGCTCGACGTCGACGCCGAGCGCTCGCAGCTCGCGGCACAGAAAAGGGGAGTTCGTATCGACGACTTTGCCCGAGAGGATCTCGTTGCCGATCACGAGGATTCCCGCACTGGGCATGGCCGCAGGGTATCGAAGAGGCTGGGACCGGTTCAACCGGGTACAATAGCGGCGTGGACCTTAAGGTGCGTTTCCTCCCCTCCGGCCGGATCCTGCGCGTCACGCCCGGGACGAACCTGCTCGAAGCCGCCCGCGCAGCGGGGCTCCCGATCGCGCAAGCCTGCAGCGGTGAGGGCCTGTGCGGCCGCTGCGCGGTGCTTGTCGTGCGCGGCGCCGACGGCATCGCACCGGAGAGGGAGCCCGAGCGCCAAGCCAAACGACGCAACCGTGTGGCGCCCGAGCTCCGCCTCGCATGTCAGGTGGTGCCAAGCACGGACGTCGAAGTGACGGCCAGCTACTGGGGAAGGGGGAGAGATGAAGGGCATCCGGATCGGTCTTTCGCTGGGCGAACTCGCGGGTGACACGAGCGGCGGTCTGGAAGCTTCCGTCCAGCAATTTGCGCGAGCCGAGGCCTCCGGCTTCCAGACGGCGTGGGTGCCCAATATCTTCTCGTTCGACGCGATGACGCTGCTCGCTCTCGCGGGTTTGCGGACGCGCTCCATCGAGCTTGGCACCGCCGTGGTCCCGACCTTCTCGCGGCATCCCTTCTACATGGCCCAGCAAGCCCTCTCCACGGCGGTGGCGACGGGGGGTCGCTTTGTGCTCGGGCTGGGTCCGAGCCACAAGGTTGTGATCGAAAACATGCTGGGACTCTCCTTCCACAGGGTCGCCCAACACGTCGAAGAGTATGTTCGCGTGGTGAAGACGCTGGTCGAGACCGGCAAGGCGGCCTTCCAGGGCGAGTGCTATCGGGTGAACGCCGGTCTCCAGGTCGCTGGCGCCCGGCCGTTCCCCGTGCTGATCGGCGGGCTCGGCCCTCGGATGCGCAAGATCGCGGCGACGATCGCCGACGGAACGATCACCTGGATGACCGGCAGGCGGACGATCGGGGAGACCCTGGCCCCGCAGATGCAAGCCGCTGCACGCGCTGCGGGACGCAAGGACTCGCCGCGCATCGTGTGTGGGCTCCCGGTGGTGGTGACCTCGGACGCCGCAGGCGCGCGCGAGGCCGCGTCGAAGTCCTTCGCCCTCTACGGCCAGCTCCCTTCCTATCGCGCGATGCTGGACCTCGAAGGCGCGAAGGGGCCCGGGGACGTCGTCGTCGCCGGAGACGCCCGCGAAGTCGAACGCCAGATCGAGGCGCTGGCGGCGGCAGGCGTGACCGACTTGAACGCTGCCGTGTTCCCGTACGGCCCTGACGCAAGAGCTTCGTTCGAGCGCACCTACGAAGTCTTGGCGGAGCTGGCTCGACGGTGAACCGCAAATTTGAAACCCGGGCGATCCATGCAGGGCAAGAGCCCGACACCGCTACCGGAGCGACCATCACGCCGGTTTACCAGACGGTGACCTTCACGCACGATGCGGTCGATCAGAACAAGGGGTTCGCATACTCGCGCACCGGAAATCCCACCCGCGCAGCTCTCGAGACCTGCCTCGCCTCCCTCGAGGGGGGCCGCTTCGCCCTGGCCTACGCATCGGGCATGGCGGCGGTCGCGGGAACGATGCAGGTCCTTTCCGCCGGCGACCACGTGGTGGTGGCCGACGATCTCTACGGGGGGAGCTACCGCCTTTTCACGCGCGTCCTTCCCCGCTACGCGATTCGTTTCAGCTTCGTCGATGCGACGCGCCCGGAGGAGGTGGCAAAGGCCATGGAGCCGGCGACGAAGATGGTGTGGATCGAAAGCCCGACGAACCCGCTGCTGCGGATCGTGGACGTGGCGGCGTGCGCGCAGATCGCCCGCCAGCACGGCGCGCTCCTCGTGGTCGACAACACGTTTGCGACTCCCTACCTGCAGAACCCGCTCGCCCTTGGCGCACACGTCGCGCTCCATTCCACGACGAAGTACATCGGGGGGCACTCCGACGTGGTGGGCGGGGCCCTCGTGGTGGACGACGAGGAGCTCCATCAAAGGCTCAAGTTCGCGCAGAATGCGACGGGCGGCGTTCCCGGCCCCTGGGATGCCTGGCTTACGCTGCGCGGTGTGAAGACGCTGGCGGTCCGGATGCGCCAGCACGAACGTGGGGCTTCCCGCGTCGCGGAGCGGCTCCGGGGTCGTCCCGAGGTGGCAAGCGTCGCCTGGCCTGGATTTGCCGACCATCCCGGGCACGACGTGGCGAGGCGACAGATGCGCGGCTTTGGCGGCATCGTGACCCTCGATCTGGTGGGCGGCGCGCCGGCAGCGCGCGCCTTTTGCGAGGCCCTCGAGCTCTTCTCGCTCGGCGAGAGCCTGGGCGGTGTCGAATCCCTGGTCGGCTACCCCTGGCTCATGAGTCATGCCGCATTCCCTCCCGAGGAAAAACGACGCAAGGGCATCAGCGAGGCCACCGTGCGTCTTTCCGTCGGCCTCGAGGATGCCGACGATCTCTGTGCGGACCTCGAGCAGGCCCTCGCGGCAGCGCGCGCGGCTGTGTGAGACGCGCGGTACTCCTCGTCGATCACGGCAGCCGGCGCAGCGAGGCCAACGCGGTCCTCGAGGAGGTCGCAGCGCGGCTGAGCTTGCGACTTCCCGATCGGATCGTCGCTTTCGCTCACATGGATCTCGCGGAGCCGACGATCGCCCAGGGGATTGCGGCGTGCGTCGCGAAGGGAGCGTCGGAGATCGTCCTCCATCCCTACTTCCTTGCGCCGGGGAGCCACTCGACGGAGGACATTCTGCGCCTGGCGCAGGCCGCACTCGCGGCTCACCCGCACGTGACCCTGCGGGTGACTCCCGCGCTCGGAGTTCACGAGAAGCTGGTCGAGGTCGTGCTCGAACGAGTGCTCGAGGCGGAGACTAGGCGTCCTTGATGCGCCAGGGCGGATAGACCCGGTTCCCTCCCGCGAAGTAAAGACACAGGGGGTGGCCGTCGGGATCTCGCAGACGCGCTTCCCGCCAGAGCCAGGGCTCGTCGCGGGGCTCCGAGTCGAACTGCACACCGCGCGCCTTGAGCGCTTCCACCGTCTCGTCGAGGGCAAGGCACTCGAAATAGACAACCGCGGGGAAGCCGGTGGGCGCCCTGTCGACGAGCTCCAGCGAGAAGGTCGAACCGCCCTCCGGGCAAACGAAGCGTGCATAGCGATCGTCTTGCACGATGCGGCGCAAGCCGAGGGTTTCGTAGAACTGAATCGAGCGCGCGAGGTTGGTCACAGCGATCGTCACCTGGTTCAAGTTCACGGGCTTCCTCCGCTCCCGAAAAGGCGCACGGCGCGAAGACTCTCCGAGCTCCGCTTCGCGGCCGACGTCCGCACAGCCGCTCCCCTCCCCGTCGCAAGCCAAGAGATTGACGCGGAGCGGCGATCGCGTCCTCGTTTGGAGATGCCAATCAGAAGGGCAGGCGCTCCAGGTCCACGTTCCCTCCCGAGAGCACGATGCCGACCCGCCGCATGGGGAGCTTGCGAAACTCGTCGCTCAAGACCGCGGCCAACGCGACTGCGGCACTCGGTTCGACGAGGAGCTTCGCGCGCTCCCACAGCAGACGCATGGCCTGCACAATCTCGTCCTCGCCCACGACGATCACCGCTTCCACGCAGTCCCGCACGAACGGCCAGGTGAGCTCGCCGAGGCTCGTGAGCAGGCCGTCGCAGATCGTCCGGACCGGCCCCGTGTGCAAGAGAAGCCGCTGGGCCGCCTTGGAGCGCGCCGCGTCGTCGGCCGCCTTCGGCTCGGCAGCGAACACGCGGACCCTAGGCGAGAGCCCCTGTGCAGCCATGCACACGCCGGAAATGAGCCCACCTCCGCCGACCGGCGCCACCATGGCGTCGAGCGCGGGGATCTCGTCGAGGAGCTCCTGGGCGCAGGTGGCCTGGCCTGCAATCACATCGGGGTGGTCGTAGGGCGGGATGAGCGTGCCCCCGGTCTCCCGGACCAGGGCCCCGGCCGTGGTCTCCCGCGCCTCCTGGGTAGGCTCGCACTCGACGATTCGCGCGCCGTACTGCTCGACGGCGCGCCTTTTCACCGCTGAGGCGGTCTTCGGCATCACCACGTGCGCGGGGATGCCGCGTGCTCGCGCGGCCAGGGCGATCGCCCCCGCGTGGTTTCCCGAGCTGTGGGTGACGACGCCGCGCATCGCGAGCTCTGCGGGAAGCTTGAGGACGGCGTTGCACGCTCCGCGAAACTTGAACGCGCCTGTCTTTTGGAAATGCTCGCACTTGAAGAAGAGCTCGAGCCCTGCCATGCGGTCGAGCGTCGCGCAGGTGGCCACGGGCGTGCGATGCGCGAAGCCGGCGATGCGCTTTGCGGCGTCACGGAGCGCGAGAAGGTCGGGCGGCGCCGTCGTCATGGGCCGACCCCCAGGATAACGTGAGCTCGAGCGTACGGACCTTCAGGGGAGGATGCGATGGCCTTTGTGCGCGTGGGCGAGGCAAGCGATCTGGCCCCCGGCAGCGCGCTTTGCGTCCTCGTACGAGGCATCGAAGTCGGAATCTTTCGCGTGGGGAGCGAGTACTTCGCGCTGGAGAATGCCTGCCCCCACGCCGGGCATCCCCTCTCCGAGGGGACCCTCGAGGGCCACGTGGTCACCTGCACCGCCCACGGCTGGGATTTCGATCTGCGCACCGGTTTCAGGCCCGGCAGCGACGATGGCTTTCCCATTCCCCGGTTCCCCGTAAAGATCGAGGGGGGGAATCTTTTCATTGACCTCGATGCGCCCCTCCCGGTCGTCCGTGGCCCGAGGCGTCCGTCGGGTCGGGGAGCCACATGAGATCTGTGATCCCTGGATCGAGCCCGCACTGGGAGAGCAAGGTCGTGAGCTGCCCGCGGTGATGGGTCTGGTGGTTGAAAAGGTGCGTGGTCAGGATCCAAAGCGGGGCGCTGCGCTCTTGAGGATCGACGAGCGTGCGATAGGCAAACCCAGCCTCGAGCTTCTTCCGGGTGAGCCCCGCCACAAATGCATCGATCGCGTCGTCGGTTCGCGCCCGCTCGCCTCTCAGCTCATCGAAGTCGGAGTAGAGCTCCTGGGCGAGGGACTCGACGTGGAAGGGCTGGCCGAGGAAGCGGCCGAGCCAGATTCGGTCTCCCAGAAGAAGGTGGTTTAACGTCCCATGGATCGAGCGGAAGAAGGCGCGCCGATCCTTCTTGCGCTCCGCATCCGAGAGGGTCGCACACAGTGTGTAGAGCTTTTCGTTCATCCAGCGGTTGTAGCGCGCCATCAGTCGACAATGCTCGGGAGTCACCATCTGCGATCACGCCTCCCTCTCCCAGGGTACCCAGGACATCTCCCATGACGGTTGAAATCGAGCGCTATCGGCCCGAAGCCCTCGTGGAGACCGTTTCCATGTGGCGAGCCAGCAAGCGCTCCGCCTTCCCCTACGTTGCGGTGATCCAGCAATACACGCTCGAGGACGACCTAGGGTACTTCCGCGATTCCGTCGTGGCGAAGTGCGAGGTCTGGCTTGCACGAAGGGAGGGACGCGTAGTCGGTATGCTTGCGCTCAACGGAGGCTTGATCGATCAGCTCTTCGTTGCGGTCGAAGCCCAGGGCACGGGGGTCGGAACGGCGCTTTTGCGCAAAGCCATCGACCGGTCGCCCGAGGGACTTGTGCTCTTCACTTTCCGAAAAAACCGCCCCGCACGCGCCTTCTATGAGAAGTACGGCTTCAGGATCGTCCGCTTCGGTGTGAGCGCCCCGCCGGAGCGCGAACCCGATGTCGAATATCGCTGGACCCCGAAGCGCGATCGGGAGGCCGGCTGAGACGGATCTGACCGAGAAGTGGGCGCGGGCGCGAGATCGTGCCAAAGGGCAGCCGCAAAAGGCTCCGCCGGCGAAGCAGAGGGCGCGCATGGCCGCCGGAGCGCCTCGCCTGCATTTGCGGCTTTGCGAATCGGCTAAGGCCGCGGGGGCATCCTCTGCCGCTCCCAGAAGGCCGCGTCCGAGATTGCATAGTGGAGCAGGGGCAGGCCGTTCACCACGCGCTCGCCCTCGAACTGCATTCCGAGCCGTTCGAGAACCCGCACCGATGCGAGGTTCGGCGAGTCGGTGCGAGCGACCACGCGGGGAAGACCCACGCGTTGGAAAGCGTGGGTCAACACCGCATCCCCAGCCTCGGTTGCGAGGCCTTCGCCCCATCGCTCGGGAGCGAGCGCGTAGAGAAGCTCGATCTCCTGCGCGTCGTCCGTCGGCCGCAGGCCGCAGAAGCCGACGAGCACCCGCGTTCCGCGGTCCTCGGCCAGCCACTGACCAAAATCCTGGACCGAGAAGGAGGCGAGGCTCGCGGCGATCAGCCCTTGCACCGTGTCTCGACTGACAACTCGGTCATCCCAGAGAAAGCGGCGCACGTCGGGATGGATGAAGAGTGCGTGCAAGGCATCGAGGTCCCGCGGCAGGAAGGGGCGCAGCCGAAGCCGCGTGGTTTCGAGGATGGCACCGCCGCGCGCGTCGCCTTGGCGCTCCACCGCTTGGCTCCCTTTGCGCCCGCTCTAGCAGGCGAGATCGTAGGGATGATGCGGCGGCGACGCCGGCCAAAGCCAGGCTGGATTCGCGCGGCTCCAGCGCCAGGCTGCGAGCGCTGCGGCGGCTGCAGCCAGGGTGTGGGCGCTCGGGTTGCGCCACGCACCGAGACCCCCCAGGCCCTGATCTTGAAGCCAGACCACAAGTTGGCGCCGCGCTTCGCGGCTCCCCTTCAGGCCTCGCACCATGTTGGCGGGTGCGCCTCGCAGCACCATCGCCGCCCCCGGGTGGACCTCGACGATGCGCGCCCTTGCGCTCGCCACGGCCTCGAGCCCGCGCGCGACGACAACGCCGCGGAGCGCGAGGTAGGCCATGCGCGTCATGGTTGGCGTCATCACCGATCCCGAGGAAAGCCCCGCATCGGTCACGACCCTGCGCAGGGACGCATCGGCGGGCCGATCGCCGCCGCCCGGGTTGTAGGAGAGAGGTGCGTCGAGGCCCACGGCCACCTCGCCGCTCGCGGCGAGCTCGCGAGTGAGGGCGAAGAGCGTCGCATCCCCGCTACTCCCCTCGTAGCCCTCAAGCTGGAGAATCCCCTCCTCTTCGCGCAGCCACACCACCGCGGTGTCGCGCACGTTGCACGGTCCTGCGAGGTCGACGCCGATGATCCTCATGGCGCCGCGGCCCAGGCGAGCGCCTCCTCGAGACGGTCATTCCCCCAAAAGAGTTCAGGGCCCACCAAGAAACTTGGCGCCCCAAAGATGCCAAGCGCAGCGGCCTCGTCCCCGTGGGCACGCAGCCGCTGCTTGACTTTCTCGCTGCTCGCGCGCTCGAGCGCCGGCCTGGGGGCGGGGCAGACGCGGCCCAAGAGGTCGGCCAGGACTTGCGGATCGGCGATGTCACGGTCCTCCGCGAAGTTCGCCCGATACACTTCGCGGATGAAGGCCGGACACCAGGATTCCGCTAGCCCTGCGACCGCGACCCGAGCCGCGAGGAGACCATTGCGCGGGAACTGCGTCGGGCGACGAAAAGCCAATCCCTCCCTCTCGCAGATGCGCTCCAGGTCGCGCCACATGTAGCGACCTTTCGCAGGGTAGAGGTTGAAGGGCGAGTCACTCCATCCCTGTCCCCTGAAGATGGGGCCGAGGAGAAACGGCTTCCACAAAAGAGCGACGCCCGCTTTCCCCGCAGCACGTTCGATGCGCATCGCTGCGGGATAGGAGTAGGTGCTCCCGAACTCAAACCAGAATTGGATCGTCCGCGCGCCAGAGCTCGAGAGCGGCATCGCGACAGTATAGGACCGCGCAGCCTCGGCGGACGCGACCTCCGCTACTGGGCGGGAGTGGATGGGGCTGGAGCGGGCGTCGTCGCGGGCGCCGCCGACGGTGCGGAACTCCCCTCGCCTGCCTTCGCTTCCTCTTCGTAGTAGGGCCGGAGCTGACGATTGAGATCCGCGACCTTCGCGTAGCTATTGAGTGTATCGAGCTTGATGTCGGCTCTGCGCCCGTTTTCCTCAAGGTCGCGCCGAATTGTCTGGATCCGCTGATAGGTGGGTTCGCTCTGCTCGCGGTTCTTCCCCGCCCGAAGGTCCCGAGCCAGGTTGTCGCAGACCTGCTTCAGCGTGCGCAGGTCGTCGAGCGCCTGGTAGCGGACCTTGCGTTTCGGTGCGTTGGGCATCTCGGGCTGCTTGCGGACGGTCTCGCGCAGGTCGCCGACCGCGGCCGCCAGTTGCTGGGCAATCGAGGCGACGCGCTTCTGATCCCACTTCGCAAGGTCGGCCTTGGCGGCGGTCGCGCCAAACCCCAAAGCGGCCGCGGCGGCGAAAGCGAGAATCCGTCCAGACATCGGTTGACCTCATGGCGCCGACCTCCGGGTCGGAGCCCGTAGAGCATTTCGTGCGCACAGGGATCCCCCGCCCCGCGGCAGTGGGCATCCTCTCCGATGCGCGCGGGTCATGCAACAAAAACGTGGAATCTGCTGGCGAGCTTCGATCGGGCCGGCAGCCCATCACCTCGGGAGTGTTATGCCGGGGATCGAGGAATCGCGGCTGAGGGAAGCTCGATCGCCGAATGGCAAAGGCGCTCGCGGTCGGGCCACGGCTCANNCCTCGCTTAGGGCGAGGTGACGCGAGCCACGCAGCGCTGTCGGCTTGCCTCGAGCGCATCGAGCTCGGGGCTTCGGGCGCTGCTCTCTCGGGAGAGCACGGCGAGAATACGGTCAAGCTCGTCGGGAGTCTTTCCCGAAGCCAAGTCCTCGATCAGACAGGCACATGCGGAGCGACAGGAGGCGTGAGGGGCCCCCACCCCTTGGCAGCTCTCGACGCAGCTCGCCTGGAACTCCTTGCGCAGCGTGCTCCCGCCGCCGAAGACTGAGCCCGTCGTGATGAGGCGGGTAGCGAGGCCGACAAGTGCCAGGGCGAGAAGCCCGCCCAGGATCGCGGTCGAGGCGCGGGTCACAGAGGAGTCCGATACGAACAGCGCCGGCGCTTCCCGCAAACGACGGCGCGTTGTCTTCGTGCCTTCCTGCGCTTCACGCGCGCACCCCGCTGCCCCGCCAAGGACGACGCCCTAGGGCTTCACAACGCCGGCCGACACAAGCTTCCGGCGCAGCGTCTCCACGCGGCCTCGGTTCACTCCGAAATCCGAGTAGCCGAGGCGCGAGGCAGACCTCACGGCGATCGCTCCCTCGTCCGGGCGGAGATGGAGCTCAAGATCGTCTACGAACCGGAAGACGGCGCTGCGGCATTCCGCGTGAAGATACTGACCACTGTCGTCGACGATCGTTGTGCGGGGGAGCGAGGAGACCGCCATGCGAAGCGCGGGCCACGCCTTCTCTGGCGATACCGCAAGGACAAGAGGGGGGACTTGGTGCGCATTGTCGGCTGCATCGCTCGAGACGCAGTTCGGGCTCGCCGGACAGGGCGAGAGCGAACGGCCCGTTCCCCCGAGGGTCCCGGGGGCTTTGCCGCCGCACGAGAGGAGAGGTGCCATCGCTCCAACCCCACCGACGAACCACACGACCCGAACGAGACAGCGCAAGCGATCCAAGGCCAAAGTCTACAGCACGCCGGCCTTGACCAAGAACTCCCGGAGGACGCCCCAGGGGCGCGGGCAGTCGTTGTGGCCGCACGGCTCAAGCACGAGCGTGGAGCGCGGTGCCATTTCGTGAAGCTCCTCGGCGTGTGCAGGGGGAATGAGATCGTCGCGAACCCCGTGCACGATGAGGAGCGGGCCTGTGTACGAGCGCACGACCGACAGATTGTCGAAGGGATCGGGGATCAAGAATCCCGGCAGCCCGTACCGATGCGCAAAACTACGCACGCTCGTGAAGGTGGATTCAAGCACGAGAGCTGCCACAGGTCGGTGGCGCACCAGTTGGCACGCCGCCCCGCCGCCCAGCGACCGTCCGTAGACCACGACGCGCGTGGGATCGATGCCTGGGAGCGCGGTCGCAAGGTCGTAGGCGCCCGTCATGGCCTCCGTGATGGAGGCCTCCGAGGGCGAGCCGCTCGAGCGACCGTAGCCCGGATACTCGATCAGGAGGGCTGCAAGCCCCCAGTGGCGCGGCTCGTCGAATGCGCTCGCCCATGCGTCGATCAGCTCGCCGTTGCCGTGGGCGAAAACGAGGAGCGGAGCGGGCCCCCGGGAAGGCAGAAGGGGGGGAAGCCACCAAGCCTCCGATTGACCTCCGCTGACCCGCACCCAGAGCTGCTGCGCACCGGCCCCGCGCCACGCCGCGTCCTCGTGAGGTGCGAGAGGCTTCGGAAAGAGCAGCGCGCGCTCGAGAAAAACCACACCCGCGACGCACGCGCCCACGATCCCGAGCACAAAGGCGATCGCCACGATGAGCTTGCGCACCGAACGCCTCGCACCGGTTGGGACTGCGCGCCCGCAAGCCGCGCCATGGGAAGGGTCACACCGAGCGAGGGCCACCGCACGGTCCGCCCGTCTCGCCGGGCGGTGCTTGCTCCGCACATTCCCCTGCGGAAAATCCGCAGCCTTCGGCGCACCCTCGGAATCCACGGGCGGCGCGAGGGCGATCCGCGCCACCCCGCGGCGAAACGCTCCCGGAAAACGCGAGGCCCCCGCCCCTAGGCGCGGGGCACGAGCTCGTAGGCGTTCCAGTCCGGCGCTCGGGTCTTCCACCAGTACTCCACGGTGAAGCCGGACCAGTTGTTCGTGACCTTCCCTTGCTCCGTCTTGTACCAGCTCTGGCATCCCGCAGCCCACGCGGTCTTCTCGATCGCACGCTGGACCTGTTCGTTGTAGCGGTCCATCGCCTCCCGCCGCACGTCGAGATAGAGAAGATTGCGCCGCAAGAGTTGCCCGATGCACTGGAGGACGTAGTTCACCTGACATTCAATCATGAAGATGATGGAGTTGTGACCTAGATTCGTGTTGGGTCCGTAGAGCAGAAAAAGATTCGGATACCCGGAGAGCGCGACGCCCAGGTACGCTTCTGCACCCGTACGCCACTCCTCGGCGAGCTTTCGCCCCCCGAGACCTTCGATCTCCATTGGAGCCAGGAAGGAGGTCGTCTCGAATCCGGTGGCAAAGACGATCGTGTCAAACGATCGAGAGGTTCCGCCCTGCGTGACGATGCTGTCGCGGGTGACGCCCTGGATCGGCTCGGTCACCACTTCCACGTTTGGACGCGCCAGGCTCTCGTAATAGTCATCGGAGATCAGGATCCGTTTGCAGCCGATCGGGTAGTCGGGCGTCAGCTTTTCGACGAGAGCCGGGTCGGAGACCTCTTCCCGCAGGTGGGCGAGCGCGCCTTCCCGAACCTTCCGGCTGATCCAGCTGTCCCGGAAGAAACCGAAGAATCGTGCTTCGAGTCGCCAGTAGATCAACGCACGATAGAGCCTGAGGGCGAAGGGGACGTTCCGGAAGATCCACTTTTCCCACGCCTTGTACGCACGATCGAAGCGCGGCACCACGTAGTTGGCCGAGCGCTGGAAGATCGTCACCTTGCGAGCCACGCGAGCGATGCAGGGAATGAACTGAATTGCGCTGGCTCCGTTTCCGATCACGGCCACGCGCTCTCCGGCAAGATCGTGATCGTGATTCCAGCGCGCCGAGTGGAACGTCGTCCCTTCGAAAGAGTCCAGACCGACAAGCTTCGGCACATGCGGCCGGTTGAGCTGGCCCGTCGCGCTCACCAGGACGTGCGCGCTCAGCTCCTCACCGGTCGTGGTCCGGATGCGCCAGAGGCCCTGCTGTTCATCAAACGATGCGCCTGCGATCTCGGTTCGAAAGCGGATGTGCCGAAAGAGGCTGTACTTGACGGCACAGTGGTCGAGGTAGTCCTCGATCTCGGGCTGGAGCGAGAACTTGCGGCTCCAGTCCGGGTTCGGCTCGAAGGAAAGGCAGTAGAGATGCGAGGGAACGTCGCAGCCCGCGCCGGGGTAGCTGTTGTCGTACCAGGTGCCGCCGAGACGGTCGGATTTCTCGAAGATGGTGAACGACGAAATGCCGGCCTTCTTGAGCTCGATCCCCATGCAAAGCCCCGCCACCCCGGCGCCGATGATGGCGATGGTGGGGGAGTGAGCAAAGGAAGGGCCCTGGCCGTTCTGGCGCGTACGATCGACCGCCTCTTGCATCCTTTTCCATTCTACTGCCGTACCCTCGGTGCTGCTCGCAGGAGGCCGCCTCGGGATCCGCGCGGGTCAAGCGGCGCCCGACCTGCGGACGCCGAACCCCGCCTGCGACATCGCGCCCCACTCGCCGCTTTGACGCGGGGTGCTACATGGAGATCAGCTTCGCAACCTCGCAGAGGAGGCGACTGCGCCATGGCGATCTCCGGATCATACCTACCGCCGCCGCTGCCCAAGGGTCTCGAAGGACTTGCGGAGCTCGCGCTCGATCTCGGAGTGACCTCCTACCCCGGTGCACGCGAGTTTTGGCGGACGATCGATCCCGAGGTCTGGGGCGCCACCAGGAATCCCTGGCTCTTGCTGCAGAGCGTCGACGAGCGTCGGCTCGAGGAGGTGGCCGCAGATCCCGCGCTGCGCCAGCGCTTCGCCGAGGCGGCGCGTGCCTACCGGGAGACGCTTGACGCGCCGGCGTGGTTCCAGCGCAACCATCCCTCCTCACCACTGCATTGTGTCGGCTATCTCAGCATGGAGTTTGGGCTCAGCGACGCGCTGCCGATCTACTCCGGCGGTCTCGGGAACGTGGCAGGCGACCAGCTCAAGAGCGCCAATGACCTCGGCGTGCCCGTGGTGGGCGTCGGCCTCCTCTACCAGTGCGGTTACTTCCGACAGGACTTGGATGCGGCTGGGAATCAGCGCGAGTTCTATCCCTACAACGACCCGGTCCAGCTACCCGTGCTCCCGCTGCGTGACGGCGACGGACGAGAGTGGATCCGCATCGTGCTCGACCTGCCGGGCCACCGTTTGTGGCTGCGCGCTTGGGTCGCGAGGGTGGGGCGCGTGCGCCTCTATCTGCTCGACAGCAATGATCCGATGAATACGCCGGCGGACCGCGGCATCACCGGCGAGCTCTACGGAGGCGGCTCCGAGACCCGCCTCTTGCAGGAGATCGTGCTTGGAATCGGAGGCTGGCGCCTGCTTGGCAAGCTCGGCCTGCGCCCGGAGGTCTGTCACCTGANNTGTGGCGCTGGCGGTGACGCGCGCCGGGAACGTCTTCACCACACACACTCCTGTCGCCGCCGGCTTCGATCGCTTCGATCCCGGTCTCGTCGCGCACCATCTCGGTCGCTACGCCGACCGGATCGGGATTGGGAGCCGCGGCCTGCTGGCCCTCGGCCGCATCCACCCCGAGGATGCGACGGAGCCGCTCAACATGGCTTATCTCGCCATTCACGGAAGCGGGGCGATTAACGCAGTGAGCCGCCTGCACGGCGCCGTGAGCCGTGAGATCCTAAGCCCTCTTTTTCCCCGCATCCCGGTTTGCGAGGTCCCCGTCGGCCACGTGACCAACGGCGTGCNNACACGCTCTCCTGGGTCTCCTCCAAAGCGCTTGAGATGTGGCGCTCCGCCTGCGGCGACGACGTGTGGGTCAATCCATCGGGAGGTTGCTTCGAGGCGCTGGCCAGTGTGCCGGATGAGCAGCTCTGGAGCGTGCGGACCGAGAACCGGCGCGAGCTCGTGCGCTATGCGCGGGCGCGGCTTGCGCTGACCCTCGCGGCGCAAGGGCAATCGAACGACGCCATCGCGGCGGCGGCCCATGCCTTCGACCCAAACGTGCTGACGATCGGCTTTGCGCGGCGNNTCGCGGGCAAGGCACATCCCCGAGATGAACCGGGCAAAGCCATGCTTCGGGAGTGGATGAGTTTCTTGCACGAGCCCGCAGTCCGGCTTCGGGCGATGTTCGTCCCCGACTACGACATCACCCTCGCCCAGCACCTCGTGCAGGGCGTCGACGNNCTGGGAGGCGAGCGGGACGAGCGGAATGAAGGTCCTGGCCAACGGGGGTCTCAATGTCTCCGAGCTCGATGGCTGGTGGGCAGAGGCCTATCAGCCGGAGGTCGGTTGGGCGATTGGGGATGGTCGGACGCACGGAGACGACCCCGCCTGGGATGCGGCCGAGGCCGAGGCGCTCTACTCGCTGCTTGAGAACGTGGTGATCCCCTGCTTCTATGAGCGGGACGAGCGCGGCATTCCTCGCGCCTGGGTCGCCCATATGCGGGCAAGCATGTCGGAGCTGGTTCCACGTTTTTCGACGAGCCGCACCGTTCGCGAGTACACCGAGGAGCTCTACCTCCCCTCCGCTCTCGCCTACCGCGAACGCGCTGCCGACGGCGGAAAGCTCGGTCAACGCATCGTGGCCGAGTGCCAGCAGCTGATCGAGCATTGGAGCAGCCTGCACTTCGGCGCCGTGCACGTGGAGTCCAAGGAGGACCGTCACTTCTTCCGCGTTCAGGTCTATCTCGGCGACCTCGATCGAGAGCGGGTTCGCGTCGAGCTCTATGTGGACGGCGCAGGCGGCGCTGCGGGAGAGTCCTACCCCATGGAGCGGACCGAAGCCATGCCGGGCGCCGCGAATGCGTACATCTTTACCGCGCAGGTCCCCGGTCAGCGTCCTGCGGGTGACTACACGGCGCGCGCCGTGCCCGCGCCGAGCGGAGCCCGCATTCCCCTTGAGCTTCCGCTGGTCCAGTGGCAGCGCTAGAGGCGGGCTCTCCGACCGGAACCGCAAGTGAGTGCGCAAAACCACAAGGTCACGCCGCGGCGCAAAGGCTCTCGAGCGGCCTCGCCGCCTTGCCTTGCCCCCTCGTGTCCGGGCGCTCGCCGCTAGGGAATCATCTGGGTGGTCTGCCCCGGGAACACAATCTGAATGACACCACCCCATATGCACATCAGCTGGGACGTGCTGTCGAGGGCGGGCATGTTTGCGATGAGGGCGTTCGGAGCGCCTGGGGCCCAGGGCGCGGGGGTGACGGGTACGCAGGGCATGGGGGTGAGCACTCCGAGCGCCGCAGTGGTCGCGGCCGCGACGGCCGGGTTGGCCGGGCACATGCACATCCCGAAGGACTGGACGTTCACCATGGACACGTTGTCCATGATGTTTGCTGCCGGCACTCCCCCCGTCATCACCCGATTCTCGGGCGTGACCACGAGCTGGCTCGGCGCGACTCCGAAGCTGCATTGAAGGACGGCGCCGTGACAGACCTGCATCGCCATCGGCGAACCTCCTTGCTGGAGCCGCGAGGCGCACCCCTTGATCGAAGGCGGCGATCGCCGGCCTTTTTCATTCTGCACTGTCCCTTCCTAGGGAGGCAAGCCGGGGAGCGGTCCCGATCATGGGCTGGTCGTCCTCGAAGGAGAAGGGCTCCACGCGGGCCGAGCCTCCACAAGCGCGCCCTCCGGAACCCCTGACTCGCGCGGCGATTCGGGTGAATCGCGCCCTTCGAGAGGTCCCGCGGCCTAGTGGGTGATGCGCGCTCCTGGAACGCTGGCGCTGCTCCCGCCGACCCCTGGGCTGCGGGCCGTCGCCGATGGCCGGGATGGCGAGGCTTCGTCCTCGTCCTCGGCTTTTCGGATGCTTGGAAGGATCGGGCGATCGATCGATCCGGCCGATGGGCGCACTGCGACCGTACGGGTTGCTACGGGGACCGCGACGAGGGTCGGGGTCGGAACGCGGACGAGGAAGAGGACCGTGCCGGCGCGCGCCAACGAGGAGAGTGCAAAAATCGCCCAATAGGCGCTGCGGTGCTCTCCGAGATGCGCCAGCAGCCATCCTCCCAACAGGGAACCCGCCACCATGGCCAACGCGTTCGCAAGGTTGAAGGTGGTGAGCACGCTCGTCCGCTCTTCTCCACGAATGGTCTCGAAGACGAGCAGGAAGGTCGCAAGCTCGTAGGCGCCCCACGCCGTCCCCGCCACACACTGCACGCCGAGGAGATAGTTGTACCAATCTGAAACGATCCACAGCGACGCAAGGGGGATGATGCCGAGTCCACCCACCCACAAGAGGTGGCGTGCGCCGAAGCGTCGCGCGAGTGCGCCGAGGAGCGGGAGCATCAGGATCTTTGCGCCGAAGGAGGCGGCGACGAGCGCCATGTATTCGGCATACGAGAGCCGCAGTTGTCCCAGCATGTAGGGCGTGAAATAGGGTGCCGAGAGGTTGACCGCGGTCTGGACGGACAGGAGGTAGAGGAGCAGTCGGCCCTCCGGACTGCGGCGGACGAGCCGGCCGAGGGCTTCGGCAGCGGGCACGCGGCGGTAGTTCTGGGGCAGCGGGATGGGCTCGCTCGTCGCCGCGAGAAGGCGTGCGCTCGCCACACGGCAGGCCGCCGCTCCGAGGAACAGGAGAGCGAACGCGTGCAGGCGCTGGCCGATCTCGGTTCCGGCCTCGAGGACGGCCCCGCCGAGAAGAAGTCCGCCCAAGACGCCGATCTGGGTGATCCGCGTTCGCCGCGAGAAGTACCCGGCGCGCAAGCGCGAGGGCACGAGGGTGCCGACCCACGTATTCCACGCGGGGCCGGTGCCCATGCCCGAGCCCCAGTAGAGCGTTGCCACCAAGAAGATCAACACCGTGGGAATGCGCCCCGCTAGGGCCGCCGCGATGAGCGGCACGAAGGACAGCGCCTGTGTCACGGCACACACGACGACCCAGCGGCGGTGAGAGCCCAGCCGGCGCACGGCCGCGGGCGATGCCAGCTGCAGGATGGCTCCTGCGAGCGGTGGCACCGAAGCGAGCAGCCCGGCCGCGACCTCGCCCACCCCTACCGCAAGCGCGAAGGCAGGCAGATAGGTCTCACCGATCCCCACCATCACGCTGAACGCACCGGCGTCGGCGCTCATGGCACGCAGATCGCTGCGCAGCTGGGTCGGGCGGCGGCGGGACATGAACTTGGCCGAAGGAACGGAAGGTGCTCCGGGGTGTCAAGAGAGGCGCATGGCGAGCCGAAGTCACAAAAGCTCGCACAAAAGTATGGACCGCCGTATCAGTACCGTTAGAATCGCGCGCCAGTGGAATCCGAGTCGCACCCGCAAAACCGCGCTGCGAACACAGGTCACCCAAGGATGAGGAGACTTCGTGCAATGGACCGACTCAGGTCGCCGGAGGCATCCGGCTTCGGTCCGTCCGGCTCGCGCGCCGGCCGCCAGCGCTACGACGCCTGGCGCGACATCCCTAGCTCGCAGTGGCTTAGCGTGCGGTGGCAGCTTCAGAACACGGTCCGCACGGCCGCCGACGTTGGGCGACTGCTCCCCCTGTCCGATGCCGAGCAGGCCTCGATCGACCGCCTCGGCCAGAGCTATCGCTTTGCGGTCACGCCGTACTACTTCAGCCTGATCGACCCCGAGGACCCACACGATCCGATCCGGCGCATGATCGTCCCCTCGATCGAGGAGGAGGTGGATCTCGAGCTCGGCGAGGTCGACCCCCTCGGCGAGAAGGCGGATCAGGTCGCTCCCGGGCTCACGCACCGCTACCCCGACCGCGTGCTCTTCGTGGTCACGAGCTTTTGCACCTCGTACTGCCGGTTCTGCATCCGCAAGCGGAACTGGCGCGGCTCGGATGCGGCCCGCAGCACAGAAGAGGTGGACCAGGCCCTCGCCTACATCCGCAGCCACCCGGAGATCCGGGACGTGCTCGTCTCGGGCGGCGACCCCCTCACGCTCCCGCTCTCGCAGCTCGAGTACGTGCTGCGGGGCATTCGCGAGATCCCCCACGTCGAGATTGTTCGGATCGGCTCCCGGGAGCCGGTGATGCTCCCCATGCGGATCGAGCCCGAGCTTGTGGCAATGCTCGAGCGCTACTCGCCGCTGTGGGTGAACACGCACTTCAACCACCCGAACGAGCTCACCCAAGAGGCCGCCGCGGCGATCGACCGGCTGCTGCGCGCGGGTATCCCCGTGAACAACCAGTCGGTTCTGCTCGCGGGCGTCAACGATTCTCTCGAGGTCATGAAGGCCCTGGTACAGGGTCTCCTGCGAATCCGGGTTCGTCCCTACTACCTCTACCACTGCGATGACGTGAAGGGGACCGCGCATTTGCGCACCTCGATCCGGCGCGGCCTTGAGATTCTCGAGGGCTTGCGCGGCCATACCACGGGCTTCGCGGTGCCGACCTACGTGGTGGATGCGCCCGACGGCGGCGGGAAGATTCCCCTCATGCCGAACTATCTGGTGAGCCAGGGTGAGAGAACCCTCGTGCTTCGCAACTTCGAGGGCGTTTTGGTGAGCGTGGCGGACGAGGCGCCGGTCGCCGCGGCGGCAAAGATCAACGGCGACGGCCAGCTTCGGCGCAGGCGCACCCGTCGCCCGGCGCAGAGCGTCTCGGATCTGCTCGCCGACGAGTCCCAGCGTCTCGTACCCGCGGGCCTGCCCCACTACGAACGACGCGAGGCGCTGCGCAGCGAGCCTGAGACGGCCGGAGCTGCCGCCTCGGTGTCACCCGCCGCGCGGCCTGAACCGCCCTCGACGCCCGCACCGCGGACGCCGCGTACGCCGCGTACGCGGCGTGCAGCCCGCGACCTCCGGGTCATCCAGGGGTCGTGAGCCTCCGCGCAGCCGTCGTCTATAGCCGCCTGCCCGAGGACCCCGCCGACAGCGTCGACGATCGCTTCGAGGAGTTCGACCTGCCCGNNGACCAGCGCCTCGTTCCCCGGCTGCTGGAAGAGCCGCCTGATTTCGTCTTCAACTTGGCGGAGGGTCTGCGCGGCAGGGGCCGGGAAGCCGTGGTCCCCGCCATCTGCGAGCACCTCGGCCTCCCCTATACGGGCTCCGATGCCCTCACCCTAGCTGCGAGTCTCGACAAGGGCGTCGCCCGGCGCCTCATCGCCGGCGCTGTCCGCGTGCCGGAGGGCGTCGTGGTGCGCCCCGGCGAGGCGCTGCCTGCGGGTCTTCCCTTGCCCGCGATCGTGAAGCCCGTGTCCGAGGGTTCGAGCAAGGGCATTCACGACGGCCTCGCGGTTGCCTTCGACCGACGCGCCGCGGAGGAGCGGGTGCAGGCGCTTGGCGCGCGCTACGGCCAGCCCGCGCTGGTCGAGCAGTTCGTGGCGGGTCCCGAGGTCACGGTCGCCGTCCTTGGCTGGGAGAAGCCCGAGGTCGCGGCGATGATGCAGGTCCTGCCCCAGCGGGGTCCGCTTTCCGATTTCGTCTACACCATCGAGGCCAAGCGCGACTGGCAGCGGCGGGTGCGGTACGCCGTTCCCCCCGAACTCCCGGCCGAAGCCCTCGACCGCCTGCGCAGCGCGGCGCTCGCCGCCTTCCGGGCCCTTGAGTGCCGGGACGTCGCCCGGCTCGACTTCCGCTTGGCCGAGGGCGGCATTCCGTATTTCCTGGAGGCCAATCCTCTGCCCGGCCTCTCTCCGGACAAAGGCGACATCGTGTTCGCGACCGGGCGAGCCGGGCTACCCTACGACCATCTGATCGCACGCATCGCCGCCCGAGCGATGCGCGAAGCGGTCCTGTCGAAGGCCAAGGCGTANNCGCGGGCGCGATCGATCGCGGTCTCGAGGGCGTCGTGGCTTGTACGACCTCCATCAGCGCAATCGTGGGGTCGACACTGACCTACCGCGGATACACGATCGAAGACCTGGCCGCGAATTCAACCTTCGAGGAGGTCGTGTACCTGCTCTGGTACGGGCGGCTCCCGACCAAGAAGGAGTTCTCCGATTTTCAGGCCAGCTTGCACGAGAAGATGGCGCTTCCCCANNGGACTTCCTCCATGCGGTCGTGGCGGGACTCTCGCTCCACGATCCCGATGCGAACGTCATCGCGGACGAGCCGAATCGGCGCAAGGCGATTCGGCTCACGGCACGGCTCGGAACGATCATCGCGGCCTACCACCGGGTACGAACCGGCGAGTGGCCGCTGCAGCCGATCAAGGGCAAGTCGATCTCCTGGAACTTCCTGTACATGCTGTTCGGCGAGGAGCCGGAGGCGAGGCGGGTCAAGCAGTTCGACACCTGCCTCATCTTGCACGCCGACCACGAACTCAACGCCTCGGCCTTTTCGGCGCGCGTGACCTCGAGTACGGAGTCCGGGCTCTACTCGAGCATCATGGCGGCGATCGGAACGCTGAAGGGCCCGCTTCACGGCGGCGCAAACGAGCGCGTGATGCGCATGCTGCAGGAGATCGGCTCCATGGATCACATCGAGCCCTTCCTGAAGGAAGCCCTGGCGGAGAAGCGCAAGGTGATGGGTTTCGGCCATCGCGTGTACAAGGAAGGCGACCCGCGGGCG
This sequence comes from Deltaproteobacteria bacterium, assembly GCA_003520425.1. Taxonomy (GTDB): domain Bacteria; phylum Myxococcota_A; class UBA9160; order UBA9160; family UBA9160; genus UBA9160. The sequence goes on from DOUU01000308.1 coordinate 32,437, forward strand.
AAGATCCTGCGCGAGATGAGCCGGCAGATCACCGCCGAGATCGGCCAGCCCCAGCTCTACGAGATGAGCGTACGCATCGACGACGTAATGCAGCGCGAGAAGGGACTCTTGCCGAATGTCGACTTTTATTCGGCGACCGTCTACCACGCGATGGGCATTCCGACCGATCTGTTCACGCCGGTCTTTGCCATGAGCAGGGTGGCGGGCTGGTGTGCGCACGTGCTGGAGCAGTACGCGAAAAACCGCATCTACCGACCGCGCGGCAAGTACGTGGGGCCCACGGGCCTCAAGTACGTACCCATCGAGCAGCGCGCCTCCTAGGCACGCGGCGCACTCCGTGCGGGTCGCCGTTGTCTACGTGTCCGCGGCATCGGGGCAGCTGCGGGATGCCGCCTGCGAGGTGAATCAGGCTGCAGCATGCGAAGTCGCCCGGGGCCTCGAGCGCGCGGGCCACCGGGCCTGCCTTGTGCCGGTGCGCGACGAAAGCTCCCTCGAGCGTGGTCTCGGAGGCGCGGGTTTTGGCGCGGCCTTCAACCTGTGTGAGTCGCTTCGCGGAGACCCGGCGCGAGAGAGCGAGGCCGCTATGCGCATCGCCCGACACACAGCCCGCGTCACGGGTTGCCCGCCCGAGGCCCTGCGCTTGCTCCTCGACAAGCCGGCGACCAAGTTGCGCCTCGCTGCGCTCGGCCTCCCGACGCCAGAGGGCGTAGCTCGGGATCCGGGTCCGATCCCCGCGGAGCGACTCGAGGGGCTCGAGTACCCCGTGGTCGTCAAGCCGGCCCGCGAAGACGCCTCGATCGGAATCACCGGGGCGAGCCTCGCCCACACGCCCGAGGCGGCGGCCGCTCGGGCGAGCGAGCTCGCAGGCGCCCTCGGCGGACCGGTTCTGATCGAGCACTATCTCCCCGGTCGCGAGCTTCACGTCTTTCTGGCGGGCGGGGCAGAGCCGGAGCTGATCCTCTTGTCCGAGATCCTCTTCGAGCTCCCCCCCGATTCCCCCCGCCTTTTGACCTATGACCCGAAATGGCGGGTCGGGAGCGCCGAGTACAGGGCCACGCGGGTCGACCACGCACCTCTCGTGGACCCGGCGCTTCGCGATGCCCTGTGCGAGATCGCATGCCGAGCCTGGACGGGACTCGCGCTCTCCGGCTATGCCCGGCTCGACCTGCGGCTTGACGAATCCGGCGCTCCGCACGTTCTCGAGGTGAATGCAAACCCCGACCTCTCGCCGGCCGAGGGCATGCACGAGGCCCTTCGCGCCGCGGCCTTGCGCTTCGACGAATTCGTCGCGCGTCAGCTCGACTGGGCCTGGAGTGCGGCCAGTGCCTGAGCTCGAGCTGCGGGCGCTTCATGCCAACCACAAGCACGCGGTGGAATCGGTGTTGCGGGGGGCGCGGGTCTTCCGCGAAGAGGAAATTCGCACCGCGCTCGACGTGTTCGAAGAAGCGCTCCGGCCCTACGAGGACTACCACATGATCGGCGCGTTCCTCGAGGGATCTCTCGGGGGCTACGCCTGCTACGGCCCGACACCGATGACCGACGGATGCTGGCACCTCTACTGGATTGCCGTCCACCAAGCCTTTCAGCGCCGTGGGATTGCGCACGCACTCATGGAACGCGTGCTCGCCGACTGCAGCGCCCACAAGGTGCGGCTGCTCACCCTCGAAGCCTCGGGCGACGCGCCTGCTGCTCCGGCCCGCGCGTTCTACGAGGCTGTGGGCTTCCGGGAGGAAGCCCGCGTACGCGACTTCTACCGCCCTGGGGATGACGTCGTGCACTACGTCGTGAGATTCCCTCCCGCCTCGTAAGCTCCTCGCGGCAGCGGCCCTGAATTTTGCAGGCCGGGCCCTAGGACCGACCCGCCTTGACGCTCACTCCGCGCGAAGCGGATCGCCCGACGCTTTGGGGGCGCTCCGCGAACGGCGCGGCCTCCACAAGCCACCCTCGCTGAAGGAGGCCCAGCCCCAGCGCAGCCAGCCGAGCAGGGCCAGGGCCAGCCACAGGGCCCACGCCAGCATTGCCGCCCGGTAGACGAGGAGGGGGACGGAGAGCACGAGGGCCCGCGGCAAGAGCGGGCCGCTGCGGTCCTGGTACCAGAGGAGTTCGCTCGCGGAGGAGCCATCGCCGCGCACCTGCATCTGCGGCAGCCCGAGCAGCCCTTGCTCGATCGCGAAAAAGAGCCCCGCCAGGGCGATCAGCGTCCATAGCGTGATCCCGAGCTGCATGCCGCGAAACGCGCGGTCGCCAAGAGCTCCGCCCCGCTCCCTGCGCCAGCCCAGGGTGAGAAGCCATCCCACGACGATGGCGCCCACGAAAGGCGGCACCTGGGTCAGGCCGACGCCGAGCAGCATCCAGTGCCGGAAGCGAAGGGGCGTCATGCGCAGCCGGCCGAGACCCGCGGAGATCAACGCCACGACCGCGAGGAGACTCCAGAACAGGACCGCCGGCCCGCGCCGGGGGCCGGCCAGGGCGAGGATCCAGCGATCCGCGGGCGGCCGAACGCGCAGCGCGACGTTCACTGCAGGAGCACCGAGATCCACCTCGGGCGTGCGAAGCACCCCGGCGATGCCAAAGGGCTCGCGCCAAGAGATCGAAACGGTCTGCCGACCGGGAGCGATGGGGAGCGTCACCTTCCCGTCTTGAAGGCGGATGGGCTGCCGCTTGCCGGCAATCTGGACGGACTCGAGTTCGGCGCCCGACGGAAGGGTGACGGCGTGTTGCCCGCCCCGGCTGCTGCGCAGCACAAGCTCGAGCGTCGAGTCGCTCGCGCGCAATCCCGGCGCTTGGGAAAGCGAGGCCGCGTCGATGGTCAGGGTCCGGCCCGGCACACTCTCGGGCCGCGTGAGAACAAGCCGCACCTGCTCTCCCGGCCACGGCCGAAACTCGCGCACCCGCGGCTCGGAGCCCGCGCCCGCAGCGGCCATTTGGATCGGCGGGATGCCCGTTGCCTCGACATGCCAGACCGGGCTCGCGTCGACTCGCCAGATCTCGCTCCACGGCACGGTGTCGGGAGCCTGCAGCACGAGTGCATCCGCCTGGGCGAGGACAGAGCTCCACGCAAGCTCGGAGACGTCGGGGCCAAGACTCGCGGTCACCCGGCCGGCCTCGACGCGGATCCCTTCGGTCGTCACCGACTCGCCTGGCAGGAGGGGCACCGCNNCCTGCCACTCGAGCCCGAGCTCGAGCTGGCGCTCGATCCGCACGAAGGGGGGAATGGGGAGGGGCGCCCCGGCGTACTCGTTTGCTTCGGCCCGGCGCGTGCGCACGAGCTGCAGGTTCTCTCCGGGAACGCCGTCCTCGTGGATGCCTTCCACGCGCCAGCCGTCCTGCGCCTCTTCAGGGGCCTCGACGCGGGCCGGTCGCAGGGGAAGGGGAATCTCGACGGAGTCGCGGTCGGGAAGCGGCCCCTCCATCACGATCTGGTGTCGGCCCGGCGGGAGCGCGATCCAGAGCACCCCCGCGCTGTTCCGCAGCAGGCTGCGGGCGGGTGCCGCGTCCGCAGTGACCAGGCTTGGACTCCATCCCCGTGCGTTTCCCGGCAGCGGCACGCCCGTCTCGAAGGCCACCTCGAGCTCAAGCCGTGCGCGGAGCGTCCCGCGCACGGCCTCGATGCGCAGCCGAGGGATCTGTGCACAGCGCGGCGAGCACTCCGGAGGGGCCGCCAGCCGCTCGCGCAAGGAGTCGAGAAGGGCCTGGGGCGGGTAGTCGGCCCGGGCGTCGGCGGCGAGCGCCGTAGCGGCGAGAACCACGGCAGCCAAGAGGGCCGCACCCGCCCGCCCGGCCCCGGATCCGGATCCTGCGGGCTGCGCTTCTGTGCCGGGCGGGAGGCGGCGGCTGCGCGCGCCCGTGCGCACGAGAAAGACGACCAGCAGGACAATCAATCCCACGCGGAGCCAGGCGAGGACGAAGTTGACCGCGGGAGGGACGAGCCACAGATGAAGCTCCTGGGCGCTTCGCACCGGTCCTCGCCAGCGCAGCGTCACGGTCTGCCAGCGCCAGGTCGGGAGGCCGGGCCCTGTCGGAATCAAGGCGTTTGGATCGGGAGCCCAGCGCACTGCCGTCTTGCCGGGCGCGCCGCCAAGGGACATCGCCGACTCGAACGACGGACGGGCAGCCCTCCCTGGGGCCTTGAGAGGGGCCTTCTCGGGGGCCGGCGCCTCGGGGGCGGCCGGCGAGGGCTCGAGGGGCTGCGTCTTTTTCGCGAGCTCGAGGGGCTCCGCCGACATCGGTTCCGGAGGCTCGAGCCCGGGATAGGTGGCCTCGCGCACCTGCCGGACGAGGAACGGCACCGCAACGAGGACGAGGGCAACGAGGAGTCCCAGGCGCAGCAGGCGGGCGCTCTCGCGCACCCGGCCGAGGGGAAGCACGCGGACCAGCGCCTCCGCGGCAAGGATGGCGGGCCACAGCCAGCGGGGCGCCGAGGGTTCGGTCCAGCTGAGGCCAAGGGTAAGGAGCGTCACCAAGCCCCACGTTCTGCCGAACAGCCGGCCCGCCGCGAGGGCGGTGATCAGCACGAGAAAGAGGTCCAAAAGGCTCGAGCGGGCGATCCACGTGGGCGAGGCGTCATCCACCCCCACGGCGTGAAGGAGGCGCCAGCCGGGGGGGAGGTTCAGGGTGGCGGCGACCTGCGTGAAATCGGACTGCCAGCCGACTGCAGGAACGCGGGCGCGCAGACCCTGGAGGCGTGCGTCGGCTTCGATCTGCGGCCGTGCCTCCCGCACCTCGACGCCGACGGTTTGCGAGCCGGGAAGCTTCGTCACGAGTTGATCGACGCCGCCCACGGCGACGCGCCCCAGCGTCATCTCGGGTCCGACCTCGAGGCGCCAGCTCCGCGTCAGCGCTCCACCGACGAGGTCGTGCACGGTGTAGCCGCCACCGTCGAAGTCGAGCCAGAGCGTGCGCGAGAGGGTGAGCTGATCGGGCGCCGGTTCGGCATCTCCGCGGCGCCGCTCGACGAAGCGAAGCGTGGCACCGGGCCGCACGAGGAATGCGGGGTAGGAACGCCACTCCTTCGGGAGGAGCGTCTGTTGCGGATCCACCGCAACTCCCCCCACCACGTCAACCCCGCGAAGCTGCGGCCGCGCCTCGAACGCCCACACTTCGTTCGCGTCGAAGGCCTCCTGTGCACCCCCGCTTGCAGGGGGCGCCTGCGGCAGGGCGGGAAGGGCAAGCTCGTTCGTCGGACCTTCGCTTCGTGCCTTGAGCGTGACTTGCCAGCGGCCGGGCCGAATCTGGAGGACAAGCCGCCCCTCATGCTCGATGCGCGCGGGAAGCGCGCTTTCCAGGGACAGGGGCAAGAGGTTCGGCAGGAGGGCGCTGGGAAAGGCGAGCTCGCGGCTTTTGCCCGCGACTTGCAGATCGATGCGCGTCTCCACGACAAGCGGCACATCGTCTACGACAAGGCGCGCGAAATGGAGCTCGACCTTGTCCTCCTCACCGCCTGCACCGGCGGGCCGCTCGAGCCATAGCCGGCCCTCGTCGTCGCGCGCTGGGAAAGGGACGGGTTCGCCTCGCAAGCGCAGCGACAAGAGGCCCACCTCCGGCGGCAGCGCGAGGAGCGGCGGAGGGGCATCCCACAGGAATGTCCCGCTCGCGCGGTGCGATCCGACCGAAAGCCGCAGGCTTGGCACTCCCGCGCGGAGCACCACGGGGGCCGGGACCTCATCCACCTTCACGTCCTGGGGAAAGGTCTTCTCGTCCCCGGGAAGCGGCACGAAGCCCTCCGCGTAGACCTGCCATTCCTGGCTGAAGCGCGCGCCCGAGGCGTCCGCCTCCAGCGAGAGTCGTGCGGGCCACGCACAGGCGTGTCGGCCCGCCTCCCCGACGAAGGAGGGGCATAGCTCGCTTTCGTGGCCGCGCATCACCCAGCCGATCCACGGACGCAGAGGCTCGGGGACGTCGCGCGGCAGGAGAGGCTCCGCGAAGGCCTGCCCGGCAAAAAGGCAGCCGAGGACAAGGGCGGCGGCGCCCCGGACTCTCGCGAAGATCGTGCTTGAGGTTCGGAAGTGCGCGGGCCGCGGAGACGTTTCGGGCAAAGAGCGTGCGCCGCGGGGTGAAGCCCTGAAGAGGAGGCGCTTCGCTGTCATTTCCCAAGATCCCCGCGCCGGCTTGATCATGTGCCCCTCCGCAAGGCCAGGGCGGCGCCGCCTCCCGGGCACCTCAAATCCGCTCGTTGCGAGCGCCGACCCCGGGCGTGCCAGCGGCACCGCGTGTGCGAGGCAAGCCAGCGGACCTTGGAAGCTAGCCTCCGCGCGGCGGGCTCAGCACACCTTGCGACGCGCGGGCCTTCGTGGTGATGATCCGCAGCACGCCATTTGAGGCGCTCTTGCCAAAGAGGGCCGCAGCGCGCCCGCGGATCAGCTCGATTCGGTCGATCTGGCCGATTGGCGGCGCGGGTGCGGAAGAGGGCGCGCGCACGGCCGGCCCTTCGATTTGTCGGCCGTCGACCAGCACGAGAAGCCGCCCTTGCGGGCTCTCGCCCCGGCCGGCCGCGATGACGGCCCAGTCCTTCTCGCCCGTTCCGCTCACCCGGATCCCGGGCATCGCGCGCAAGACGTCGGGCAGCGTGCGCGCCCCAAGGCTCGCGATCTCCGCTCTTGTGAGGACGTAGATCGACGAAGGCTCTTCCGCGGAGCCGATTTCGGTGATGGGCAGAAGGCCCGCGAGAGCGAGGGCGAGCGGACTGAGTGTGCGCGCAAGCCACCCCATCCGGTCCCTCCCTTCGTTCCTGCATCGGCAGACCGTCTCCCTGCTTGAGAAAAGGCCGAGGGCGAACGGGTTCCCGGGGCGGGGCACGTCAGCGTCTGGCAGTCTTTCCGGTCCGTGCGCGACGCGCGCTTGCGCGGATGTAGCGGCGGGTCACGGGAGAGAGATCGGTCGGGGGAATCCGGCACTCGATCAGCACGAACTCGCGCACCTCATGGGCGGCGCGCAGGGCCTCTCGCAGTTCGGCCCGTGTCTGGGCGCGGAATCCGACGCCACCCCACGCCTGGGCGAGCTCCGCGTACGGCCAGTTCGGGAGCGAGAGCAGATCCTCTCGCGGGGACACGGGACGGAAGATCTGCCAGCCGGAGTTGTTGATCAGCACGACCAGCGGCGAGAGCCCGTGTCTTGGAGCGTGAGAAATCTCGGAGCCCGTCATCTGGAAGCCGCCGTCGCCGCAGAGCACGAGGGGCCGGATTCCGGTGCCGATCTGCGCGCCGAGGGACGCCGGAACCGCGAAGCCCATCGACGCGTAGTAGCCCTGGGCGAAGTAGAGCCCACCGCCGTGGAGCCGCACCTCGAGTCCGCCAAACAGCATGTCGCCGGACTCGGCGAAGACGTGATAGCCCTTGTTCGCGGCCAGGAACTCATTCACCTCGAGCAAGAGGTCGTTGTTGGTAAGCGCCGCTCGCTCCTCGCGCGCTTTCGCATCGCCGCTCGACCTCTTGCGGAGAAGATTGTCCTGATAGACCACCTTCTCGGAGAAATTCGGAAGCCTCTCTCTGGCCAGCGCCGCCACGAAGTCCCGCAGCATGACGTCGGTGTATTGGTGGAACGACACGTTCACGCGCTCACCGAGGGCCCACACCGATCTTTCGCGCCGCACCTGGGGCTTGGCCGCGCCGAGGTTCATGTCTGTGAGCAGCGTACCGAGGGCCAGCACGAGGTCCGCCTCGCGCACGCGCTTTTGGACCGCAGGGGGGCTGAAGGGACCCACGTGAATTCCCATGTGGAGCGGATGATCCATCGGGAAGACGCCCTTGGCGTCCACTGTCGTCACCACGGCGACGCCGAGCTTCTCGGCGAGCTGAAGGAAGTCGCGCTCTGCGGCCGCGCGATAGAGCTCAAGGCCTCCGATCAAGACGGGCCGCTTGGCTGCGCGCACCCGTGCCAGCGTGTCAGCCACCGCTTCCGAGAGCTTGCGCGCGTCGGAGGTCGGTCGCGGGAACGACCCGTCCCATTCTACGAGCTCCCGCGGAACCGGGATCTCGGCATCGACGAAATCGCGGTGGATCTCGAGATAGCCCGGGCGGCGCTCCATCGCGATCTTGCCCACCACCTCGTGGATCTCGAGAGCCGCCCGTTCGGGATGCTGCACGATCTCGGCGGCGCAGGTCACCTGCTGGAAGATGCGCCACTGGCTCTCCACGTCCTTGGCTTGGTGGTGGATGCCGGAGAGCTTTTGCTCGGCCTCGCCCGGCCCTCCCGAGACCACGAGGAGCGGGACCTGCTCGGCATACGCCCCGGCCACGGGATTGACGATGTTGTGTCCGCCCGCGCCGTAGGTCACGCACACGACGCC
>DOUU01000308.1:40870-43165 GCA_003520425.1 Deltaproteobacteria bacterium
CGGTGTCTAGTCATTCGAGTAGCGCTCTGAGTTCCAGGGGTTGCCACGCATGTGGTAGCCGTTGCGCTCCCAGAATCCCGGCGCATCGTGCTGCATCAACTCGAACCCGTGTACCCATTTCACGCTCTTCCAGAAGTAGAGCTTTGGCACCACGAGCCGGAGGGGCCAGCCGTGCTCGGGGGTGAGGGGCTCCCCGTTCATGCCGAAGGCGAGGAGAACGCTCTCGTCGAGCAGGTCGGCGAGCGCAAGGTTCGAGCTGAAGCCGTGCTCGGCGTGGACCATCACGTAGCGGGCCTGCGGCGTGGGACGCACACGCGCGAGGAGCTCGCGCACAGAGATGCCGTCCCATCTGCAATCGAACTTGCTCCAACGGGTGACGCAGTGGATGTCGTTGCACCGAGTGATGCGGGGCAGCGCACGCAGCTCGTCGAAGGAGAACGCAGTCGGAACCTCGACCTCGCCGAAAAAACGCAGCCTCCAGCTCGCGAGGTCGACCTTGGGGACCGCTCCGTAGTGGAGCACCGGCCACTTCTCGGTCAGGGACTGCCCCGGCGGAAGACGCCCGGCCTCCCGCATCTGGGCCTCCTTGCGCTTTCGCTCGCTGCCCTCGAAGAGCGACATGGCTTAGGTCTTGTGCCCTCGTGCGATCTGGTAGAGGTAGAGCCCTGCCACCACCAGCGCGTGCCGAATCGTTCCGTCCGCAAGGCGCGCGGCAAGATCGCGAGCGGGGAGAAGCTCGACCGCCGTCTCCTCGGCGGCATCGTTGCGGATTTCCGCCACTCGCTCCACGCGGCGGGCGAGAAAGGTGTGGATGCCATTGCCGAACAGGGCGGGGTTCGGGTTCAGGGTGCCGATCGGCACGACTTCCGACGCGCGGTAGCCCGTCTCCTCGAGCAGCTCGCGCGCGGCCGCCTCGGCCGGTGTCTCGCCGGGATCCACGATGCCGCCCGGAATCTCGAGCGTAAGCTGGCGCGCGCCATGACGAAACTGGCGCACCATCACGAGCTCGTCGTGGCTCGTGAGCGCGACGACATTCACCCATTCTGAAGCGTCGATGCGGAAGAAAGGATGAACCTGGCCGGTGCGCGGCGAGCGGAACAGCGTGCGACTGACCCGAAAGACTTTGCAGTCCTCGAGCGGCTCGGTCTCGAGCTCCTCCCAGGGACGGGGCAAACCTAGAGCACCTCGTCCAGCACGATGCGGACCTGTGCATCGCCCGGATTCGCGGGTCCGGGAGCCGAGCCTTGCAGGTCTCCGGGGGAACGGGTGGTGGCATTGCCGTCGCTGTCCAGACGCGCGGTGAGCTCGAGCGGACCGCTCCAGGGCATGGCTTGAATCATCCGGTCGTCAGGGCCGAGCTCGAACTCCAGCGGAAACGTGGGATTGGGGATGCGCTTGACCGCCGTGGGCGGACCCGAAGCACCGCGGCGAGCAATCAGGAAAAGAACCGCTCCTCTGGGAGCGCGCTCGACGAGCGCGGGTGCGATGGTGACTGTGCCGCGGATCGGCGGACCCAAGACGCCCCGCTCCGCGGACGCGCCGGCTGGAGCACCCGCCGCCGGAGCCGAAGCTTGAGCGCTCGCGCGTCCCCCTGCCCTCCCCGCGCCCTCCTCCTCCTCCTTCGCCTGCTCGGCACCGCGCGGAAAGATCCTCGAGAGGTCCGGCGCGGACGGCTCCTCTCCCGGCACGTACGGCTCGATCCTCCGGTCGCAGCCCAGAAAGAGAGCGAGAAGGAGAAGGGTGCAGGGCGCGAGGCGCATCCCCGCGACCGTAGCGCACGCTCTCGTGGCGAGCCTTGACGAAGCTTCGCGAGTCAAGATGCGGGCAAAGCGCACGCCAGGTGTTTCGGGGACGAGTCGCTGGAGAGTGTTGGGCCTCTGGCTCCGCGGGCTCGCTGTGCCGACCGGCGCGCGCGACTCAGGCCACGAGCCCCGCGCCCGCGGCTTTCCCGTGGCCGCGGGCCGGGGACGAGAATGGCTCTCCTTCGCTCCGCTGCTCCTCCGAATCCCTTCCCCCCGGGCGTTTCGACCGCAGGTCCGCCTTGCGTTGTTCCCGCGCTGTGCGCGTGGTAGCGTCGCTGCAATCGAGCGGAGCCTAGGGGTGGCCGGGCCGGCTGAAAGAGAGCAGCCAGGCCGGTCTGAGATGAGACCCTCCGAACCTGAACTCGTTCATGCGAGCGTAGGGAAGGCTTCCGGGAGCAAGCCGACTCCCGCCCACCACCAGGGATCCGCGTCCTTCGAACCCAAGGAGCGCGGCCCATGCGTCAAAGCCACGAATCGACTCGCGAGAAGCCGT
>DOUU01000231.1:0-2755 GCA_003520425.1 Deltaproteobacteria bacterium
GTTGTGGCCGCCGAAGCCGAAGGAGTTGGAGAGTGCGACACGAACAGCGCACGGGCGTGCCTTTCCCACCACATGGTCAAGGGAGCACTCCGGGTCGGGCTGATCGAGGTTGATGGTCGGCGGGAGCAGCTCGGCCTCGAGGGCACGGATGCACAGCAGCGCCTCCACCGCCCCGGCCGCGCCCAGGAGATGGCCGGTCATCGACTTGGTCGCCGAGACAGGAAGCCGATCCGCGTGAGCGCCGAAGACCGCGCGGATCGCCCTGGCCTCGACCGGGTCTCCGGCAGGCGTACTCGTCGCATGGGCGTTCACGTGATCGACGGCTTCCGGGGGGAGATCCGCGTCCGCGAGCGCAAGGCGCATGCAGCGCTGCGCGCCGCTGCCCGTTTCATCAGGGAGCGTCATGTGTGCGGCATCTGCGGTGGCTGCGTAGCCCGCGACCTCGGCCCGGATACGCGCGCCGCGGGCACGGGCGTGCTCGAGGGATTCGAGAACGAGGACACCCGCGCCCTCGGCCATCACGAAGCCGTCCCGCGCGGCGTCAAACGGCCGGCTCGCCCGTTCGGGGGCGTCCGATCGCGTCGAGAGCGCTCGCATGGCCGCGAAGCCCGCCACGGCGATCTCGGTGAGCGGCGCCTCCGTGCCTCCCGCAAGCATCACGTCCGCGTCGCCACGCTCGATCAGCCTGGCCGCCTCGCCGATCGCGTGCGACCCGGTCGAGCAAGCGCTGACATGGCAGAGGTTCGGACCGCGCAGGCCATGCCTCATCGACACGTACCCGCTCGCCATGTTGCCGATCGTCATGGGGATCGTGAAGGGGGAGACCCGCCGCGGCCCGGAGGAGAGCAGGATCCTGTGGTTCTCGAGAATGGTGCCGAGGCCGCCGATCCCGGAGCCAATCGCCACGCCCGCGCGTTCGAGGTCGACTCCGCCACCTCCCAGGCCGGAGTCGAACCACGCCTCATGGGCCGCCGCCAGGGCCAGCAGAATGAAGCGGTCCAGGCGGCGGGCCTCTTTGGGGGGGAGGTCCGGCACCTCGACGGCCCCCTGCACCTGCCCGGCGATCTGCACCGGAAGTCGGCTCGCGTCGAAAAGCGTAATCGGGCCGACGCCTGAAACACCGGACACGGCGGACGCCCACGTCGAGGCGACGTCGCCACCGAGCGGTGTCACGCAGCCGAGGCCAGTAACCACGACGCGCGGGCGCGCGGCCCGCTCGGGACGCATGGGGTCACGCCTCGAGCTTTTCCTTTAGATACGCGATGGCGTCGCCGATGGTCTGAATTTTCTCGGCGTCGTCATCCGGGATCTCGACGTCGAATTCCTCTTCCATCGCCATCACGAGCTCGACGATATCGAGCGAGTCTGCACCTAAGTCGTCGACGAACGAAGCCTCCGGAACGACCTCGTCCCGCGACACGTTCAGGTGCTCGACAATGATGTCCGTCACGCGTTCTTCCAGCGCCATTCACCCCACCTCCGTGGGCACCTGACCTCTCCCAGGCGCCAACGGCCCTGATCCTAACCGGAGCCGACGACTAGCTCCACGGCGTCGTCGAGCTCCTGCAGCGATTCGAGGCTCCGCCGTCCCAGGCGCGGCGCGATCCGGGCAACAAGACCGGTCAGCACCCGGCCCGGACCCACCTCGAGGACTTGCGTTACGCCCGCTTGGGCCAGCCCCCGGATCATTTCCGTGAAGCGGACCGGCGCCGTCACCTGGGCATGCAGGAGCGGCGCAATCCGCGCCGCAGAGGCGTTCGGGGCGGCTTCGACGCTGGTGAAGACCGGCGGCGCCGGGTCGCGGAAGGAAACCCTCAGGAGTTCCGGGAGAAGCTTTTCGGCGGCGGGCGCCATGAGAGGGCAGTGGAACGGAGCGGACACGGGAAGCGCGAGGGTGCGGCGGGCGCCGGCCTCCCGTGCGCGCACGCAGGCCACCTCCACCGCGATGGTCTCGCCCGCAATGACGGTCTGGTGAGGGCCGTTGTAGTTCGCGGGAGCGACGATTCGTCCGGTCTCCCTCCCGGCCTTGGCGCAGGCTTGCTCGGCGACCTGCGGCTCACAGCCGATGATGGCTGCCATCGCGCCACGGCCTTCGGCTACCGCCTCCTGCATGAAGCGGCCTCGCGCGTGAACAAGGCGCAGGGCGTCCTCGAGCGCCAGGGCTCCGCTCGCCACGAGCGCGCTGTATTCCCCGAGGCTGTGCCCGGCGACGAACGCCGCGCGGGGTCCCACCCGCTCCTCGAGGGTCCGCAGAAGCGCCACGCTGGTGGCGAGGATGGCGGGTTGCTGGAGCTCGGTCCGGCGCAGGTCTTCTTCGGGGCCTTCAAAGCAAAGGCGCGAAAGGGGAAAGGAGAGAACCTCGTCCGCGAGGTCGAAGACCGCCCGGGCCGCCGGCGATGCCTCGTAGGCGTCGCGGCCCATACCCACCTCTTGCGAACCCTGTCCGGGAAACAGGAGCGCCAGCACGGCTGCGCCTACTCCTCTTCCGTCTGGACGACCTCGCGACCGCGGTAGGTGCCACAGTTCGGGCAGATGCGGTGCGGCGCCTTGGGGGTCCCACACTGTGAGCACTTCGAACGTGNNACGGAGGGCGTCGTGGGTACGACGCTTGTTCTTCTTCATGCGCGAGGTCTTGCCCTTCGGAACTGCCATCAGCCTTCTCCTTCGGTCTTTGTCCCGCGCAACCCGCGGAGCGCGGCGAAGGGAGAGCTAGGGCTCACCTCTTCGCAGCCACACGACTCGACATTGCGATCCA
>DOUU01000231.1:2763-2950 GCA_003520425.1 Deltaproteobacteria bacterium
ACTCTCGCCCCCGAAACCATCCGGTTTCGAGCTCGTCAACGAGGCACAGCCCGTCCCGCACGAGCGCCGCCGCCGCCTCGGGATCTGCCGGCACCCGATCTCCGGCGGGCTCGAGGATCAGACGAAACGGCTCACGGAGCGGCTGACAATAGCGCGCGAGGCAGCGGCTGCATCCAAGAGCGAGTTC
>DOUU01000212.1 GCA_003520425.1 Deltaproteobacteria bacterium
CTAACTGCCCTCTCGCTTGCCAAATCATGCGGGCCACGAATGAAACCTGCTTCAGGCGATCCCTGGATTAAGAAATTTGTGAATCGCCTGAACCACCACTGAGCCTTCACCGACGCTAGAGGCAACCCGCTTGACCGAGCCCGAACGTACGTCGCCGACGGCAAAAACGCCGGGCTTGGTGGTAGCGAACGGCGACGCCAATGCCCGACCCTCATCATCATGGCCCGTCACGACAAAGCCCTTGGTATCGAGCGCCAGACAGTTGTGAAGCCATTCCGTATTTGGCTCGGCGCCAATCATCAAAAAGAGGTTCGCGATGGGCCGGCTTGTGACGGTACCATTCCGACGGTCCGTCCAGCTCACCTCACGCAAGAGCCGGTCTCCTGCGAGCGCGGTGATCTCGCAGAGTGGGTGCACCGTGATCTTGGGAGAAATCTGGATCCGCTGTACGAGATAGTCCGACATCCGTTCGGACAGAGCCGCCCCCCGTAGCACGATGTGCACGTGATGGGCATGGCGCGAGAGGTAGATTGCCGCCTGCCCGGCGGAATTGGCCCCCCCGACCACCGCCACCTCTTCGTCCACGCAGAGCCGCGCCTCCATGGCGGTGGCCGCGTAGTGAATGCCTTGGCCCTCGTACTGCGCAAAGTTCTCCAGATCGAGCTTGCGGTAACGTGCGCCCGTCGCGATGACGACGGTGCACGCCTTGACCGTGCCAGCCCGGTCGAGTCCAAGCCGGTACGGGTGCGCGGAGCAGTCGAGGTTCAAGACCTCGCGTGCAATCGCGAGGCGCGCGCCGAACTTCTGGGCCTGGCTCTGCGCGCGCCCGGCAAGCGCCTGTCCGGAGATTCCCGTCGGAAACCCCAGATAATTCTCGATCTTGGAGGACGTCCCCGCCTGGCCGCCCGGCGCCGTGCACTCGAGTACGATCGTCGCGAGACCTTCGGACGCCGCATAGACCGCCGCCGCGAGGCCCGCCGGCCCCGCTCCGACTACCGCCACGTCGAAGACCACCTCCGGATCGAGCCTCTCGGTCAACCCGAGCGCCTCGGCAAGCTCGCCGTTGCTCGGGTTCCGGAGCACCACCTCGCCAGGAAGGATCAATACCGGGAGCTGGTCGCTCGTCAGCCGAAAGCAGTCGAGGAAGCCCCCCGCATCCTTGTCTGTCTCGGTGTCCAGCAGTCGGTAGGGATAGGCATTTCGCGTCATGAACCGCTGCAGGCGGAGCGTGTCAGCGGCGTGCCCGGGTCCGACGAGCTCCACACCTCCTCGGCCATGGAGGATGGCGCCGACGCGCCTCAAGATAAACGCGCGCATGATGATCTCGCCGATGTCCGGTTCCCCGGACACGAGACGGCGGAAGTCGGGATGTTTAATTCGCACGACGCGGCTGTCCTCACCGGCGCGGGCGGACACGAGGATCTGCCGGTCGTTGAAGAGATCCAGTTCGCCGGTGAACTCGCGTGCTCGATGCGTGGTGAGGACGTTTGGATTTCCGTGCACATCCGTGTCGAAGATCTCGACCGCACCCTCGAGCACGAGAAAGAAATCTACGCTGCGCTGGCCCCGCTCGAAGAGCAGTGTGCCCCGCGCGACCGTCTCTTCGGTCCCATAGCCAGCAACCCGCTCCGTCATCTCTTCGCTGAGGCGCGGGAAGGTCTGAGCCTGCCGGGCGTACGGATCGGCGGGATCAAGCTCTGACTCCGAGGTTGCATTCGACTCAGTCATCGAGCTCTCCTCAGGCCGCCCCCACCCGTCTCGGCCACCAGTCTAACTCTCTTCGGAAGACTTATGGGGCGCGAAGCAAGCGTAGCGCGCAGCGCCTCCGAGAAGTGGAGCGCGGTACGCCACGCGCGCTGCGCGTGGTCCTCGTGCGCGATCGGGTCCCCCTAAACGCTGCTCGGCGCAACGCTGAAGGCAAGATCTACAACGGTATGTTGGACCACGACCCGATGCCCTGCGTGCACAGCGGGAAATCCGAGCTCGATAGCTGGAACGAATGAAACCGTGGATTGAGATGCGATCCGTCCCGGGTCGATCACGTTCACGGGGCTGGTCGGCACTGGACTATTGGCTGGGTTCACGACCTCAACTAGGCTGGCAACGACCGCTTGGGCCGCACCCGTACCAAAGGCTGCGCCGATCGCGCCCACAAGACCAGCTGATCGCGCGCGAGCGTTGGCGCTCACGCACAGTACTCCCCGACCTCAGGGCGGCTCCCCGAGAGACGAAGCAGAGCAGCCGCACTGCCTGGCGGCCAAGCGTCGCCCAGCCTCAGGATCTCCGGCGTGACTCCGACTCGAGGCCCAAAGTTGACGATCGCATGCGCTGCGTAGGATAAGTACCACGAGGGGGAGCCCGGCCCCGGTCGCGCTCTCAGGGATCTCCCGATTCAATTTCGGAGGAAACATGCACGGGAATGATCGCACCCCCCTGAACCGTCCCCCGCCCATTCCTTCAGTATTGTTCGACGAGGCGCATACCAAAGGATACTGCGTCCGCAGCAACGCTTTGGCCGTCGTGCTACCGATGGTCCTGCTGCAATTCGCCGCCGCCCCGCAAGCCGTCGCAACGAACTACACCTTCACTACCATCGAACTCCCCGCGAGCTTCGGACCTGGCACCACGATCCCCGCGGCGATCAATGATGCTGGCCAGATCGTAGGCTACTTCGAGACCGGTGCAGCAGTGCACGGCTTCCTGAAAGACGGCGCCAACTTTACGACGTTCGACGCCCCGGGCGCTCTTTTCTTCACGCGAGCCTTGGGGATCAACAACGCTGGCCAGATCGTGGGTTGGTTTTCGGACCGCACAACGAGCCATAGCTTCGTGAAGGACGGGGCCTCCTTTGCGATCTTTGACGCTCCAGGCGCAGATGGCAGCTCAGGTTCCGGTACATTTTCTAGCGGGATCAACGACACGGGCCAAATCGTGGGATACTTCCAGAGTTCCACGACCGCGTATGCCTTCCTAAAGGATGGAACTTCCTACACGCTTCTCAACGTCCCTGGCCCTGGAGGCCAAGAGTTCGCGCTCAACAACCGCGGCCAGATCGTGGGCTCCTTCGCCGATCCTTCGGGGGTCTATCATGGCTTTCTGAAAGACGGCGCTACTTACACCACGCTGGATGTCCCCGGTTCGGTCCTTTTTACGTTGGCCTTTGGGATCAACGACGCTGGCCAGATTNNCCACCCCCGGGAGCCTCGGGCCGACCCATGGCTTCGTGAAGGACGGCGCTACCTACACCACGGTCGATGTACCGGGCGCTACTGGCACTGCAGTCTCGGGGATCAACAACGCGGGCGAGATCGTGGGTACTTACACAGATGGCACCGGCTTCCACGGCTTCCGAGCGACTCCGATCGTCGTCCCTGTTCAAATCGAAGTGGAACCGTTTGTTCCCAAGGATCCGATCTTCCTAAACAGTCCGATCCCGCTCCCGGTCGCGGTCTTCGGATCCAGCAACGTAGATGTAACCCAGATCGACCTGAGCTCGCTGCGATTCGGACCCAAGTTTGCAACCCCGCTCTCCACCCAGATCGTCACAGTGAATGGGCAAACGGATTTGGTCGCGATCTTTAGGGTGCAAGACACTGGCCTTGCGGTCGGGGATACCCAAGCTTGCTTGCAGGGCGAGATTGCGGGGCAGCTCTTCCGCGGTTGCGATGGCGTTGTCGTGATCGAGAGGGGCTGCGGTCTCGGCTTCGAGCTGGCCCCGATCCTGTCGGTGCTGCTTTGGCTGCGTGGTCGGCGAACGCGCAAGTTGCCATAGCGTCGATGGAGACGATCCGCCCATTGGCGTTCCGGCAGACCGTGGCCACGAGCGGCCAGGATAGGACACTTCGGACATCACTCGGCTCTTTGGGAGCACTTGCCCTCGCCCACGATTGCGCCCTGATCCTCGGCCGCGCGGCCTCTTCGCTGCGTCAATGGGGGCTGGTGTTATCCGCAACCGTGCCGCGTACTCACCCTCAGTGATGGCATCGTCTCTGGATGGGCGTCGAGACCTACGTAGGTGACATTTTTCTCCAAGGGCTCCTTTGCGTGCCGCTCTGCCGCCCTCGGGTGGTAATCCGCGGAAACGGGCTTCTGGCCCCATCCTCAGTTATGGCTGAGCATGAACATCGCCAA
>DOUU01000103.1:0-1836 GCA_003520425.1 Deltaproteobacteria bacterium
ACCCCTGGCCGGGCAACGTGCGCGAGCTCCGCAATGCCATCGAGCGCGCTGTCCTCATGGCCGACGGCGCGCGCATCGACGCCTCGGACATCGGGCTCTCCGACACGGCACCCCTCGCGGCTCGCACGGGCGGCGCGGGAGAGCTCACGGGGCTCCTTGCGGGGGCGAGTCTCTCCCTCGCGGCGATGGAGCGCGCGCTGGTGGAGGAGGCGCTTCGGCGGACGGGCTGGGTCCAGAAGGACGCGGCAAAGCTCCTCGGGATCACCCGCCGCAAGCTCAACTACATGATCGCTCGGATGGGCCTTACCCACCCGAGCTGGCGCCGTCACCGCGGTGCGCAGGGCCAAGACCCCGCGGCCCCCAGCCTTCCTTGAATCCGCTCCCCATATCGGATACCTACATCGGGCTCATCAGCCGGGGGTCGCCCATGCTCCGCGTCCGAACCGCCCGTGCCCATGTCCTTCTCCTTCTCCTCGCTTGCCTCGCGGGCTTCGCCTGCCAAAGCCGAGAGGCCAAGAAGGCGACGCACCTTGCGCGCGGCGAGAAGTACTCGAAGGAGGGCAAGCACGCCGAAGCGATCATCGAATTCAAGAACGTGTTGCAGCTCGATCCCAATAGCGCGGTTGCGCACTGGGAGCTCGCGAAGTCGTACCTTGCCTCGAGTAAGGTCCGTGAAGGCTACTGGGAGCTGCATGAGGCGGCCCGCCTCGATCCCAAGAATATCGACGCAAAGCTCGGGTACGGCGAGCTGTCGCGGTTCGCGGGCGACACGGACGAGGCGCTAAAGCAAGCCGACGAGGTGATCGCCCTGGATCCAAACCGCTGGGAGGCGTACGTCCTGCGCGGGCACGTTCTCGAGGTGCTGAAGCGGCCGGAGGACGCAAAGGCAGCCTATCTCAAGGCGGTCGAGGTGGCGCCGGGGGAGTCGAGCCCGTCTATCACGCTTTCCGACTTCTACGTGCGGAGCGGAGACGCGAAATCGGCCGAGCCCCTCTTGCGCAAGCTCACGGAGACTCAGCCCACCTACAGTTCTTTTAGTGCGCTGGCCGGCTTTCTCTCCCGCGACAAAGCTCGCGACGCCGAAGCCGAGGCGACGTACAAGGAAGCTCTCGCCAAAGCAAAGCCGGAGGAGCTCTCGGTCGCCTACCGATCGCTCGGAAGCTTCTACTTCTCGCGGGACCGTTTCGCGGAAGCAGAGCAGACGCTGAAGGAGGGGCTGGAGAAGCTGCCCGGCGACCTCGAGATCATCTATACGCTGGCGCGCTTCTATAGCGCGCGGGGCGACACCGCGAAGGCCGACGCCATGGTCGAAGAAGCGACCAAGGCGAAGCCCAACGAGGTGGGGCCGTATCTCACGCTCTCCGCCTACCGGGCGCGAAAGAACGATCTCCAGGGCGCCCTCGATGCGGTGGAATCCGCGCTCAAGGTGGCACCGGACAACACCCAGGCGCGTCTTCGCAAAGCGGAGCTCTTGCTCGATCTCGGCTACCGCAATTCCAACAAGGAGCAGATTGCAGAGGCCCGCTCGATCGTGGACGCCGTTCTCAAGGGCGAGGCCAACAACTCTGATGCCTTGTTCGTGAAGGCGAAGATGGACCTCGCGGAGGGGAAGACAGGCGACGCCGCCGCGGGGCTTCGCCGCACAGTCGAGCTCCGGCCCGACTGGGCGCAGGCGCACTATCTCCTCGCCACGACGCTCAACGCCGAGGGCGACCGCAACGGCGCGAGGGCCGAGGTTTCCCGTGCCCTCGAGATCGACGCCACCATGCTCGACGCGCGAAGACTCCTCGCCAGCATCCAGTCCGCATTGGGCGCGGACGACCTCGCGGTCGAGGA
>DOUU01000103.1:1868-2044 GCA_003520425.1 Deltaproteobacteria bacterium
AAGATCCCCGAGGCAAAGCGCGACAGCGAGACCTACTACGCGTTCGGTCGGATCTACATGGCGATGGGAAAGCTGGACGACGCTCGGACCTACCTCTTGCGGGCCGACGCCGCCCAGCCGAACCAGCCCGATATCTTGAACTCGCTCTTGCTGATCGACCGGCAGAGCGGCCATCT
>DOUU01000103.1:2080-3101 GCA_003520425.1 Deltaproteobacteria bacterium
GAGCAGGCGTTCAAGCACGCGATCGAGCTCGATCCGCGCGACATCGCTTCCTACCAAGCCCTGGCGCAGCTCCTCGCCGCTTCCGGTCGCCGCGACGAGAGCATCCAGACCTACAAGAAGGCGATCGAAGCGCGGCCGGATGTGGCGGGGCTCCACCTCGTGTTGGGATCCCTCTATGAGAGTGGCGGAGACATGGACCACGCGATCGAGGAGTACGACAAGGCCGTGAAGCTCGACCCGAACCTGCCTGCTGCAAAGAACAACCTCGCCTATCTCCTCGCCGAGAAGGGAAAGGACCTGGACCGCGCGCTTGACCTCGCGCAGGAGGCGAAGGCGGGGCTTCCCGACAACGCCAGCGCCGCCGATACCCTGGGCTGGGTGCTCTACAAAAAAGGCGTTTCCTCGGCGGCGGTCGGCTACCTGCGGGAAGCGGAGGGCGCTACCCCCGCGGAAGATCCCCAGATCAACGTGATCCGCCTTCACCTCGCCATGGCCTACGAGGCGAACGGCGAGCCGGACAAGGCCCGGGAGACCCTGGAGCGCGCGGTGGCCAGTCTCGACGCCGCCCGGAGCAAGGCCCCGACCGGCGCCCCCGAGCCGCCCCAGGCGGCGGAAGTTCGCTCCATGATGGAGCGCCTCAAGACCCAGGCGTCAGCGGGGCCAGGCCAGGGCTGAGCCCCGCCTGCTCGCCATAGGTCCCCTGCGATACCCGTTAAGCCCCAGCGCGGACCGGTCGATATAAGCCAAGCCTACGTCCCGCAGGACGGGGAGGGCCTGCGCATCGCCGGGCGCCTCCTGCTTCTCCGGGACCCATAGCGCTTGCCGGCAGCCTCGCCGGAAGGCGCAGGACGCGGAGGGTTCGCATGAAGTCCAAGGCGCTCGCGCTCGGTCCGCTCGTGGGACTCACTCTGGCGTTTTCCGCATCGGCGGCGGACCCGGCTCCCGCGGATGCGACGCCGCCCCCCACAGCGCAAGCGGCGCCTCCCGCAGCGCAGCCGGCGCCCCCCACAGCGCAGGTGGC
>DOUU01000295.1:0-7356 GCA_003520425.1 Deltaproteobacteria bacterium
GTTGCTGCGCAGCCAGAATCGCCGAGACGGGTATCGCCCGCAGGCCTTCGACGTCTGTCAGCGCCAGCCCGAGTTCCTTCATGAACGCGTGCGCCACGCGCTCACCCTGTTCGGGGGTCGAGACGTTGTGCGCAGCCCCGCTTTGTGCGATGGCGTTGCGGAACAGGCCGCGGGCGGCGGGGGTGCCGAGCAGCGTCCCGACGCTCATGGCACCTGCGGATTCGCCGAAGATGGTGACCCGGTCGGGATCGCCACCGAAGACCGCCGCATGGTCCCGCACCCACTCGAGGGCGGCGATCTGATCGAGCAGGCCGAAGTTGCCGCAAACCCCACCTTCTTCTTCGGCGAGCGCGGGGAGGGCGAGAAAACCGAGCGCACCCAGCCGATAGTTCAGGGTGACGACGACGACGTCGCCCAGGGCCGAAAGCTGGGCGCCTTCGTAGGGCGCTTGAGAGCCCGAGCCGAAGACGAAGGCGCCCCCGTGGATCCACACGAGGACAGGCCGGCGCCGGCCGTCGCCTGCCGCGGGAGTCCACACGTTGAGGGTGAGACAGTCCTCGCTCACCTCTGTGGCCGGGAGGCCAAGGAGGGCGCCCACCATGCTGGCGTTTTGCGGGGCGCACGGGCCCGACTGCGTTGCTTCCCGGATCCCAGCCCACGGTTCGGGCGGAAGCGGAGGGCGGAGGCGCAACCTGCCCAGCGGAGCCTTGGCGTAGGGAATGCCCCGAAAGATCTCGACGCCCTCACCCTCGGTTCCCCGAATTTTCCCCAAACGTGTTTCGACGACTGTCACCGTCTTTCTCATCTCCCTGGCCCCGCTCCGGCGGCGTCACGAGACCTTAACACGGGAACGGTCCGCCTCGAGACGGTTCTCAAAGGGGCGGGAAGCCGGGGGAGACGTGATCGTCCGCGGACTTGGCTTTGACCTCGGGAGGCAGGAGCCGACGCAGCCACGGCCGGAAGGGCCGCGGAAAGAGGCTCTCCCGCAGCGATACGAAGCGGCGGAGGGGAGGAAGGGCCCTCGGGGCCTCTTGGGGAAGGCGCACACTGCGGGCGCGGCGGTCGGCGGCTGCCGCGCGTTCCGCCAGGGGGGCTTGTGGGCTCTCGGAGGTGGCCCAGCGCAGACGTGCTCGGGTCTCGGCAGACACCTCCAGAGCCCCGATCCAATAGAGGAAGGCGACCCAAAAGGACTTCGAGGGCCTCAAAGCCGCTCCGGCCGCCAGCGCCGCCACGCTGCCCACCACGACCTCAAGCGGTATGGGACCATCGAGGCCCCGCCCGCTGAGATAGAGGGCCGCCAACAGTCCAAAGCCGGCCAGCATCCCCACGCTGCTTGCAATGTAGGTGGGAGTAATCCACTCACCGCGCCACTGCTCGATTTCGAGCCCGCAGGCGCTACAGGCCGCGTGAAAGCGCAGAGCTCCAGCGAACAAGCGACCCGAGCCGCAGCACGGGCAGCGCTCCCGAACGACGCAGGTCCACAGGAGGCGCAGGAACTCCACGACCCTATTCTAACCCTCCCGCAAGCGCGGTCGGGCTCAGAAACCCGCGATGAGCACCGGGTCGGCTTGGATGCGCTGGAGGCGGGCGCGCCTGGCAAGGACACTCTTCGAGAAGTTGTATTGAGGCTTCTGACCGGATGCGAGGAGCTGATCCAGGCGGTTCGGCCCCATGTTGTAGGCCGTGAGCGCAAGCTCACGCTTGCCAAAGCGGCCGAGCATCTCCACCAGGTAGCTGGTGCCAATCCGCGCATTGGTCACCGGGTCGAAGAGGGTCACTCGACCCTTCCAGGGGATCCCGAGCTCCTCGGCCACACTCCGGCCGACGAAGGCGTTGATCTGCATCAGGCCAAGTGCACCTTGCGACGACACAGCATCCGGTCGGAAGCCGCTCTCCTGCTCCATCACCGCAAGGGCAAGCAGGGCATCGAGACCCTGCTCGCGCTCTGCAGCCATGAGCACGTCCGCAATCGCAACGCGTGCACGCGGGTCGATCTCGGGTGCACGGTCTGCAAGGATGGTCTGGATCTGGGCAGCGCGGCCGCGCTCTTCCACACCGATCGGTCGCCCTAAGCGCAGCGTTGAACATGCCGGGAGTACGAGCAGGACGCTGGTGAAAAGCAAAAGGCGAGCGTCGCGCCGCATATGCCTACCCCCAAACGGTGGACCCACCCAGACGGTACGGAAGGACGCGATCCCAATCCGTGACACCCGTCACACTATTGCGGCTGGAACACGCAACTCGGTGGCGTAAGTCCACATTCGCGGGCTTCGGAACGCANNAACGCAGGAAACCGGCAAGTCCGCAAGCGCTCCTTGCCGCTGCGGACCCCATTTACCCGCGGGAAGGGCGGTCTTTCCACCACGGGTAGAAGGCAGGCATGTCCTTCGAGACGCGCAACTTGAACTGCGGGGGGCGCTTTTCAAGGAAGCTTTGCACGCCCTCGTAGGCGTCTGCAGAGCGTCCCATCGAGAAGATCGCCTTGGAGTCNNCGAGCATGCGCCAGAGCATCTGTCGCGCGAGCGCGACCGACACCGCGCTTGTGTTGTCCGCGATTTCTCGCCCGAGCGCGCGCGCTGCTGGCAGCAGCTCCGCCGCAGGCAAGACCCGCGAGACAAGGCGGCCGGCGAGGGCTTCCTCGGCGGAGAAGATTCGCCCGGTCGCCACCCACTCCATGGCTTGGCTGATGCCNNGACGCGCGGCAGGAACCAGCTCGATGCTGCCTCCGGGACGATCCCGCGACGCGCGAAGACGAAGCCCATTTTGGCGCTCTGGCTTGCAAGACGGACGTCCATCGGCAGGGTCATCGTGATTCCCACCCCGACCGCCGACCCGTTGATTGCCGCGATCACCGGCTTCTTTGATTCAAAGATGCGGAGCGTCACCTGGCCGCCGCCGTCGCGGTGATCCTCCAGTCGCTCCTGTCCGCTCGCGTCGAAGGTGCTGCCTCCGCTCCCGAGATCAGCCCCGGCGCAAAAGGCGCGCCCTTCTCCCGTGACGATCACCGCCCGCACATCGTCGTTCGCGTCGATCTCGTCGAATGCCGCGAGGAGCTCGTGCTGCATCTGGGTGGTAAAGGCGTTGAGGCGGTCCGGCCGGGAGAGCGTGAGGGTCAGCACGTGGTCAGTGATCTCAGTGCGAATCGTCTCGAAAGCCATCGGGTCCTCCGTCGTGCGGGCAGCCGCATGATACTCTGCTCCGAAGAGGGTCACGATGACGGACTTCGGCGTGTGCATGCTCCCCACGGACTACGCGATCCAGCCCGTTCGCCTGGCCCGCGCCGCAGAGGAGCGCGGCTTCGAGTCTCTCTTCTTCCCCGAGCACTCGCACATTCCGGCGAGCCGACGGACGCCCTGGCCGGGGGGAGAGCCGCTGCCGCGGGAGTACTGGCACACGCACGATCCCTTTGTCGCCCTGGCTGCGGCCGCTTCAGTGACCACGCGTCTTAAGCTCGGGACCGGGATCTGCCTCATCATCGAGCGCGATCCCATTACGCTCGCAAAAGAAGTGGCGTCGCTTGACACCATCTCCAATGGCCGGGTGATCCTCGGGATCGGAGGAGGCTGGAATGCTGAAGAGATGGAGAACCATGGCGTCGCGTTCACGCACCGCTGGAGGATCTTGCGCGAGAAAGTCCTCGCCGTACGGGCGATCTGGACGCAGGAAAATGCCGAGTTTCACGGTGAATACGTGAACTTTGATCCGATCTGGTCGTGGCCGAAGCCCGTTCAGAAAAACGGTCCACCGATTCTGCTCGGCGCGGACTCGAAGTGGGCCGCGCAGCGGGTGGTGGAGTATTGCGATGGCTGGATGCCCATCGCCGTGCGCGGCGATGCGTCCAAAGGGCTCGCTCGACTGCGCGAAGCTGCCGCGCGCGCCGGACGCAAATTCGAATCCCTGAACCTGACCGTCTTCGGCGTGCCGCCCAAGGAAGAGGGGGCGGCAAGGTGGATCGAGCACGGGTTCCACCGCATCCTCTTCGGGCTGCCCCCTGCGAGCCCGGACGTGGTGCTACCGATCCTCGACCGCGCCGCAGAGGTGGCCCGCAAACTGGCCTAGCGACGACTAGGTTGAAGCCAGACGGCGATTGGGCCTTGCGGCAAGATCTCGCGTGGCGCGCTCCTCGCGCAAACGCCGCTCTATGTAGGCCTCGATCTGGGCTCGGTGGCAATCGGTGAGCTCCACGAACTCGACACCGAAGAACTCATGGTCGAGGTGTTCGCTGTGGTGGCGCACTTCGCCCAGGGCGATCACCGGGCGCCCACCGGGAATCCGGAGCACGAGCCGCACCTTTGCATCCACAGAGCACTCCGCCATGGGGCGCGCCGTCCAAACGGCAACCCCGCTGCGGCTGATATCCCGCGCGCGCAGGGGCTCGAGGAAGCGGGGGCCCATGAGTTGCACGAGCAGCGGTTCAGCCGGGGTGGGACGAACGCGCGTGTAGCGAGAGCGAAGCATGCTCCTCCTAGCGGACGGCTCGGGCGAAACCCTTAGCCTGAATTGCGATGTGTCCCGTTCCCCTCCCCATCTCAGGGCGGCAGCTTGTGACCGCATCCGTCACGCCCGGTCGCTAGGATTCGGCCATGGCCGCCGCACCCCACGCCCGCCCCGTGCGCATCCTCCACACCGCGGATTGGCAGCTCGGCATGACCCGCCACTTTCTGTCCGAGGACGACGCTCAGCCCAAATTCACCCAGGCTCGGTTCGAGGCCATCCGGGCGCTCGGCCGCGTGGCGGGCGAAGAGCGCTGCGAGGCCGTGGTCGTAAGTGGAGACGTCTTTGAGTCAAACCAGGTCGACCGCCGCACGGTGATGCGGGCGCTCGACGCTCTCGCCGAGGTGCCGGCGCCCGTCTTCCTCTTGCCGGGCAACCACGATCCTCTGGACGCCGGCTCGGTCTACCGCTCACGCGCGTTTGTGGACCATCGGCCTGCCCACGTGACCGTGCTCGAAGGGGAGACACCCCTCACCCTGCGTCCCGGCCTCGAGCTCGTTGGAGCACCCTGGACCTCCAAACGGCCCCTGCGGGACCTTGTCGGCGGTCTCGTCCAAGAGCTGCCGCCATGCCCCCCCGGTCTTGTGCGGATTTGCGTCGGCCATGGCGGCGTCTCCGCGCTCTCGGGCGCCCGCGACGACCCCGCCCAGATCGACATCGCAGGGGTCGAGCGTGCAATCGCGGAGGGGCGAATCCACTTCCTTGCCCTTGGGGATCGCCACTCGACGACCAGCGTCGGCAAAAGCGGCCGGGTCTGGTACGCGGGCACCCCGGAGCCCACGGACTACGACGAGGTCGATCCCGGAAACGTGCTCGTGGTCGAGCTCGGACCCGACGGCGCAAAGGTCACGCCGCGGCAAGTCGGCAGATGGCGTTTCACCATGCGCGAGCGCGTCGACCTTGCGAGCGTCGAAGACGTGGTCGCCCTCGAGGAGTGGCTCGGCGCACTCGACGCGAAGGATCGCACGATCGTGAAGCTCCGCCTCGCCGGCCAGCTCTCGTTGCAACTGCGCGCGCGACTGGACGAGGCGCTCCATCATGCCCGGGAGCTCTTGGCCGCGGTGGAGGTGTGCGATGCGGCGCTCGTGACCGTTCCCGACGACCATGACTTCAGCCAGATCGAGCTTGCGGGATTCGCCCGCGCCGGGGTCGACGCGCTGCGGGCTGCCGCACGGACGGAAGGTGATGTCGGTGCCACCGCCCGGGACGCGCTCGCTCTGCTCGTACGGCTCGCGGAGGCAAAGCCTTGAAGCTCCTGCGCCTGCGGGTGCGCGCATTCCGCGGGATCGACGAGCGAGAGGTCACGTTCGCTCCCCTCGGCGTCACGATCGTCCAAGGACCGAACGAAGCAGGCAAGTCAAGTCTCGCCNNGTTGCTCGACGAACCGGACTCGAGCCAGAAGGAGCGGGTGCGCGCGGTTAAACCGGTTGACCGAGATGCCGGAACGGAGATCGAACTCAAGGCCGAGGCGGGCCGCTACGTGCTCACCTATTTCAAGCGCTTTCACCGCGAGCGCGAAACCAAGCTCACGATCCATAGGCCGCGCGCCGAGCTGCTGACCGGGCGCGCGGCACATGAGCGGATGCAGGCGATCTTGGGGGAGAGCGTGGATCTGGACCTTTGGCGAGCGCTTCGCATCGTGCAGGGCGACGGCATCCAACCGCTCAAGCTTGGCCAGCAGAGCTCTCTCGCGCGTGCTCTCGACCGCGCAGCGGGGGAGACGCCGGCGGGAGAGCGAGAGGAGGATCTGTTCGCACGCGTGCGGGCCGAGTACCTGCTCTATCACACGCCGACGGGCAAAGACGCAAAGGTTCTCACGGAGGCCGCGGAGGCCGAGCGCGCCGCACAGGCGGAGGTTCTCGCCCTTGAAGCCGAACGCTCCCGCTTCGACGCGGACGTCGAGCGCGCGGCCCGGCTCTCCCGCGAGGTTGCCGCGTGCGAAGCGCGGGAGAGAGAGCTCGCTCCGCGCGCCGCGGCAGCGGAACGATCCCTTGCAGATCTGCGGACGCTTCGCACTGAATGCGAGCGCCTTTGCGCCATCGCCGAAGCGGAGGAGGCCGTGCGCCGGGAGTGTGAAGCCGCTCTCGCCACACGCCGGAGTGCCGTCGACGACTGCGCGCGGCGGGCCCAGATCGAGCAGGACCTGGCCCATGAAGTCGCGGCCGCCGAGCCTGTGTTGGAGGAGGCGGAGCGCACCTTCGCGCAGGCCGAGGTGGAAGAACGGGCCGCGCGCGACGCGCTCGAGCGGGCCGAAACGCTCGAGCGGCTGCGCCGAAGGGATGTCGAGTTCCGGCGAGGGGAGATCGAGCTCGAGCAGCTGCGCGAGAGAAAGCAGCGTTACG
Source organism: Deltaproteobacteria bacterium (assembly GCA_003520425.1). GTDB lineage: Bacteria > Myxococcota_A > UBA9160 > UBA9160 > UBA9160 > UBA9160. The sequence goes on from DOUU01000295.1 coordinate 6,837, forward strand.
ACGCGGCGCGGGGAGCCGCGGCACTTGCAGAAGAGCTCCTGGCCAAGACCCGAGTTTCCGACGAACTCGTCGCAAGAATTAAACAGGCGCAGCTCACGTGGGTCGAGTCGCGCGCGCGCCTCGACGCAGGTGCGCCGACGATCGAGCTCGAAGCGCTCGCCGACGTCGTGCCCGAGATCGACGGTGCAGCCGAGCCCCTCGCACAAGGCGAGTCGTGGCGGCAGCGGGTCCCCGAGTCCGTGCGCGTGGTCGTCCCGGGCACGCTCGCGCTCACCGTGACGTCGGGTGCAAGCGCGGCGAAGCTCGCTGACGCAGCTGCCGAGGCGGAGGGGCAGCTTGTGCGGCTGCTCGCCGCCGCAGGAGCCGCGGATCTTGCGGAGGCGGAGGCTGCGAACGAGGCGCGCCGCGAGGCGCTGCGCAGAAAGGCCGCGTTCGAGCGAGCAAAGCGCGATGAGCTCCGCGACCTCACATTCGAGCAGCTCGAGAGCAAGCTTGCGGGACTCGAGCGCCGGGTGCCCGC
>DOUU01000295.1:7396-22952 GCA_003520425.1 Deltaproteobacteria bacterium
AGCTCGCGCCCGACGCGAGGAGCGGAGCCAGAAGCGACGAGACGCCGAGGTGCGCCTCCGCGTCGCCGAGGAATCCCGACGCCAAGCGGAACAGGCGATCGAGATCGCACGGTCCAAGAAGCCGGACGAGAAACTGGCCGCGGCGCTCGGTGGGGCGACCGAGCGTGCGCGCGTTCGCGCCGAGGCGCTCGCAGCCGCACAGGTCCGCCTCCAGACGGTAGACGCCGAACGCATCGAGCTGCGCGCCGAGGCGAGCCTCGAGGCCCTCGCCAAGCTGCGCGCAGAACTCGATGCCGCGCGAACCGCATTCATCGCACTCTCCGGCGAGCTCGCCGGGCGAGGGGAGGCGGGGCTCCAGGAGAGGCTCGACGCCGCGCGCACACGCTACGAACGCCTCGCGCGCGATGGCCGCGCGCTGCGTCGGCGGGCAGCGGCCGCGAGGCTCCTCTACGAGACCTTCCAGGTCGCGAGGGCACGTGCGCGGCAGGCCTACGCAGAACCGCTTCGCCGAAAGATCGAGGGTCTTGGCTCCCTCGTCTTCGGATCGGGGTTCCGCGTGGAGCTCGATGAGGAGCTGCGAGTCGCAACCCGGATCCTGGACGGCGTTCCCGTCCCCTTCGACGCGTTGTCCGGCGGCGCCCGCGAGCAGATCGGCCTTGTCGCGCGCCTTGCGTCCGCGATGTGCGCGGCCGACGAGGGCGGCGTGCCGGTCGTTCTCGATGACGCGCTCGGATACACGGACCCCCTGCGCCTCGAAGCCATGGGCATCGTGCTCTCGCTGGCGGCGCGACTGTGCCAGATCATCGTGCTCACCTGCGTTCCCGATCGCTACCGCTTCGTGGCGGGCGCGCGGGTGGTGTCACTCGGCGAATCGCGCTCCGCTTGATGCCTTACCTCGAAGGGCCGCTGCGGGCGGCCTTCGACGCCTGGCTCGAGGCCACACGCGGCCGCTACCTGCCACCGCTTACCTTCTCCGAAGTGCGCAAGGGCGTGCAGGCCCTCTCCTCGCTCTACGTCGAGCGGCGTTCGGGCGGCCGCATCGCGGCGCGTGCGGCTGCAGGCGAGGGCAAGCGCGCCGCATTCGCCACCTACTACGCTCCCCTCCACTTCCTGATGGCCCATCGAGCCCTCGCCGGACGCGCCGCCGAGGCTTTCTCGAGGGTCCGCGTCGTCCATGACCTCGGCTGCGGAACGGGCGCGGCGGGGGTCGCTGCCGCGACCTTGCTCTCGAGCCCGCCGACCTTCCACGGGATCGATCTTTCGAGCTGGGCCCTCGACGAGGCGATGCTCACGGCACACGCCTTCGGTCTGAAAGCGCGAACGCGCCGCGCAGCCCTGCCCGAGGCGCTCCCGCGGGCGGGCGCCGAGGACCTTCTGGTGCTGGGCTTTGTGGTGAACGAACTCGACTCCGATCCCCGCGAACGCCTGCTGCGCGGGATCGAGACCGGGCTTACCCGCGGGGCCCGACTGCTCGTGCTGGAACCTCTGGCGCTCTCGGCCGCACCCTGGTGGCCGGCGTGGGCCGAGCGCCTGGCGCGACGGGGCGTCGAGGAGAGGACCCTGCGCTGCGCCCTCGAGCTTCCGGCCTTTGTTCACGAGATGGACCGCGCATGCGGGCTCGATCACCGCGAGCTGCGCGCGCGCGTGCTCCTCGGCCCACTCGGGACGGGCGCCTAGAGCGAGGTCCAATCCTCCGCCTGTTCAAACGCGAAGGCCGCGCGATAGAGCACAGGCTCGTCCCAGTGCCGACCCACGAGCATCATGCCCACCGGGAGCCCCTCGCTCATGCCGCAGGGCATGGAGAGCGCGGGGTGGTGCGTCACATCGAAGGGCTGTGTATTCGCGCTGTGCTCGAAGGCGCGCTGGATCATCTCCTCGCGGGAGGCTCCCCGTGCGGGCAGCGGCGTCGCCTTGATCGGTGTGGTCGGCATCAGCAAGAGATCGTGGTCCACAAGCCCGGTGTCGTAGGCGGCCCGCAGCCTGCGGCCGACATTCAACGCCTTCGCGTAGTAGTGCAGACCCGATTGTTGACGCGCGTGGACGCCGCAGAGCAGCGCAAGCTTCACGGGATCGGACAGTTCATTCGCACGGCGCCTCCAGCTCCGGTGGAAATCCATGTAGCTCGTGAGGTAGAGGTCCTCGCGCCCGAAGCCGAGACCGTCGCCGGACACCAGCATATGTTCGAGGCCCGCCAAGGCGATCGCACTGCAGATCGAAGCTGCCGTCCGGTGCATGGGAATCGACACGGCCTCGACTTCGGCACCGAGCTTCGCGAAGAGCCCCGACGCGGCCCGGACCTTGGCGTCGACGTCCGGCTCGGAGTTGTCGTGCCCGAAGCCCTCGCGCACCACACCGATCCGCAGACCTTCAATGCCTCCTCCAAGGAGCTGCGAGTAGGGATGCGTGAGCGGGGCCTTCTGCCGAGGGTCGTAGCCATCGGGGCCCGAGATCACCTCCAGCAAGAGTGCGTTGTCGCGCACCGAGCGCGTCATCGGCCCTGCGTGGTCCAGGGTGACCTCGAGGGGAACGATTCCCGTATACGGGACGAGGCCATGGGTGGGTTTTAGGCCGTAGATCCCGCAGAAAGAGGCGGGCATGCGGATGGAGCCGCCCTGGTCGCCCCCGATCGCCATGTCAGCCTCGCCCGCCGCCACGAGGGCTGCGCAGCCGGACGAGGAGCCACCCGCCGAGTAGCCGCGGCGGCGGGGATTGTGGACAACCCCCGTCGCATTGGTGTGGCTTCCCCCGGACATGCAAAGGCACTCGCAATGAGCCTTTCCGACGATCTCCCCTCCCGCGTCCAAGATGCGGGTCACGACCGTGGCATCGATCTCCGGTACGTACCCCTCGAGCGTGCGCGACCCGTTCATCATGGGGACACCGGCGAGGAAGACGTTGTCCTTGAGGACCACCGTCTTGCCGGAGAGCCGTCCGCGACCGCTGCCGCGCACGCGTGTCCTCACGTACCAGGCGTTGTACGGGTTGTCCTCGGGACCCGGCGCAACGACCGGCCCGCGCGGGTACTTGGGCGCGGGCAGCTCGTCCGCCATCGCGTCGAGCTCGGCGTAGACAAGGCTCATCGGGCCGAGCATCCGTTGCCAGAACGCGAGCTCTTCCTCCGCCGGCGTGAGACCGAGCTGCGCTGCAAGTCGCGCGAGTTCCTCGGCGCTCGGTGAGGTCACCTTCATGTCGCCCCTCCGCCGGCGCCCGGCCGCAGCCGCTTTTGCAGCACGTAGTAGGTGTGGCCGGGCGGGTAGTCCCCGAGTCCCGCCACGACCTCGTAGCCCAGGCGCGGATACCAGCTCGCACCCTGGAAGCTGAAGGTCTCGAGGAACACGCCGACGCAACCTTGCTCGCGCGCCAGCTCCTCGGCACAGCGGAGCAGGCGCGCGCCGTGACCGCGCCGTCGGAGCGGCGCGTCGACCCACATCACCCGCACGTGGAGCCACGCTCCCCAGATGTCGCCCACGACCCCGCCGACCACGCAGTCGCTGCCGTCCCGCAGAAAAAACGCGACCGGCGTCCAGTCCCGTCTTCCCGTGACCTCGATGTTGTACTCGTCGATTCTGCGCTGAAGGCCTTGCGCGTGTGCGGAGTCGGCCGCTCGCTCCCGTTCGATCCTCAGCGCCTCCTCGCTCACCGGGATGCCGCAGTCTGGCGCCGGGCCGCCGACTCTTCCGCGAGCACGGTTTGCACATCGTTCAGCAGGATTTGCGGGGACAAGAAACTCGAACCATAGATGCCGCGCACGTCGCCGTGCGCGTCCACCAGAAACGCCTTGGTGAGATGCTGGATGAGGCCGAGCCTCTCTCCGCCCGAGCCCACCAGGCGCAGGACGTCCTGGCCGTAGTCCGCGAGGACCGGCTGCAGCTCCGCCTCGCTGCGCGCAGTGAGGAATCGCCAGTCGCTGCGCGGCCGCAGGTGCCGGCCCAGCTCCGCCATGCGCTCGGGCGTGTCGTTCGCGGGATCGAAGCTCACCGTCACAAGGCGCACGTGGCGCGCGAGCGTAGGCCTCGCAGCCAGAGCCTCATCCACGCGCTTCCACGTGGCGAGGGCGGCGGGACAAGCCGAGCCATCGGTGCAGTGCTGGTAGACGAACGACACGAGCGCCACCTGCCCGGGGGCGAGTCCGAGGAGGCGAACCCGCGCACCATGGGAATCGAGGAGCTCGTAGTCCGCGACGTGCTGGATGGGCGGAAGCTCGTAGGTTCCAGGAGCAGGCGGAGTGAAAAGCGGGGTCTCCGCGTGGGCGCCCAAGGAGGCAGCGAGCAAGCCTGCGGAAACGAGGCCCAGGAAACCCCTTCTCCTGCGGCGGCTCTCCATCATCCCCCCTCGGCCGCTTGCGGCACGTCCTGCGGGCTGGCCGGCGACGGGCGTGCCGCCACACGTCCGCGATAGAAGTCGATGCTCCCGAAATTCATCTGGTGCGGACGGCCGAGCTTTGCGGCCTTGAAGTCGATGGAGAAGACCGGAGTCAGGGTCTTCCCATCCCAGTTGAACGCCTTGAGGAACTGCTCGTCCTCCGCGCCCGTCTTGTCCCAGTTGGCGAGGAGCGAGGAGGTGAAGTATACGCGCCTGCCATCCCAGGACTGCGAGACCATGTTCACCTGGGAGCCGATCTTCTGCTCGAGCACGACGGTCGGAGTGCGCGGCTGCGACACGTCGAACACGCGCACCGTGCCGTCCATAAAGGAATCGACGAACAAGAAGTGATCATCCGCGGAGAGGCTGATGTCCACGGGCAGCGGGACCTTCGAGGGATCGCCGATCGTCGCCACCTCCACAGCCTCGAAAGTGCCGTCGTCCTTGCGGAAGACCCCCCAGAGCTTGGAGGTGAGGGCGCTCGAAGAGAACGCAAAGTAGTGCTGCGGGGCCAGGGCCCAGCGGATCTCCAGCGGGGCGCCGGGCACCGTGAAGGTCTGCAAGGGCTTTCGCGCGTGGTAGTCCCACACGATCATCGTGTTCCCGAAGTGCTTCATCGCCTCCGCGTCGCCCATCAGATCGGGCAGCTTCCGCATGTAGTTCGCGCGCCCCGCGAAAGACGAGGTGAGCATCCGGTTCAAGTTCGCGCTCACCCGCACGTCGTACCCGTAGGGCGCAGCCTCGGGCATCCAGATGGTCCGGACGAACCTGCCCTGGTTGCTGTACTCGACGAGCGCCGTCTTGCCGCCATTGTCCTTGGCGTTCGACAGGCCCGAGATCAGCATGCGGCCTGGAATCGCGTAGAAGGTGTGGGGACCGACCACGCCGCCGCTGTCCTTCGTGAAGGTCGTGATCGTCTTCACAAGCTTCGGCTGGGCGGGGTCTGTGGCCACGTCGAACACGAAGATCAGGCTGTCGTCCAGGCCGCCCATCCACAGCTCACGGCGATCGTCCGTGAACCCGCCATGGTGCACCTCGTGCCGGCCCCCCACCGAGACGCTCGACACCACCTTGCCGTAGTCGGGCCGGGAGGGATTCGCTCCCACCGTGACCAGCTTGTCGGAGCCGTCTCCCATGCCCTCGACGCCCAAAGTGAAGACGTAGACGAAGTCCTCCTGGCCCGTGACCTTCGGGAGATAGGGCGACTGGCAAGGCTCGTCGGCCCGAGTCGGCACGGCGAAGCAGAAGAGGAGCGATGCGAGAAGAAGCAGTCTGTCTGCCATGGCGGACTCCTATTCCAATCCGGCGGCGCCGCAGATTTCTTCGAAGGCTTCCTCGGTGGCGATCACCACGTCGTGCAGATCCGGAAGGAGATCCCAGTCTGCAGTGAATCCCCAGCAGAGCTGGCCCGCGTAGCTGAATAGCACGATGCCAAGACCGAGGTAGTTGATGAGCGGGAGCTGCCCGTAGTTGTCATGCATGCGCGAGCCCAGCAAATAGAGCGGCACCTGGGGTCCGGGCACGTTCGTCACGACCAGGTTGAACGGGAGGGCCCGGGTCACCATGCGGGAGCCCAGAGAGAGCAGCGTTGCGGGCGTCCAACCCGCCACGGTGGTGAGCACCTCGGCGCCGAGGGCGTGCTTCTCCTCCTTGAGCCGGAGCGTCGTATCACGGATCCGTTCGAGACACGCCTTCGGATCACGCTCCGCGAGCGGAAGGTCGACCATCCAGGCGGAAACGCGATTGCCGAGCGTGCCCCGCTCGTTCGCGCTGCGCACGCTCACGGGCGTCATCACCCGGAACTCGAGCCCCTCGACGCTGACCTCCCGCGATTCGAGGTAGCGCCGCATGGCGCCGGCCACGATCGCGAGAACGACGTCGTTGAGAGAGCCGCCGAGGCGCTTGCGCACCTCTTTCACGCGCCCGAGGTCCATCTTGCACCAGTCGATCCGACGGTGGGGACCGATCGGTTTGTTGATGGGTGTATCCGAGACCACGCGCAGCGAAGACGACAGCGTGCCGCGGACCGCGCGCAGCATCGTGCGCAGGTCGGAGCGGGGGTCTTCGGCGTCGCGGAGCACGCGGCGCACATCGAGTGCGGCGTCCACCGGTGCGCGAACCCGACGCACCGTCTCGGCGAACGCGAGCTCAAGAGGGGTCGGGGCGGGCCGCGGGACAAAGCGCGGGGCGCGCTCGATCTTCTCCACCGGCTCGGGGGAGAGCAGCACCTCCAGCAGATCGACGCTCGATACGCCATCCACCATGCAATGGTGGATCTTCGTCACCATGGCGAAGCGGTCCGCGCCCTCGAGGCCCTCCACAATCCACATCTCCCAGAGCGGCTTGGAGCGGTCGAGCTGCTGCGACACGATCCGCCCGCACAGCCGCTTCAGCTGACGCGCATCCCCGGGACGGGGCAAGCTCGCGTGGCGCACGTGGTAGTGGATGTTGAAGTGGGGATCATCCACCCAGACCGGCGCACCCTCGACCGGCGTGAAGGCGAGCCGCTCGCGGTAGCGGGGAATGAGGTGGAGACGCGACGACACGTACTCGCGTATGCGATCGATATCGATCCCGCCGTCTGGCTTGAGCAGCGGACCTGCTTCGAGCGTGGCGACGCCGCCCACATGCATGTGGCTCGTCGGTGCCTCTGCGAGGAGGAACGAGCGGTCGAGAAAGCTCAGCCGGTCATAGAAGAAGCGACTCATCACCGTCTCCGGGGCGCTTTCGGCGCATCACATCCCGACTCTCCGAGCCGCGAGGAGCGCGCGACTGCGCACGCTCTCGCGGAAAGGACGCCACGCGCCCTCGGCCTGCGCGAGGCGGTCCGCGACGACAAGAAGGGCCGCAGGATGGTGGCCCATGCCGCAGTGACTGCTGCGAACCTCGATCGTTTCGCGCTGGGGCCCGGGCTTCTCGGTGCAGCTTTCCCAGGCCACGATGCCATCGCTGCGACTCACGATGGCGGTCGTGGGAACAGGCACCGGCTCCTGCGCCCGCGCCAGGATCTCCGGCATCGCCTCCTGCGCGTGAGGACCGCTGCGGAAGAGACGGCCGAGGCTGCTCGCGTGGAAGGCACGCAGCGGGCTCGCCAGCGTGATCACCTGCCTCACGGCGCCGGGAGCCCGGCGCGCGAGGGCTCGCGCGAAGACCCCTCCGAGACTCCAGCCGACAAGGCTCGCCTTGCGCTCGTGGCGAAGCACGAGATCNNAACGAGGCTTGCCTTGCGCTCGTGGCGAAGCACAAGATCGCGCAGACGGACTTCGAGCGCGGGCAGCACATCTGGCCAAACCCCCCAGTTGGTGCCGCGGCCCCAGCCATGGGTCGTGTAGCCGCGACTGCGCAGGAAGGCACGGAGAGGCCCGGTGCTGCGGTCGCTCGCCAGAAAGCCGGGCAGGACCAGGACAGGATGCCCGTCGCCGCGCGGCGAGAGGGCAAGCTCCGGCCATGCGGCGAGCATGGCGCCGAGCTCGAGCAGGGCCCGGCCCTCAAGGGCGAGGAGCGCAAGGGACGGCGGAGAAATGGGCGCCGGCTCGGACACGCCCCATGATACGACGGGCTCGGGCCCGCGGGGGCATCGCGCTCGGAGGGGGCCCCCGAAACGGCGATCCACCTCGCGGCCACCGAGATCCCGCGCTCCCGCCGACGAGGGCTTCGCCCCTACTCCTGCGGCTTGGGATTCGCGGGGCGCACTGCGGAATCTTCTTCGACCTCGACGCCCGGAACCGGTGTCATCTTGGGCGTCGCGACTGCGCCGGCCGCGCAAAGCGCGTGCTCCAGCGGAGTGACATCCCCGTCCGGCCAGAGCGCGATGATCGTTCCCCCATCGCCCGCCCCGGCGAGCTTTGCGCCGAGCGCGCCCGCTTGGAGCGCCGCGGAGATCAGCCTCTCGTTCGACTCGCCGGAGCCGCCGAAGCCTCGCTGGAGGTCGTGGTTCTCGTTCATAAGCTCGCCAAAGCGCCGCAGGTCGTCGCTCAAGAGCGCAACCTTCCCCTCTCGCGCAAGCTCGGCCATGCGCGCATAGCCGGCGACAACCTCGGGATCCCCTGCCAGCCAACGCTCCCGGATGGGCTTGTGGACAGAACCCGAGTGGTGTCGCACGCCGGTGACCCCCAGGGCAAAGGGGAGAGAGGGCACGAACGGATCGAGTGCTTCGACGGTGGCGTAGCGCGGGGGCTTCAGAACCTCCCCGTGGGCTTTGCCGCGGAAGTCGAGGTATCGAAGGCCTCCGAACACCGCCATGTACTGGTCTCCGAATCCGCACACAACGCCCATCCGAGCGGACTCGATGTGACGTGCGAGCTCCGCGATGGCGTGAGGCCTCATCATGCGGCGCTGCCATGCAAGACAAGCGCGCACGAGCGCCACTACGAGCGCGGTGGAACCCGCGAGGCCGCTCTGGAGCGGGATCTCGCTCGTCCATTCGATTCGACAAGGGGGAACGAGCGGACCCACCTCCGCGAGCACGGCGCGGGCAAGATCCAAGGGGTCGCCGCGGAGCTCGAGCTCGGGCGGAGTTTCGATCGTGCACTCTTGGTCTTGGCTTGCGAGGACGAGCTTCGGCGCCTCCACGAGGGTGACCCGCGCGCGAAGCCCGACCGAGCATGAGATCTGCGAGCCTCCGTACTGGTCGGTCGGATTGCCGAGGACGCCGGCCCTTCCCGGTGCGGAGACGACGAGACGGCGGGGTAGCCGCATGGCCCAAGGGTGCCAACAGCTCCAGCCGAGCGGAAGGGGACACGCGCCAAAAGCGCCCGCTCACTCGGGCGTGTAGCGCCGCCCGATGGCCTCCACCTCTTCGAGGCCGAGCAGCCGCGCCAGGTCCTCGAGACGATCGAGCGCGGGGCCGGCCGAGATCGCGCCGGTTGCGGCGAGCTCCTCCATGGCCGCACGCATTCGTTCGAACGCCGCGAGGAGCGTTCCGATGTGAAGCATCAGCTTGAAGCCACAGGCCGCGACCTCCGCCACCGGGAGCTGTCCGTTGTAGACGAGCGGGATGCCTTCGAGCGACCGGGCGTAGCGCTCCATGTCGCCGCGGGTCCGGATCCCATCCACGAAGACCAGGTCGGCGCCCGCGTCGCGGTAGGCGCGCGCTCGGCGCACCGCTTCCTCCCAGCCAAGGGCTGCGAGCGCATCGGTGCGAGCGATCACGACGAAGTCCGGGTCGCGCCGCGCCGCGCATGCGGCCCGCACCTTCGGCAGCATGTCTTGCAGCGAGATCACCTGCTTGCCCGCGAGAAAGCCGCAGCGTTTCGGCCACACCTGATCCTCGAGGTGAAGGCCTGCGGCGCCGGCCCTCTCGTACTCCCGGACGGTGTGCCAGACGTTCACGGGATTGCCGTAGCCCGTGTCGGCGTCACAGATCACGGGCACACCCGCCGCGCGCACCAGCACGCGGACGTTCTCCAGCATCTCGGACAGGCCCAGAAGACCGACGTCCGGAAGCCCGCGCGCAGCCGCGGTCCCGAATCCCGTCATGTACACGGCTTCGAAGCCTGCCGCCGTCGCGAGCTTCGCCTGCAGGCCGTCAAAGACGAAGGGCGCCACCACGGGCTGCCGGGTCCGCAAGAGCTCGCGCAGGCGCGACCCCGGCGTCGTCATGAGAGGCTCACGCGCACGCGCGTGCGTCCTTCGCGACCGAGGCGCACACGGAGCGCAAAGCCGCCCGTCTCCGCATCGTGCGCAACTCCCTCCTCCTCCGCACTTCCTCCCGCGCGGACGGGAAGGGCCCTGCGGTCCCCCGGACACCAGGCGCGGGCGCTGCTCGGAGCATTTGCGCTCCAGCCCCGGACCTCGACCCTCTCGAGGGGGGCTCCGAGCAGNNGATACGTCACCGAAGAGCGTAATCTCGCCGGGAAGCACCGGACACGCCACACGGTAGTCAAAGTCCTGGAATTGAAGCTGCACGTCCCATCCGCCGCCTCGATCGAGTCGGATCCACTCCTGCCGCCGCCAGTCGTAGAGAACCACATCGCCCTGCGGCCGATCCCTGCCGAGGTCCGCGAGCTCGACGCGAAAGGCGATGGGCTGCTTCCCGCGCCACGCGTTGAGCGAAACCACATAGTGCCAGCGCCCCGCCGGGTGGATCGAATGCGTCTCCCCCACCAGGAGCGCCTTCTCGAAGAAGGCGCTCTCTCGGAAGCAGCGGTCGCAGGCTGCGACGGGAGCGTCGGGCTTTACCAGCACGCCATCGGGGCGACAGCTTCGCAGCACGATCTCCCGGTTTGAGTGGCCCAGGCGATCCCCGATACCGACGGGACCCGCCGAGAGACTCGCGAGGAGCGACTCTGCCTCCACGTACTTCTCGCCCGGTCCGAGGCCCGTTTCTCCATGCGTCAGGAAGACGTCCTTGTAGGGGTGCAAGCCGAGGGCCCGCGCGAAGGCGTTGCCGTGCAGGAACCAGACCCAGTTGAGTCCGTTGTCGAAGAGGTACCGGTAGTCTCCGCTGGTGCGCACCGAGCTCACGTGGCGGAGCGTCAGAGTCTGGAGCCAGTCCGCGGGAGTTCCCATGCACCATTGCAGCGTGAGGCCGTGCTCGGCAGCCGCTCGGTCCAGCCCTTCCTGCCAGGCACGCGCACGGCCCGGAGCCTCGCGCAGCCCGCGGACCCCAAAGAACGACTCGACCAGCCAGTCTTGCTCGTAGGTCACGGCCCCCCAGGCCGCGGCCTGCGCCATCAGGAGTCCAAAGAAACCCGGCTCGCGGGGATGCGCGTACGCGCCGTCGACCCACGCCGGGTGCTCTTCGAAATAGGGGGAGGCGCGGGAGAAGTGGCGGCTGTGGAAGATGAGCGGGAGACCCTCGAGGCGGCTGCGAAGTCCGTGCAGTCCGTCGGGGAAGACATCCTCGCGCGGCTCCCAGCGAAGCATGCCCGTCGGCGGAACCACCGCTTGACCCTGTGCGGACACCGGGCGCAGCGTTTCGTGCGGATAGAACCAAGAGTCGATCTGCACGGAACGGATGGGCACCTCCTCCTCATGGAGCGTTTTGACCACGCGCTCGAGTGTCGCCGGGTAGCCGAGCTCGGGCTCGGTGCGGTAGTAGTAAACGGACCCATTGTCCGTCCAGTACGAAAGCTTTCCGAGGCCGTCGTCACGATATCGTGTAGGACGGACCGTGCCGTAGCGTCTCAGCAGGTCTCCACACCAGGCCTCGAGGGCGGCTCGCGGCTCCGGCGCGGCCCAGACCACAAGCTCGCTCGCGAAGCCTTGGGGCACCATCGCGAGGTCCCCCTGCCAGCCGCAGCGCACACCAAGAGCGAGATCCGCCGCCGTCCGCGGCAGGGCGATCGTCTGCTCGTGAAAGCGATCGAGGGAGCCCAGCAGAAGGGTTCGGCCCTCGGGCGCAAGGAAAAGGAGGGGCATCACGACCGGCGGCCGGTGTTCGGCCAGCGTGTAGCCCCTGCAGGAGGCGTCGCCGAAAAGCGGAAACGCGAACTCGGTCCACTGGTGCGCGTAGGTGCGTAGACCCGAGGGAGCGCCGTTCACCGAGCGGGCCAGTGGCAGGAGCGCGGGCCAGGCAACGGACGTGCGCTCGAAGGCACCGGTTGCAAGCTCGCGAAGCTCGGCCAAGGCCTCGACGCGAAAGACGAGCGCGGGGAGGCTCTCGTAACCCCGCACCGTCGTGAGCAGGGGCAGTGGAAGTTCGGGCCATGCAAGGGCAAGGCCGCGGTAGGGTCCGAGACCGTCCGCCCCCTCGAAGTCCTGGACCCGCGGCAAGAGGCGCCGGGCCCCGGCCCCCTCGGCGGCCCGCGCGCTCACATAGACAGCGCCGCCATGCTCGACGCGGAGGGCGACCGGCCCAAGCCAATCGGGCTCGCCCCATGCGATGCGGAAGGCGCCTTCCTCGACGGGCTTGAGCGCAAGGCCGCCTCCCGCTTCGAGCGCGGCTTCTCCTCGCCCGGGCGCTCGCGACCCCTCGTTCACGCGACCTTGCCACCCAGGGCGAGGCCCGGACGTGCTTGCGCCTCAGGCCCTCGGCGACCGGTGCGAGGCGCGGCGGACCCCTTTCCGGAAGGAGACGATTCGAGGCATCGCCCGGCAGCAGGCGGCAACGAGCCGACCGCGGGACCGTCGGCCGAGACTGGAGGCGCGCCGCACATGCAAGGCGCGACGCCGAGCCACCTCATGTCGCCTCCCTTCCGGCCCTGGGGCGCCCATTCTAATCTCCTGCTTTCGGCGGCTGCCACGGACGCTTGCCCAGGTGCGCGCCTGCGCAGCTTGCAGGATGAGAGACGGGGGACCCGATGCCCGAGATGCGAGAGGTCACGAGCGGTTTGCGATTTCCCGAGGGTCCGGTCGTGCTTCCCGACGGAAGCATTCTTGTAGTCGAGATCGCGGGCGGCGTCCTGACGCGTGTGGCAAAAGACGGGAAGAAGACCGTCGTGGCCAAGCCGGGTGGCGGTCCGAACGGCGCGGCCATGGGACCGGACGGAAAGATCTATGTCACGAACAACGGCGGAAGCTTCTCCTGGCACAACCTCGGCGGGCTCACCGTACCGGGCACCACACCTCCCGATCATCGCAACGGCCGGATCGAGCGCATCGACATCGAGACTGGAAAGGTCGAGGTGATCTACGACTCGTGCGACGGTCGCCTGCTGCGAGGACCCAACGATCTCGTGTTCGATTCCACGGGCGGATTCTGGTTCACCGATCACGGGACCACCCAAGAACGCTCGAGAGACCGCACGGGTGTCTTCTACGCCAAGGCCGACGGCTCTTCGATTCGCGAGGTCATCTTCCCGCTGGATTCGCCCAATGGGGTGGGGCTCTCCCCCGACCAGCGCCGGGTGTACGTCGCCGAGACGCACACCGGGCGCGTGTGGGCGTGGGAAGTACCGAAGCCGGGCGAGATCGTTCAGGCGCCGGGCTTCGGACCGTCTGGCGGTACGCTCCTCGTTGGGCTGCCGGGCTTTCAGCTCTTCGACTCCCTGGCCGTCGATGGCGAGGGTTGGGTGTGCGTGGCGACGCTCGTCAACGGCGGCATCACCGCTGTTTCGCCGGACGGCGCCCGCGTGGAGCACACCCCCACCGGGGATCCGCTTACGACGAACATTTGCTTTGGCGGGCCAGGGCTGCGCACGGCATACCTGACCCTCTCCGGCACGGGGCGCCTGGTCAGCCGGGAGTGGCCGCGTCCGGGGCTCAAGCTGGCGTACTAGATCGCGAGCATCGCGCCNNATGTATTAGATCGCGAGCCGCATCGCGCCACGCGGGAGGCAGGCGAGCCTGGATGCGAATCGGTGTGGTGAGCGACACGCACAACCACCTGCGCAACGTCGAGCGCATCGTCGAGCTCTTCCACGCCGCGGATGTCGAGCATGTGATCCACACCGGCGATATCACACAGCCAAAGACACTGGCGGTGTTCTCGGCATTGCGGATTCCGCTCTGCGGCGTGTACGGCAACAACGATCTCGAACGCGAAGGACTCGAGGCAGCAGCCCGCCGGTACGGGATGACGCTGCGTGACCCGCCCTTCGAGCTCCTCCTTTCGTCGCGGCGGATCGTCATCGTGCATGACCCTCGCGACCTCGAGCAGCTCGCGGGGAGTTCGTATGACGTGGCCCTGCATGGACATGTACACCGCCGCGTGATCGAGCGAACTGCCCGGCGGCTCGTCTTCAACCCGGGCGAATGTGCCGGGCACCTAAGAGGCCACAACGCGGTGGGAGTGGTCGATCTCACGAGTCTCGAAACAGAGATCCTGAGGTTCTAGGGAAACCCCGCCCGAAGCGCAGGCGCTGGATCGAGCGGCTCCGAACGGGCCGGCCTCGGCTCGCCGGCCGCGACCCAAGGGCTCGCGACGCTCCGGGCAAGACGAGGCGCCGCGCGGTTGTGCGCCCCATCTCATTTCCCACCCCCGTTCAAGTCGAAGAGCTATCGCCGCAAGCGTGCTGGTGTCCGGGGCGTTGGAGCGGGCGCTCCACGCGTCGGCAGGGACCTCGCCCGCCGGCAGGCTCAGGAGTCCCGCGGTCAAGGATTCCCCAGCGTCCGGCCGATAGGCCCCGGGGAGGGCCCATGGACCGCGAGAGGAGAGCCGTGACGTGGCCGAACCGAAGAGCGGGACGATGAGCGAAGCGGTGGCGGCGCCCGCCGGGACGGGCGAGCCGCGAGCCGCCCTCTCCCTGGAGGAGCTGCTCGACCTTCTCCAGCGCGAGCGGCTCATCTCCGGGCCGGCTGCGGAGGACGTGAAGGCGCGTGCGATCACTCTGCGCAGCCGCGTGTTGAAGGAGCGGGTCGGCTCGGTGCGCTCCCAGACCGCCGCCCGCTACGACGTATCGCCCGCAGAAATCGTCTCCGCCGCGGCGCTTGCGCATCCCCAGCGACCGCAGCGCAAACTCGACGAGGAAGCGATCGCCGAGTGCCTGGCACAGGCCAGCGGAGTTGCGTACCTCAAGATCGACCCGCTCCGCTTGCGGAGCGAGCTCATCACGAAGACGCTCTCCCGTCCCTTCGCCCGCCATCACGTCGTGATTCCGGTGGGCGAGGAGGGCGACACCCTGACGCTCGCGATCGCCGACCCCTTCGACAGCACCCTGCGCGACTCGCTCGAAGGCCTGGTCCAAAGGCCCGTGCGTTACGTCGTGGCCTCCAAGCGCGACGTGCTCGCCGTGATCGATCGCGTCTATGGCTTCCGCTCCAGCATCTCCGAGGCCGAGCGCAAGCTGGGACCGGGAGCGGGGGGCCCGCTGGTGGAGCTCGTGCAGCTGCGCTCGAACGATGAGCTCGCCACACAGAGCGATGAACATGTGATCGCGGCGGTGGACTACCTCCTGGGCTACGCCTTTGACCAACGCGCCTCCGACGTCCACCTCGAGCCCCGCACGGGGGACGGCGTGATCCGTTTCCGGATCGACGGCATCCTCCATGACATCGAGGTCATTCCGCTTCCCGTGCACGGCGCGATCACCTCGCGGATCAAGGTGCTTGCACGGATGAACATCGCCGAGCGCCGGCGCCCCCAGGACGGACGCATCAAGACGCAGCGCGCCGATCGGGAGGTGGAGCTGCGCGTCTCGAGCCTTGCAACCGCCTTCGGCGAGAAGATCGTGATCCGCATTTTTGATCCCAACATCCTCGCCGCCGATCTGCACGACCTCGGGTTCGACGTGGCCGAGCGGGAACGCTACGAGCGCTGGATCACCTCGCCTTCCGGACTGATCCTGGTCACCGGTCCGACGGGCTCGGGAAA
>DOUU01000295.1:23031-45536 GCA_003520425.1 Deltaproteobacteria bacterium
CAGGATCCGGACATCATCATGGTGGGCGAGGTCCGGGATAGCGAAACCGCGCACATGGCGATCCAGGCCGCGCTGACCGGTCACCTCGTCTTCTCGACGGTGCACACGCGCGACGCAGCCGGCGCGGTGACACGCCTCGTCGAGCTTGGCGTAGAGCGCTTCCTCCTCTCGAGCGTGCTGCGGGGCGTGGTCGCGCAACGTCTCCTCCGCAGGATCTGCACACAGTGCGGCGTCGACACCACCCTCTCCCCACAGCAGGTTGCCGCCCTCGGACTCAAGATCCCGGTCGAGCGCCGCGAGCGGCTGCGCGTGCGCTTCGGCGAGGGCTGTGTGGAATGTCGTCACACCGGGCTCTATGGCCGCACCGGCGTTTTTGAGATGCTGGACGTGGGCCGTCGCGTCCAGACGCTCATCAATGAGGGCAAGAGCGCGACGGAGATCACGCACGCGGGCCGCCTCGAGGGCATGGAGACGCTGCGCGATGGCGCGCTCCGCAAGCTCGCCGAGGGCGTGACGCCCTTCGAGGAGGTGATCCGCGTGACGGCGGACTGCGCGTGAGCACACAGGCGATGGATCCGGCCGAGGAGCTCGCGCTCCTCGTCCGCACAGGGTGGCGTCTGATCGTCCTCGACACGTTCGAGGAGGAGCGGGCGCTCCGCATGCTCGAGCGCGTGGCCGCTGCCTGCGAGCGCAAGCTCGTCGTGTGGTCGATCGCCTCCGGTCTCGGGGACGAAGGACAGGGCGCCGGGACGCTCGACGCCGGGCTCCAGGCCCTTGAATCGGTGAGCGAGCCGGCGCTCGTCGTGTTGCTCGATCCCCAGCGCGGTGCACAGGGCGACCTCGCCGCGCGCCGTCTGCGGGATCTGCTCCCGCTTCTCGCCAAGCGGCGACAATGTGTGGTGGGACTCGGACCCGGTCTGGAATTCTCGACCGAGCTGGGCCGCGAAGCGGCGATCGTCGAGCTGCCGCTTCCCCGCGCCAGCGAACTCGAACCGGTCTTTCGCAAGCTCCGCGAGTCCACGGGCGACGGCGCCGTGACGCCAGCCGAGAACGCAGCTCTTTCAGCGGCTGCGCGCGCGGCGCTGGGCCTCACGTCCGGGGAGGCGATCCGGGTATTCCGGAAGGCGTGCGCGCGGGCGGGCGCACTCAACAGCACGGCCGTGTCCTGGATCGTGCGCGAGAAGCGCCAAGCCCTGCGTCGCACGCCAGCCCTCTCCTTTCATGACGCAGATCTCTCTCTTGAGGACGTGGGCGGCCTCTCCGAGCTGAAACGCTGGCTGCGGGAGCGGCGCCGCGCCTTCGCGGAGGAGGCGGAACAGTTCGGCCTTCCCACGCCGCGAGGCCTGCTCCTTCTCGGGGTTCAAGGCTGCGGCAAGTCGCTGTGCGCCAAGGCTGTGGCACGCGAGTGGCAGTTTCCGCTGCTCCGACTCGACCTCGCAGCCGCGTTCGGCAGCCGGGAACAAAGCGTCGAAGCGACGGTCCGGGAGGCCGTGGCGGTTGCCGAATCCCTCGCGCCCGCCGTGCTGTGGATCGACGAAATCGAGAAGGGCTTTGCGGCTTCTGCCGCGGATCCCCGCACCACACGCGTCTTCGGTGCATTCCTCACCTGGCTCTCCGAGAAGCAGTCCCCCGTCTTCGTGGTCGCGACCGCCAATGACGTCGCGAGCCTGCCGCCCGAACTGCTGCGGCGCGGGCGCTTCGACGAGCTCTTCTTCGTGGACCTGCCGAGTCCCGCCGAGCGGGTCGAGATCCTGGCCATCCACCTGCGAAAGCGCGGCCGGGAACCCAGGCAATTCCCGCTGGACGATCTCTCGATCGAGGCGGAGCGGCTCTCGGGCGCGGAACTCGAGCAGGTCGTGATCGCCGGCCTGTACACAGCATTCTCCGAGAGCCGTGACCTCACCGCCGCGGACCTTTCCAACGCCATCCAGGAGACCGTTCCCCTCTACGACACCTACGAGGAGCGCATCAAGGAGCTCCGTGACTGGGCGCGAAACCGCGCGAGGCCCGCGACCCTCGATGTGCGCGCCGTGGATCTTTTCCAACGCGTCTAGTCAGGCTGCTCTCGGACCTCGCCTCACCCCCTAAAGGCCCAAAAAGGAGCTTTCGGTGCGAGCGATTCGCAGCCTCATCGGATTCACACTCTTGCTTTGCGCTCTCGCACCTCCCGCGCACGCGGCCGACGTCGTCCGGATCTACAAGGTGCAGCATCGCACCGCCGAGGAGCTTCTCCCGCTCGCGCGAACCGCAATGGCACGCGCGGGCTCCGTCGAGGCCGACCGCGGAAGCAACACGCTGCTCCTCTCCGGATCGAGCGAGGGGGTCGCAGCAGCACTCCTTCTTCTTGCGCAAGTGGATCGTCGGCCTCGCTCGGTGGTCCTGCGCTACGAGTCGAGTCGCCTGCAGGAGCTCGCAGACCAGGGCATCCGCGTCGACTGGGCGGGCGCGGCGGGTCCGCTGCGCGTGGGCACGCTCGCCTTCCCCGGGAAGGGCGCGGAGGCCGGGATCCGGGGCGCGGCCGATCTGGGCGCGCGGGAGAGCGATCTGGCGGGCGAGGTCCGCATCTTGGAAGGCGGAAGTGGAAGGCTCCTCACCGGCCTCTCGGTACCGCTCACCACGCAGGGCGTTTCCGCAGGAGAGCCAGGCCTTCCTGTCCACCGGGCGACGACGTTCGTCTCGGCAGGATCGGGCTTCGAGGCGCAGCCGAGGATTCTCGGCGATGGCCGCATCCAGCTCGAGCTGCGCTCCATCGATGCTGAGCTTCGCGCGGGCGAGCGCGTGGCCTCTTCGACATCCGCGACGACGCTTTTGCTGGAGCCGGGAAAGACGGTGGTCCTCGGGGGTCTCTCCAGGGACGTGGATGCAGGAAACGCGCGACTCGCGGCGGCCGCCGGATCCTCGCAACGTCGCGACGAGAGACTCCTCCTCCTTACGGCGACGGTCGAGTAGCCCGGGCCTCAGGGCGCGAAGGCCTTGGCGTCTTGGCTATGCGGGCCGTCGCGCGATCTGCAGACCGATTCCCGGGGCGGTGCGCAGGCGCACCGGGGCCTTCACAGAAAGCCCAGCGCTGCGCTGCCAGTCCGCCATCTCTTGGAACGACCAGGTCCCCGCCGTGCTGGTGAGCGCAAAGTAAAGATCCATCAGCGCGCCCAGCTGCCCGCCCTCCCCTGGCGCTGCGGGGCGGATCACCTCTTGCAGCACCACGACCCCCCCGGGCCTTAGGGAGTGCGCGATTCGCTTTACAAGGTCGCGGTTCGTCGCGTCATCGAAATGGTGCACAAGCTGACCCACGAAGACGATGTCCCAGGCATCGCGGCCGAGGTCGTCGGCAAGCGCGTTCCCAGCGCGGTGGACCACTCGTCCCTCGAGTTTCTCCCGGGCGAGGTCTCGCGCGAGAATCGGCGCCGCTTGCTCGACCGCCGCGGGCAGGTCGAGAATCACGGCAGAGAGCGCGGGATACTTGCGACAAAACGAGACCGAGACAAACCCGTGCGATCCGCCGACGTCCAGCATGGCGCGAGCCGCCGCAGGCACGGGAGTGCGCTGCACCACCTCCCCCGCGGAGAGCCCGGCGAGCGATCGCATTCCGCGCTGGTAGCGGCCCCAGGCCTCGCCCGGGAGCTCCCGGTGCACATCGAGGGGTCGACCGGTCTGCACGAACTGCTCGAGGTTCTCGGTGAACCGCCACTCGTCGTAACGAAACAGGAGACTGTCGAGGAGCGAGGTCGGGCTCTCGGGGTCGAGCCAGCACCGGGCGAGGGGCGCGAGGGCAAAGCGGCCTTGATCAAACGCAAGAACCCGGGCGCCGACGAGAGCACCCAGCAGCTTCTCCGTGGCACCCGGAGCTGTTCCGAGCCGGGCCGCCACCTCCCCGGCAAAAAGCGGCCCCGTGGCAAGGAGCGAAAAGATCCCGAGCTTGGCTCCCGCCATGAGCTGCCGCGTGAGCAAAAGCCCGCCGAGGCTCTCGAGCAGGGGGGTCGGAACGTTGCCGGTGTGCAGCACCATCCACTCCGGCAAGCTCTCCGGAACGCAGCCGATTCGCATGCGCTTCCTCCTTTGGGGGGCGGCTCCGCTGCCCCGCCCCCGGGCGCATCCTAACGGCTAGGAGAGCCCGAAGCCGGTGCGGCTTTCGTCGTCTTGCAACCTGGTCTTGGCCGCACCCATGGACGGCTGCGCGGGAGCCCCACTCCCGTGCAATGCACTCTGTCTGCCAGGCTGTGGCCTTTTTCACATCCACCGCAGGACATCGGGTAGGATGAGCCAAGAGAAGGGGAGCCTGGTGTGAAAGTCGGGATGGCAGTGATCTTCCAGAATCCCGGTGACACGCGACCCGATCGCGACGTCTACGCGGAGGAGCTGCGCCTTGCCGACCTTGCCGAGCCTCTCGGATTCGACTCGATCTGGAGCGTCGAGCACCATTTTACCGACTACACGATGGTGCCCGATGTCCTTCAGCTTCTCTCCTATCTCGCGGGGCGAACGCGCCGCGTGCAGCTCGGCTCCATGGTGGTCGTGCTTCCCTGGCACGATCCTCTGCGTGTGGCAGAGCAGGTCGCGCTGCTCGACAACCTGTCCGGCGGCCGCATGCTCTTTGGGATCGGACGCGGCGCCGGGCGAGTCGAGTTCGAGGGATTCCGCGTGTCGATGAGCGAGTCGCGAGAACGCTTCGTCGAGTCGGCGGAGATGATCCTGCGCGGCCTCGAGAAGGGGTTTTGTGAGTTCAGCGGCAAGTTCGTGCAACAGAGGCGCAAACCCCTGCGCCCCGCGCCCTTCCGTTCCTTCCGTGGCCGGACCTATGCAGCGGCCGTCTCGCCGGAGTCGGTCCGGATCATGGCGGAGCTCGGCGTCGGCATCCTCATCATCCCGCAGAAGCCATGGGAGACCACCGCGGCGGAGCTCGCGGCGTACCGCACGCTCTACCGCCAGCTGAACGGCGACGCCGCGCCGCCCACCATCGTGGCCGGCTGGACCTTCTGCGACCCCGACGAAGGCCGCGCCCGCGAGCAGGCGGAACGCTGGATCGGAGCCTACTGGCGAACCGTCCTGCGCCACTACGAGCTCGGCGGCGATCACTTTGCGCGCGAGAGGGGCTATGAGTTCTACGAAAAAATGTCGGATGCGGTGGCTCGCCACGGCGCGGACGGGGTCACCGATTTCTTCTTGAATCTTCAGGTATGGGGGACGCCGGAGCAATGCTTCAACAAGGTGAAGGAGATCCGCACGCGCGTAGACTGCGACACGTTCGTCGGCGTCTTCTCCTATGCCGGCATGCCGGCCCAAGAAGCCGAGCGCAACGCGCGTCTTTTCGCGAAGGAGGTGATGCCCGAACTCCAGCGGCTGGCTCGTGAATGAGCTCGGCCGCCGCGATCGCACACGATCCGGTCCACGCCGCACGAGCCTTGGTCCCTCGCCTTCGCGCCCTCTCTCCCCGGATCGAGCGTGAGCGACGTCTGCCCCTCGAAATTGTCGCGGAACTCGCGTCGACAGGTTTTTTTGCGCTGTGTGTCCCCCGGTCTCTCCGGGGCGAAGAGGCGCATCCAACAACACTCATCCGTGTGGTCGAGGAGCTCGCGATCGGGGACGCGGCTGCGGCGTGGTGCGTGATGATCGGGGCGACGAGCGGGCTCGTCGCAGGATGGCTCGACCGGGCGGCGGCGGAGGAGATCTTCGCCCGCGCGCCCGAGGCGGTGGCCGGCGGAGTCTTCACTCCCAACGGCCGAGCCGTCGTGGTGCCCGGAGGCTATCGCGTGACGGGCCGCTGGGCCTTCGCGAGTGGTTGCCAGCATTGTGCGTGGCTGATGGGGGGGTGCCTCGTCGAAGAAGATGGCGTCTCGCGTCCGCTCAAACACCGGATCCCGGACTCGCGAATGCTGATCTTCCCGGCTGCCGAAGCCCACGTTCATGACACGTGGAGGGTGGTCGGGCTTTGTGGCACCGGGAGCCACGACATCGAGGTCCAGGACCTGTTCGTTCCAAGGGAGCGCTCCGTTTCGCTTCTGACCGATCGTCCCCGGGAGAGCGGCCCGCTCTACCAGTTCCCGGTCTTCGGCCTGCTGGCCACGGGTGTGTGCGCGGTGGCGCTCGGCCTCGCCCGCGCTGCGATCGACGAGTTCGCACGGCTGGCGCGCTCCAAGCGGCCAACGGGAAGTGCGCGCACGCTCGCCGAACGTCCAGCGGTGCAAATGGACATCGCGCGCGCAGAAGCGCGGATCAGTGCCGCCCGATCGTACCTGCTCGAAACAGTGGCGGGCGCGTATGAATGCGCGCGCGAGCATGGGGAGGTGACTCTGGCGCTGCGGGCGCGCGTTCGGCTCGCTGCCACCCATGCGACGCTGAGTGCGGCGAAGGCGGTGCATCAGATGTACCAAGCGGCGGGAAGCACCGCCATCTACGAAATGAGCCCCCTGCAGCGCTACTTTCGCGACGTTCACGTCGTAACGCAGCACAGGGCCGTGGCGCCAGCCACCCTGGAACTCGCTGGTCGCATGCTCCTCGGTCTCGACACCGACACCTCGATGCTCTAGCCGCGATCGCCTCGTGCCTGAGCTTCCTGATCTCACGGTGTACTGCGAGGCCCTCCGGACGCGGCTGCGCGCTGCAAGGCTCGAGCGGGCGCGCGTTCTCGGTGTTTCGTTCCTGCGTTCCGTCGATCCCCCGCTCTCGGCCGTGGAGGGCCGTCTCGTCGCGGACGTGCAGCGCCTCGGCAAGCGAGTGGTGATCGGATTCGAACAGGAGCTCTTCCTGGTGATCCACCTCATGATCGCCGGGCGGTTTCGCTGGAAACCCCGAGGCGCCAAACCGCCGGGGAAGATCTGCCTCGCGACATTCGAGTTCTCGTCCGGCACCTTGCAGGTGACAGAAGCCGGCACCAAGAAGCGTGCGACGCTCCACGTAGTGCGGGGAAGGGAGTCCCTGCGTGCCCACGACCCGGGTGGCCTCGAGGTCCTCGAATGCGGCCTCGAGGACTTTCGCCGCGCACTGCTGAAGGAGAATCACACCGTCAAGCGGGCGCTCACGGACCCGCACGCATTCAGCGGTATCGGGAACGCCTACGCGGACGAGGTCCTGCACGCAGCCCGCCTTTCGCCGGTCACGCTGACCCGGCGCCTGAACGATGCCGAGATCCGCCGCCTTTTCGAGGCGACGCGTGCGACCTTGTCCCAGTGGATCGACCGGCTCAGGAGCGAAGCGGCGGACCGCTTCCCCGAGAAGGTCACGGCCTTTCGGCCCGGGATGGCCGTGCATGGCCGATACCGCGAACCCTGTCCGGAATGCGGCGCGCCCGTCCAGCGCATCGTCCATGCGGAAAACGAGACCAACTATTGTGCCCGCTGCCAAACCGGAGGACGGGTGCTGGCCGATCGCTCGCTCTCCCGGCTTCTCAAGGCGGACTGGCCGCGGACGCTCGAGGAATGGGAGGACCGCAGCTCTCCGGGGCGACCTGAGCCTGGGCGCCGAGGGGGTGCAACGAGCTAAGTGCCCGCCGTGCGATCGATGGAAGCAGACGCCGGCGCTGGCCGCTAGTTGTGGGCTCGAGGGGGCTCCTCGTGCATCGCGAGTGCGAGCTCCTCTCCGGCAGCGAGGAGCCGCTCCGCAGCGTCTGGCTGGAAGGTGGACGTCAGCACTTCATAGCCCTGGTCAGCATTCGACTCCAGAAAGTTTCGCCCATGAGGCAAGTAGCGCAGCCAGCCGTTTGCGATCGCCAGGATGGCTGCCGGTGCACCGCCGCACGTCGCCCCGATTCGCCGCTTCCAATCGAGCCCCACGTCGACCGTGGGCTCCAGGGGAAGGGCGAGGAGCCGCAGGGGACCGAGGCGTAGCACCTGGACCTCGACGTCGGCTGCGCGGCCGCCCGCGAACCACGCGGCCTGGCGGTCCCGCAGGTCGAGGCGCACCTTCGAAACGAGGGAGCGCCGCTCATCGGCCGGCAGGGCCCGGGTTCGTTCGTAGGCGAGTCGAAAGAGATCTTGCGATCGGATCCGGCGCGCGGGCTCGAGGCCGAGGGCACGCAGCGCCGCCGACCGGTTCGAGGCGAGCCGCTCCCGACGCTCCGCCTCGGAGCTCGCGCCGGGATGGGCGACGAGACGGATCGATCGCGCGGCGCTGCCGATGTCGGCCAGGGCTGTGGTCGTGATGCATGCCGCCGCTCGCGCCACTGCCGTGCCGACTTCGTCTCCCAGCCGCTCCATCTCCTCGAAGCCCACACCGGTGCTACGGCCCTCACGCGCCACGTCCTGGAGACCGCGCGTGCGCGGATCCACGTCGCCATGGGCACCGAGCGCGAAGATGGCGAGTGCGCCTGGCATTTCGGCCTCGATCCGCCGCGATGCAGCGCCGGGCCAGTCCGCCGAGTAGGCGAGGTTGTCGTGTCCGAGAGCGGTCGGGTGGCACCCATGGATGTAGAGGATCGCAAGCGGCGTCCCGTGCTCACGATCCACCCGCAGAATGCGAACCTCGCGGTCGACAGGTCCGCCCGCCCGCCGGCGGTTTCGGCCAATCCGCGATTCGGCGCATCCCGTCCCGATCCGCGCCGGCCGCGCGCCGGCCACGGCCTGCTCACCCGCGCGCTGCGCCGCATCCAGCAGGAGCGCCACGGACTCGGGGGCCTTGCGGCCATCAAGAGCCTCACTCAGGCCGGTGTCCGGACCCGAGTGTGTGTGGGTGCACGTCATCGCGATGCGCTCGAACGCCACTCCGGTGCGCGCGGCCAGCTGCTCACGCAACCCTCGTGCCTGCGCGGGGGCGAGAAGACACAGATCGAGAACCACGAGGAGACAGTCGGACTGGCCGGAAAGGTACAGGGCCCGTGCGAACAGCGGGTCGTGCAAAGCGCTCGCACGACCGACGCGCGCGCCGTACCCCATCATGGGCAGGCCGACAGCAGTCGGAAGCTCCACCCGTGCAACCCCGGCGCGGAGGGGAGGTGTCACCGCGCCGCCTCTAGGCGAGGAAGCCCTTGACGGCCGCCAGCCACGCGACGGGACTTTCGAGTGGCGCCAAATGGCCACATGCGGGAATCACCTCGAGGCGCGCCCCCGGGATCAGCTTCGCGTACTTCTCGCCGTATTCGAGCGGTACCACCCGATCGTTCGCGCCCCAAAGGCACAGGGTCCGCGCGGTCACGCGATGCAGGATGCGCTCGAGTCGAGGGTCATGAAGAAGGGGATTCCATCCGATCTTTGCCGTCGCGGCGAAGCCGTTCATGATGTTGATCAGCATCTCATCCGGCAGCTCGACGTTCCCCGGCATCACCATCCACTGGGCCGCCGGACAGTTCACGTCATGGAAGAGCAGATTCCGCAGCCGTTCGGGAAATCGCGTGTCGATCGCGAAAATGTCGGCGATCGGCTTCTCTCGCACCCAAATGCCGCACGCGCTGGCCAGCACGAGCTTCGAGACCCGGTGAGGGAAGCGAGCCGCGAGTTCCGCTGCGATCCAGCCCCCGAGCGAGAGGCCGACCACGTCGACCGATTCCCAGCCCATCGCGTCGAGATAGCTTTGGTAGTGCTCGACCATGTCCTCGATGTCGCGGATTTGCTCAATTCCCTCCGAGCCCAAGAAACCGGGATGCGCGGGCGCGTGGAGCTCACGTCCTTGCGCCAGTGTGGAGAGATGCGGAAGCCAAATGGCCTCTCCCATCGCGCTGTGCAGATAAAGCAGGGGACGACCCTCGCCGCCGCGGATCTCGTGGATCTTTCGGCCGAGCACGTCGATCGTCGTCGTCGTATTCTGCATCGGGCTCCTCGCCCTCCCGCTATTTCCCCTCGTCGGGGAACGGCCTCGCGGCGGGCATCGGCCGGGTGGTGTCGGGAAGCGCCTTGTTGACCCGCGGCATCACCGCTTCCGCATAGCGACGCGCGTTCTCCCGCGCCTGTGCCGACGGCATGCTGCCCAGCTGGAAGAGTCCGAGCATGTTCCCGCAGCCGATCTCGGAAGCGTGCTCGACGATCTTTTCCGTCACGGTTTCAGGACTTCCGACGATTGCAAAACAGCCCTTCTCCACGTCCTCCCAGCTCTCGCAGCCGTTGATGAAGGTCTTGCCGTCTCGCAGCGATTTGAACACACGGAGTGCCGATTTGACCGAGGTGTAGCCCGGGGGCGAAAGCGTGAGCCCGGGGATCAGTTTGTTCTTGAAATACCAGAAGTGCTCTTCGAACTCACGGCGGGCCTTCGCGTCCGTCTCGGCGACGTAGATCGGCATCAAGAGACCCATCTGCTCGGGATGCGCCTGATAGCCTTCCTTCTCGCAGCACTCGCGGAAGAGGGCGTAGTTCTTCTTGAAGAAGTCGATGTGGAAATACGGAATGCCCATGTAGGAATAACGGCGCTTCGCGACAAACTCCATGGTCTCGAGGGAGCCTGCGCCGGGAATCCAGATCGGGGGATGGGGCTTTTGCAAGGGACGTGGAAAGACATTCACGTAGCGCAGTTTGTAGTGCTCGCCGTAGAACTCGAAGGGACCGGGCTTTGTCCAGGCGCGCATGATGAGCTCGTGGGCCTCTGCGAAACGCGTACGGGCCTCCGCCGGATTGATCGAGAACGAGAAGTACTCGGGGCCGCCCCCGATCACCTGCCCGGAGATGATCCGGCCACCGGAGATCACATCGAGCATTGCGATCTCCTCGGCCACGCGGGTCGGAGGGTTGTAAAGAGGGAGCGCGTTTCCAACCACCGCGATCTTGATGCGACGGGTTCTCATCACCAGCATGGCCGCAATCAGGTTCGGCGAGGGCATGAGCCCATACACGTTCTGGTGGTGCTCGTTCACGCATACGCCATCGAAGCCGAGGGGCTCAGCCTCAGCCAGCTGATCGATGTAGTCGTTGTAGTAGCCTTGCCCCTTCTCCGGGTCGAAGAGCGAGTTGGGCGCCCAGACCCACGCCGATTCATGCGTCTTCTCAAAGTCCCGGGGCAGGTCCCGGTACGGCATCAGGTGGAAGAGGAAGTGCTTCATCCCGTTCTCCTTCGCGGACTGGCCGCCCCCTTGAGGCCGTGGAGGGCAAACTCTGCGCAAAAGCCAGCCGCCGCGCCGGGCACGAGGTCGCGTCGGGACAGCATCTGCCGTCCGACCAGCAGTGCCGAGCCGATCATCGCCGCGGCCAGCGCATCGGCCTCGCCTTGAGCGATCCCGGGAGCCAGGTCAGGCAGGAGATCTTCGCGAAGCTCGCGCACGGCGAGCGCGATCTCCGGGGCCCGTACGTCGTCGCGCTGCCAGAGTTGGCGCTCGAGGACTGCGCACAGGGGCCGCTCCTCGACCAGAAACTCGAAATAGGCGAGGTAAGCCCGGTGGATCCTTTGTTCAAAGGGCAAGCTGCGATCGCGGCGCACCTGGCGCAGCCGGCGCCGCAGGCCCGCCGCGGCCTCGGCCGCCACGGCAGCGAAGATCTGCTCTTTGCTTCGGAAGTATTCGTAGAAGGTGCCGACGGAAAGTCCGCTTGCGCGGACGATGTCCCGCACGCAGGTGCCCTCGAACTCGCGTTCCGCGAAGACCTTGCGTGCGGATTCCAGCAGGCGCGCGCGATTGCGCGCTTTCGTGAGCTCGCGCTTGCCGGTGCGCAGCGGAGTCGGCCCACGGGGCATAAAGTCGACGGTAGCGTCGACTTTGACAGAGCGTCAACGAACCCCGGCGCAGATGCCTTTCGCCTAGAGGATCTGCCCGCCGTCCACGACCAGCGTGTGACCCGTGATCCAGCTGGCGGCGTCCGACGCCAGAAAGACCACCGCGTTCGCAACCTCCTCCGGAGTCCCGAGACGCTTGAACGGGATCCCCTTCATCGTCGCTTCGTACATCTTGGGATTCATGCTCTTGATCGCGGCCCAACTCCCACCCGGGAACTCGATGGCGCCGGGCGCGATCGCGTTCACCCGGATGTTCTTGCCCGCCAGGGTTCGCGCCATCGACTTTGCGTGACTGATCACGGCAGCCTTGACCGCGCCGTAGGGCACGGTGATTCCGGCCTCGAGACCGGAAATCGAGGAGATATTGACGATGGCGCCGCCACCCCCCTCGGCCATCCAGGGGGCCACCCGCCAGGTGGCCCGCACCGTCGCCATCATGTCGACTTTGAATCCTTGGTCCCATCCCTGCTCGTTGTCCATGACGCCGAATCCCGACGCATTGTTGACGAGCACGTGCACCCGTCCCAGTGCGTCTCGCGCGCCGTCGAGGAAGCGCTCCAACGAAGCCTTGTCGGAGACGTCGCACGTCGCGGAGTGCACTTTGGCACCGAGCGCGGAGAGCTCGCCCGCCGTCCTTTCAAGAGCCTCCGCGCCACGGGCGCAGATCGCGACGTGCGCCCCCTCGCGGGCGAACGCGAGGGCCACCGATCGGCCGATTCCCTTGCTGCTGCCGGTGACGATCACACCCTTGCCCGTGAAACCAAGATCCATGCGATCCTCCCTGGCGCGTGGGCGCCGCTTGGCCGTCGATCCGCAGATCGTGGGGGGAGTATGGCGTCTGCGCCCGGAAAGCGGAGGATCTTTCTTTCGTGACGCTCTCCGTGCTCACGCAGAACCTTTGGCATGACATGGGGCCCTGGCCGGAGCGGGCGAAGCTCCTCCGGCAGTGGCTCGGGTCCCTGAGCCCCGATCTCATCGGCTTTCAAGAAGTGCTGTGTGGCCCCGAGCGTGACCTCGCCGCAGAGCTTCTAGAGGACGCGGGGTACCATCTCGAGTTCGCCCCGGCCATGCGCTTCTGGAACGATCCGCGTCTCGAGTTCGGCAACTCGGTTGCGAGCCGCTGGCCGATCCTGGCAAGGGAGTCGATCCCGCTGCCCCACGGCGCAGACGGAGAACGCCGCTCGGCGCTCTGCGTGACCGTCGATGCCCCCGTGGGTCCCGTCTCGCTCACCTGCACGCATCTCAACTGGAAGTTCCAGCACGGCGAGATTCGAGAGCGCCAGGTGGTGGCACTGGCCGATCTCGTTCTCCGGCGCCGTCCGAAAGGGGGATTCCCTCCGCTCCTGGTCGGTGACTTCAATGCTGAGCCCGATTCGGCCGAGATCCGATTCTTGACAGGGCTCGCGTCGCTCGGAGGGCGAAGCGTGTACTTCCACGATTCCTGGCGCGTTGCGGGGGCAAGGCGTGCGAATCCAGAGGCGGGCTTTACCTGGTGCAACCGCAACGTGTACGCACGGGCAAACCTCGAGCCGGACCGCCGAATCGACTACATCTTCACGGGCTTTCCGAAGCGGGATGGAGTAGGCCTTGTCGAGACCTGCCGCGTCGTATGCGATGGCTCCGAGAACGGAGTGTGGCCGAGTGATCATTTTGGCGTCTATGCCGAACTCCGTACGACTCCGCTTTGAGCGCCGCGCTCGTCGCTTGAGGAGCGTTGCCATCCAGAAGGGCCCACGGTCTGCGGCAACCCATGCTGGCACGTCGCAAGGGCCCAACGGCGCGACGGGATCCCGTCCGCTTGAGTCGGGCGTTTGCGATGCAAGGCTCCCCCGCACAGCACAGAAAAGAGCTCGACGACCGACTCCCGAGCGCCATCCACGAACCACGACGGCCCTTCTCGCCCTCCTTCGCCCCGGGCGGGGACGAGATCGGGTGAAGCCGGCTCTAAGCGACCGAAGCCGTTCGGGAAATCTCGAGCGCGACAAGAGAACCGCATGCCCGATATCCTGGCGGACATGAAGACCCTCGACCTGCGCAGCGACACGGTCACTCGCCCCACCCCTCCCATGCGCGAAGCGATGGCCCGCGCCGAGGTGGGGGACGACGTCTACGGCGAGGATCCCAGCGTGAACCTGCTTCAGGAGCGGATCGCGCGGATGCTTGGCAAGGAAGCGGCGCTCTTCGTGCCCTCCGGCACCATGGCGAACCAGCTGGCCCTTCGGGCGCAAACCCAGCATGGCGACGTCATTCTGGCCGGAGAGCATGCGCACGTGCTGCAGTACGAGTCGGGAGGGGCAGCGGCCCTTTCCGGCGTTCAGATCAAGACGCTCGGCGTCGGAGGATTCTTCGACGGCCCGGACGTGCGCGCGGCGCTCCATCCGAGGGACCACCACTACGCCCCTGTCACCCTTGTAGCGGTCGAAAACACGCACACCGTATCGGGTGGACAGATCTTCCCGCTCGAGCGTATCCGCAGCGTCGCAGAGGTCGCCCGCGAGTGTGGCCTGCGCTTGCATCTCGACGGCGCGCGCCTTTGGAACGCGGTCGTGGCCACAGGCATTCCCGCCGCTACATGGGCAGAGCCCTTCGACTCGGTCTCCTGCTGCCTCTCCAAGGGCCTCGGCGCTCCAGTGGGTTCCGTGGTGAGCGCCAGCGCCGAGACCATCGAACGCATGCATCGATTTCGAAAGATGCTGGGGGGCGGCATGCGCCAGGCCGGCGTTCTGGCCGCCGCGGGTTTGTACGCGCTGGATCACCACGTGACGCGCCTGGCCGATGACCATGCCCATGCGCGGCGGCTGTCGGCCGGACTCCGGGAGCTCGGGCTCAAAGTCCGGAGCGAACCCGACACGAACATGGTTCTCTTCGGATTCGACGACGTCCGTGGCTTCCTCCGCGCGACACGCTCCCGAAAGCTCTTGATCGATCCGATCGCACGGGGGATCCTGCGCGCCGTGACCCATCTCGACGTCGATGCCGCCGATGTCGAGGACGCTCTCGCGCGCATCGCCGAGTCCCTGATCGAACTGCGGGGCAGTGCCCCGCGTGACGCGCGCTGAGGGCAAATGGCATGCAGAAGAGCCGGGCCCGGGATGCGCATCGCTTCGCACCCATGGGCTCCGCCGTGCGGCGCGATCGCGCTGGCCCTTCCGGCGTCTTCACCCGGTCGCCTTCGGTGGGCGTGCAGGAGAGGAGATGATGAGACGCGACCTCTTTGGTCAGGAACACGAACTCTTCCGAGCCCAGTTTCGACGTTTTGCCGAGAAGGAGATCGAGCCCAAGATCGCCGGCTGGAACGCGCGAGGAATGACCGACCGGGAGACATGGCGGCGCTGTGGTGAAGAAGGATTCCTCGGCGCGAACCAGCCGGAAGCGTACGGGGGCGCTGGAGGCGATTTCCTTTACGATGCGATTGTCATGGAGGAACTCGCGCGCTTGCGCGCCCATGCTCTCATGATTTCGCTGCACTCCGATATTTGCATGCCGTACATCACCACCTACGGGACCGAGGAGCAGAAGCGGAAGTACCTGCCCGGGGCCATCGCGGGCACAATCCTCCTCGGCATCGCGATGACGGAGCCCGGGACGGGATCGGACCTCGCGAATGTGCAGACGAAAGCGCTCCGGGACGGCGACTCCTACGTCCTCAACGGCTCGAAGACGTTCATCTCGAACGGCCAGATCGGGGATCTATTCATCGTCGTCGCGAAGACGAATCCTGACGCGAAGCCCGCTCACAAGGGGATCAGCCTGTTCCTGGTCGAGGCAGCAACCCCTGGTTTCGTGCGCGGGCGCAAGCTCGACAAGGTCGGCCTCAAGGGACAGGATACGAGCGAACTTTTTTTTCAGGAGTGCCGAGTTCCGGCCTCCAATCTGCTCGGTCACGAGGGCCAGGGTTTCCGCATGCTGATGGAGAAGCTCCAGCAGGAGCGTCTTTGCATCGGCGTCGCCTCCATTGCGTCCTGTCGGCGCACCCTCGAGGACACGATCGCCTACGTGCGCGAACGCCGCGCCTTTGGCAAGCCGATCGCCGCGTTCCAGAATACTCAGTTCAAACTGGCGGAGCTCGCGACCGAGGTCGAGCTGGGCCAGGCCTTCGTCGATCGCCTGCTCGTCGCCCACGTGCGTGGTGAGGAAATCGTCTCGGAAGTTTCCATGGCAAAGTGGTGGACCACGGATCTCCAAAAGCGACTGACCAGCGAATGCCTCCAGCTGCACGGGGGCTACGGCTTCATGCACGAGTATCCGGTCTCAACGGACTACGAGGACGCAGCCGTGCAGTCGATCTACGCGGGCACGAACGAGATCATGAAGGTGATCATCGCGAAGCGGATGGGGCTCGCCTAGACCTCACTCCAGGTGTGCGCGCAGGAATCCGGCCATCTCCTCGACCGACTTCGCACCCGCATCGAGGCCCGGAAAGAGCATGAAGTCGTGGGGCATGCTGGGATAGGTCAAGAGCGTGGCCTCCCGCCCCGCGCTGAGAAGCCTTTGTGCGAATGCCACTCCATCGTCATGGAGCATGTCGATCGTCCCGACGACCACGCAAGTCGGCGGGAACTTCGACAGATCACCGCGCAGGGGCGAGATGAACGGGTTCGACCAGCTTGCCCGCGGCGCATACGATTCACAGAAGAACCTCATCATTGCGTCGTCCAGAACGAGATCCCCGGGGCCGAATCTGCGCGCTGACTCGGAGTTGAGCGCCAGATCAAGATCCGTCACCGGGCAAATCATGAGATTGGCGGTGGGCGGCTCCTCGCCACTGCCGAGAAGCCGCATCGTCGTCGCGGCAGTGAGATTGCCTCCGGCAGAGTCGCCGCCCAGAAAGATGCGACGGCTGTCGCCGCCGACACGGGCCGCGTTCTCCCGGACCCAGCGGAAGGCCGCCACGCAGTCATCGAGCCCGTCGGGATAGGGGTGCTCGGGGGCGAGCCGATAGTCGACGCTGACCACCACGACCCCTGCCGCGATGCAGAGCTCCTTGGCGAGCTTTGCATGAGTCTCGGGAGAAAGGATCATCCAGCCCCCGCCGTGGAGGTACACGAGCGCGGGCCTTTTGGCTCCGGTCCCGGGCGGCTGAAACACCCGGACTCGCAGGGGTCGCCCTTTCGGACCCGGGATCCGCAGCTCCTCCTCACGTTCCACGGCCGGGGCGTTTGCATTGAGCAGCACCGAGAAGGCCGCCGTCTCCGCACGCATCGCTTGGGCTTCGAGCACGCGCTGCGCCGGGCGGGCGGCTCGCATGAGATCGAAGAGCTGCTTCACCTGGGCGTTCATCGGCTCGCGCGGATCAGACATGCCCGACGCCTCCGTGCGCAATCGCTCGAAACTCCCCTAGCCAGGAAGCGCACGAAACCAAAGACTTCCAAGGATCGCGACACCACAAAGAGAAACTGCTACGCCGGCAATGGGGTTCACGAGGCGAAGCCACCGCGTTGCCATCCGCCCGCGCGCCCACGCGATCGTGCTCGCGAGGACAAGCCACCATAGCGCCGAGCCCGTGAGGACACCCACCACCCGTGCGGGGGCCGAGGTGCGCAGCCCGTTGAGTTCGAGTGCGGCACACGCGGCGCCGAGAGCAAAGAGCGGAGCGGGATTCGAAAGGGTGAGCAGAAAGGTCGAAACGAAGGCCGAAGCGAGTCCCCGAACCCCGCCGGACGCCCCCGGGGTGAGAGAGGGGTTGGGCGCAGGCGAGAGCGCGGTCGCCGCCCCGATCACAACGAGGCCGAGGCCTCCCACCAGCCGAAGTTCCGCCAAATGCGCCGAGATGACTGCAGGAAGGAGGCCGATCCCGCCTGCGGCGGCCGCGGCGAACGCTCCGTCGGCGAGAGCCGCTCCAAGCCCGGACGCAAGCCCGGGCAGCCAACCCGTCGCGAGGGTGCGCCGGATGCAGACGAGGTTGACCGGGCCGACCGGGGCAGCGATCGCGACCCCGAGCGCGATGCTCGCAAGAGCCGGCGCGAGTTCCATTGGCTCGATCCCTCGGCGCCCGCGCCGCCCCGCGCGCGATCGGCGGCAATTCATTTTGTGGGCCTTGATGGGCTGCTACGATGGCTGGCAATCATGACTTCGTTCGTCCGTTCCATCGCGCTCGGCGCGGTGTTTGCCGTCTCTCTGCCGTTCTCCTCCATCGCCGAATCGAGTCTCGAGCTGCCCTTGCAGGCTCCCTTCGGGGCCCTCCCTGCAGCCACCTATGACGAGAACACCATGAATCGGGTCGGCGACGCGAAGGTGAGCCTCACGCGCCTGCCGAATGGGAACCTGCTGATGGTCGCAGCGGGCGCCATCGATGGCGCCGAGGCCAGCGTCGTCATGAGCGAGCTTGAGCGAACGAAAGACGGCGCTGGGCTGAGGCCCGTTTGGCAGGAGTCCCATTCCTGGGCGGCGGGAGGGCAAAGCCACGGGATGATGTGGATCGACCACCGTGCAGGCCGCGCCCTCTGCACACCGGCTGAGGGCTCGGACGAGACACCCTTCGAACTTGCTTTGCAGAATCCGGATCTGATCGCCAACGTCCCCATGCACCTGCTCTTCTTGCCGCTCATCTCGGGGGCGAAGGAGGAGGTGAGCTTCGACTTCTTGGTCTGCAAGATACGCCGTGTGGTGTCTGCAAAGGCGAGGGTGGCGCGGCATCTCGCATCCTCGAGTGCCGGTGACTTGATCGAGGTGCGGTCGGAGATCGATCTCGGTCCCGTGCTCACGCCGCTCGCCCGCGCCTTCCTTCCGAGATTTTCCTTTTGGTTTGATACGGGAGAGCCCGAGCGCTGGGTGGGCCACCGCATGCCCCTCGGAACCGGAGGTCCGCAGGTGCTGATCGTGCGTGCCGGCATCCCTGTGCGTGAGCTCGAGGCGTCGCAATAGGGAGCGCTCACGTCCCTGCGTGTGCGGCGAGAAAGTCGGCTGCCTGCCCTCCCATGTAGAACTCGAGCAGCCGCGGCGAGGTCCGGGCCAGGTTCACCACCACGAGGCCGTCCAGCACGCCAGCAAAAGCGGGATCGACGTTCCACGCCAAGAAGCGCCCGCCGAGCTTGAGGTACTCGCGCACGAGGACCGGGAGCCCCTTGCTGTCCGGCTCCTCCGCCGCCACAAGCTGCGAGAGCCGTTCGGGCGCGCTTGCCGCCGCCATCCTGGCCTTCCGGCGCGCCCGCCACCCCGGGCGCAGGGGCCTCCGAGGTCGCACGTGGGCTGCGAGCGCCGGCTCGCCGTAGTGGTGCGAGAGCGATGCCGCGATGAGTGCGCGCGATGCGGGTGAGTAGCCCGCAGACACGCTGACTGCGCCGAACAGCATCTTCACCTTGGGCCTTGCAAGCACCAACTGCCCGATCCCCTTCCAGAGCAGCATCAGCGCGCCCGCCGAACGCTGGTACTCCGCCCGTACGAAGGAGCGGCCGAGCTCGATCGCCGGCCCGAGCGCAGCGAAGAACGCGTCGTCAAGCTCAAACAGGGAATGGGTGTAGAGCCCGGCTGCTCCAAACACCGGCCGCAGGCGTTCGGTCTCGCCAAGACGATACGCACCCACAAGCTCCCCGGCCTGACGATCCCATACAAAGAGGTGCTCGTAGGTTCGATCGAAGAGGTCGAGGTCCAGCTCCCGGCCTGTACCCTCCCCGGCCGAACGGAAGGTGATCTCGCGCAGGCGGCCGATCTCGCGTAGCAGCGCCGGGATCTGCGCTGCGCCAGCGGCGGCGACCAAGTAGCGATCGTGAGGTACCAGCGCGGCGCTTTCGAGGCGCGCCACCTCCTCGCGCATCCAGCCCTCGTCCCGCCGCGGCGCGATCGGCGCGAGCTTCAAGGGCCGTACACTGCCGGGTTGAATCGGCCTCCGACGTCGCAGCCCCAGCCAGGGAAGACCGGGCCGCAGGACTCCAACACTTGAGTAGGACATCACCGACCCCCCATCCCCGAAGAGCTCGTCGAGCGTTCGGTGCCCTAAGATTCGGATTGGTGATTCACAGGACTGTCGCAATTGAGGGACGAGCGCGTGACGCCCCATTTTCTCCGCCGCCGCTTCACCTGAACGCCACGACGCGAGCCGAGCTTCTTGCGCGAGATCGCAGGCCGCGAACACCCCCGAAGGAGATCCGCCCCATGGGACTGCTCGGTACCGCTCGCGTCACGTTGCGTCTCTTCGCCTTGGCCGCGTTGACCGCATTCACCGTCCTGCGCATGAAAGTGAGTGCCAGGCTGCGAGGAGGCTGCCCCCATGTCGCCACCCGACACGGGCATTTGTGGGCGCGCCGGATGGTGAATCTACTCGGTGTTAAGGTCGAGGTGCACGGCATTCCGCCGACAGGTCCTGTCCTCCTTCTCGCGAACCACCGTTCCTACGTGGACATCGCCGCGCTCCTCGCCCAGCGACCCTGTGCGTTCCTGGCGAAGGCGGAGATCGCAGAGTGGCCGCTTTTTGGAGCGGCCGCGCGCGAGACGCATACCGTGTTTGTGAGGCGGGAGGACAAGGCCAGCCGCAAGGCGGCCCGTGGCGGTGCGCTGGCGCTGCTGCGCCAGGGCGTTGCATTCGCTGCCTTCCCGGAAGGCACGACCTCCCGCGGCCCCGGCGCCCTTCCGTTTTTCCCCGGCCTCTTCGAGCTCGCCGCCGAGCACGGGATCTCGGTTGTTCCGGTCGCGATCGAGTACGCAAGCCGCGATGATGCCTGGGTCGGCGACGATGGGTTTATCCCCCACTTTCTGGGCTGCTTTCGCAAGCGTCGCGTCCAGGTAGCGCTCGCGTTCGGTCCCGTTCTCCATCACCCCGACAAGGAGGGTCTAAAGCGCGAGGCGGAGGCCTGGATTCGCGCGCGGCTGCAGACGCTGGCGCCCTGTGGGGCTCTCGTGCGCGGGGAGATCCCGCGCGCCTCGGGACCCGCGGCGGCGCCGACACCCGCGTAAGCGATCGGGGCCACCGCTTCCGGGGCGGCTTCAAGGCTCGCCCGCTCGGTCCCATCTAGTTTTCTAGTCTCTCTTGGCCGCCCGAACTTGCCCTGCGAAGGGACAAGCGCTGGGCCGCGCCGCCACTCGCCCTGGGTCTCGCACCGCCCGGATCCTCGTCCAGCCGGGATGCGCCAAACCGGGGGACTTGCGGAGGTACGGGCGTTCGGGACGATGCTCTCTTGAGCGTACCGCGCAGGGTTGGCACGCTCGCCGCGGCCAGGGAAGTGGAGGCTCCATGCGATTCGTCGGGGCTTACCGGCGTACCGCGCGTGCGGAAACCGGGATGTGTGTGTCTAGAGGACGAGCTCCCTCGCCCCACCGGCCGGGACTCGCCTGGTGATTCACCGCTCGCGATTCCCCGTGTGGGGCATCGCAGCCGTCCTGTGGGCCAGCTCCGCGCAGGGGGCGGCTCCGGACGAACTGCGATCTCGCGTCGATGCGATCGCTGCCCAGCATCTTGGCCCGGGAGCCGCCGCCAGCTTGGCTGTCGGCGTCCACGACCACGGCCGCGAGGCCGCGTTCTTCTACGGCGACGCCGGACGAGACCTCGGAACTCCCACTGCGGACACTCTGTTTGAGCTCGGCTCCCTGACCCAGGTCTTCACAGCCACCATCCTGGCCGCTCTCGCCGAACGCGGAATGGTGGGGCTCGATGATCCGCTGCAGCAGTTCGCGCCCAAGGGAATCACCGTCCCTGGCTTCCAAGGCCAGCCGATCCGACTCATTGATCTCGCCACCCATACCTCCGGCCTGCCGCGAGACGTGCCGCGCAAGGGGGCAACGCTCACGCTTGAGGGCATGTGGGAGTTCGTCAACGCCTCCAAGCTGGATTACGCGCCAGGGACCCGGTATTCCTACTCCAACCTCGGATTCGCGCTGCTGGGCCGCGCCCTCATCAGGGCCGCCGGCACCCGAGGCTACCAAGCGGTGCTGACGCGGGAAGTGCTGGTGCCGCTCGGGATGAGCAGCACCTGGCTTGTTCCCGAGGTGCCGGACCGCGCAAGGCTCGCCCAAGGCCGCGGAGTCGACGGGGAGATCGCGCGCTACGAGCTTCCGAGCTGGCCCGCGTTTCTGCCCGCCAGCGGCCTCAGTTCGAGCCTCGACGACATGATGAGGTTCCTGCGCTTCGCGATGGGCGTCCGCGAGACGGGTCTGTCGCCCTTGCTCAATCTCCTCGAGCGACCCCGCCGCCCTGCCGAGCCGTACGGAAACGTGGCTCTCGGCTGGCAGGTCTACACGCTCGAGGGGGGCGAGATCTTGGTGGCGAAGAACGGCGAGACGCTCGGTTTCTCGAGTTTCGTGGCCTTCCTCCCCGCCCTGCATTCGGGCGTGCTTGTGCTCGCGAGCTCGCCGCATCAAGCAAGGCAAATCGGAACCGAGGTCTTGCGAGAGATGGTGAGCGAGATCGAGATTCCTCAGGAGATCCCCGACGAGAGCGCCGGAGACNNCCCCGCCGTAACAAGCGAGGCGGGCGCCCGTTCAGTCCCCGCCTCTTCCGTCGAGCAGGCGCCTCACCTCGCTCGAGAGCGCTTCCGCGCTGAAGGGCTTGGCAAGAAAGCTCGTTCCGGCTTCCGCCATTCCACTCAGCACTGCGCCGTCATTGTGGCCGGAGAGGAAGAGCACGGGCAGACCCGGCTCCTCTGCGCGCAGCAGCTCCGCCAGCTGCGGCCCGCCCATGCGCGGCATCACGACGTCGGTCACGAGAAGATCGATTGCGCCATTGCGCTCCCTGAATACGCCTCTCGCATCCAGACCGTCTGAGGCATAGGCCACGCGGTATCCCGCCTGAACCAGGACACGCTCGGCCAGGCGACCTACCAACGGCTCATCCTCCACCAGGAGCACTGTCTCTTGACCCCTCGGCGCCGAACCCCGGACAGCCGGGGCCGACGCGGCGTCCCCGTCGGTCTCGTCCAGCGGAAGGAAGACGCGAAAGACGCTTCCCGCACCGGCTC
>DOUU01000295.1:45572-45726 GCA_003520425.1 Deltaproteobacteria bacterium
CATGCCGCAGCCTGTGTCGCTCACGGTCAACATGACATGTGGGTCGGCCGGCGCGTCCTGGCTTGGCGCCCCATCTCGGAGTCTCGAATTCGCGGTCTCCAGTGTGAGCAGGCCACCTGCTTCCATCGCGTCGCGAGCGTTCACCACGAGGTTC
>DOUU01000295.1:45791-52135 GCA_003520425.1 Deltaproteobacteria bacterium
CAGCACCTGGCGCCGGCTGAAGGCGAGGAGCTGGTGCGTGAGCGTCGCCGCGCGTTCGCCGGCTGCGTGGATCTCCTGCAGGTCGGGGCGCAGGGGATGATCCTCCGGTACACGCTCGAGGAGAAGAGCGCTGTACCCGTTGATGGCGGTGAGCNNTTGAAGTCGTGGGCGATGCCGCCCGCCAGTCTGCCCACCGCCTCCATCTTTTGGGAATGCCGCAGCTCCTCTTCCAAACGGTGGCGCTCGCTCACATCGCGCGCCGTCACCGCAAGCCCGTCCACGAGTGGAACGATCTGGTGTCTCAGCCACAGCGCATTGATCTCGGAGGCATGGGAAGCCAGCTCCTCTTCGAGGGGCTCGCGCGTTTCCAACACCCGAACACCTTTTTTGAAGAAGAGCTCATGCGTCTCCGGCGAGAGCAGCTCCCGCAAAGGGCGGCCCAACACTCGGTTGCGACCCGCACGGGCGAGCTCGAGTGCACGCCGGTTGAGATCGACGACCCGGAAATCCTGGAGCTGACCTGTTCCATCCCGCACCGCTTCAAGAAGAACGAGGGCGTCGAAACTGCCTTCTGCCGCAGCCCGGAACTGTTCATCCCTTCGGCGCAGCGCCTGTTCGGCCCGGCGTCGGGCGCTGACATCGCGAGCGATCAACAGTCGCGCGCGCGGCCCGCTCTCGTCTCCAACCACAGACGAGCTGATTTCGTACGGCGCCTTCGTCCCGTCTTTCGCAAGGAACTCGGCCTCATAGAGCGTGCTTCCCGCATCGGCCGCGGTCGAAGCGCCCCGAGACTCCTCCTGGAGTGATGGGGTCACGATCTGCGTGATCTGCATGCCCAGCATCTCTCCGGGCTTGTATCCGAGCGCACGCTCGCTTGAAGCATTCATGTACGTGATGCGCCCGGAAAGATCATGGGTGATCATGAGGTCCGGAGCCCGATCGATGATCCGCCGATAACCCCGCAAGCGCTTGGCATCGCGGGTATCTCGCGAGCCGACGTCCCGCAGCACGAGGAAGCACCCTCGCGCTCCATCGATCGAGAGCGGCGTGACCACCACCTCGAGCTCGAGCTCCGCGCCGTCCTCACGCAGCACCCGCGCAGGTGTGACCATTGCACCCAGTGTCCCGTCGAATAGCTCCCCGAGCGTCCCGCCCAGAGCACCGACCAGAATCGGTCGCAGCACCGTGCGCAGCGGAACTCCCGGAGCTCCGCCGCCCAAGAGACGACGGGCCTGCTCGTTCAGGGCCGTGATCAATCCCTCGCGGATCAAAAGCGCGGGCTCCGCGAATCCCTGGACGAGTGCGACAATACCGTCATGACCGACTTCGCGTTCCTGCCAGGGCATGCGCGGCATGGCGGTCGGATCCCCCGTCGCAGCCTTTCGGTGCGCCCGCTGCGGAGCTTGAGCGAGGTTCAGCGCCTGCGGGCAGGCTCGCCACGGAGAGAGATCGTACACCGTCCGCGGCGTCGAAGATCGACAGGGTTGAATCCAGGGCCGCGAAACCTGGCTCCGGGCGCGCCGCATGCCGGGAGGCTCCCGGGGCTGCTCCTTCCCTCTGCGGGCCAAGAAGAGTCCAGGCGAACCGATCGAGCCGGCAGCCCTGGAGACAGCTCATGGATGCGACACGGAGGGCTGTCGGGGCGCAGATCGAGGCGGGCATCGACATCGGGAACGACGGGGAGCGGCCGCAGCAGAGCTCTTTTTGCACACCTCCCCCACGCGCCCGGCGCGCAGATACAATCCAGCAGATCGGAGGCCATGGGTCGATGACGCGGGCTCATCCTGAAGAACCCCATTGGCCCCTCGCCCCCGCGGAAGGCGGGCGCCGGCGCGTGGTGTTCTTGCTCGACGCTTCGAGCGCTCTTGAGCGCCGGCTCCTGCTTGGCTGGATTGCCCGGAACGCCCCCACGGGCGACACCCCGGCGGCTTTCGATGTGCTGGAGATCCCACCCACGCGGCGGCGTCCACGCAAGCCCCGACTCGATCCTCGATTTGAGGCTTGCGTGGCCGCACCCGACGATCCCCTGCTCGCCCCTTTGCGCGTGGCGTGGCAGCCCGAGGAGGTTGGGGGAGTTCGCGTCGCCCGCCTGCGGGACCTCGCCACCTTCGGCGATCCCCGGGATCCCGGTTGGCTGCGCCAGCGTTGGGTTCTCCGCCGTCACCGCGACCGGTGCCGCATCGTGGCGGGTGAACCTGCGCCCCTCTCCGAGCTGCGCGAGCGCTGGCATCGCGCTGCGGGAAGCGACTTCGCACAAACCACCGGACTCGCAGAGTTCGTCGCGCGACAGGCCGCGCTGTCGCTCGAGCGCGCAGAGAGGCGGATGCGCGGTGCGCGCTACAAGGTCCCGAGGTTCGTCCACGAGGACATCCTGAGCCGTGCCCCCTTCCGCGCGCGGCTCGCAACCCTCGCGCGCGAACTCAAACGCCCGGAGGCGGAGGTCGGCCGGGAAGCGGCCTCTGATCTGCGGGAAATCGCCGCCACCCACAGTCCCTACGTAATCGATCTCGTCGCCCATCTCATCCGCCTGCTCTACACCCTGGGCTACGGCGAGACGCTGCGCTATGAGCGGACGCAGCTCGATCAGGTCGCAGCTCTGGCCCAGAGATACCCGGTCGTGTTTCTTCCCTCCCACAAGTCAAACCTCGATCATCTCGTCCTGCAGTACGCCCTTCACGAGAATGGTCTTCCCCCGAATCACACGGCGGGGGGGATCAACATGAACTTCTTCCCGGTAGGTCCCCTGGTGCGGAGAAGTGGCGTCTTTTTCATCCGCCGCAGTTTCAA
Source organism: Deltaproteobacteria bacterium (assembly GCA_003520425.1). Lineage (GTDB taxonomy): Bacteria > Myxococcota_A > UBA9160 > UBA9160 > UBA9160 > UBA9160. The sequence goes on from DOUU01000295.1 coordinate 48,579, forward strand.
GGACGACCCGATCTACAAGACGGTTCTCCACCATTACATCGACTACTTGATCGAGAAGCGTTTCCCGCTGGAATGGTACGTAGAAGGCGGTCGCTCGCGGTCTGGAAAGCTTCTGCCGCCCCGCTTTGGTCTGCTCTCCTATGTGGTCGACGCCTATCGCACAGGAAAAAGCGAGGACGTATTCCTGATCCCCGTCTCGATCGCATACGACCAGATCCAGGACGTCGGCGACTACGTCGCCGAACAACGCGGTGCGAAGAAGAGAAAAGAGAGCTTCTCGTGGTTTGTACGCGTGCTGCGGCAGCTGCGGCGCCGCTACGGCGAGATCTACATCCGATTCGGAGAGCCTCTCTCCCTCGCCAAAGCCATCGGCGCACCCGACGCGCGGTCCTCGGGGGAGGAGGCGGCCGCGGGCGAGGAGGTGGGCCTCGCGGTCCAGAAGCTCGCATTCGAGGTCTCGGTGCGCATCAACCGCGCGACGCCGATCACGCCGACCTCCCTGGTGACGCTCGCCTTGCTCGGAAGCGGCGACCGGGCCCTGTCCGTCGACGAAACGGTCGAGGCGCTGCGTCGACTCGTGGCGTACGTGCGGCGTCGCGCGCTCCCCACGACCTGCGATCTTGAACTCGATACCAAAGAGGGCGTACAGCGGACGCTCGACCTGCTCGTAGACAGCGGAGTCGTCGCCTGCTTTGCCGAAGGGCCCGAAGCCGTCTACGCGATCGGGCCCGACCAGCACCTGACCGCCGCATACTACCGCAATACGATCATCCACTTTTTCGTGAACGGAGCCATCGCGGAGCTCGCCCTGCTGCGTGCCGCGGAGGATGACGTCACCGACCGGACGGCGGAGTTCTGGGAGGAAGCGATGCGCCTGCGGGACCTCCTCAAGTTCGAGTTCTTCTTTGCGGAAAAGGAGAAATTTCGGGGTGAACTGCGCCACGAGCTCGCGCTTCACGACGCCGAGTGGGAGAGCCGGTTCGCGCGCGGTCCTGCAGAGATCCTGGCGCTCGTGGCGCGGATCCGTCCGTTCAGCGCGCACCGCGTCCTGCGACCCTTTCTCGAGGCATATCGCGTGGTGAGCGACGCGTTGGAACGTCAGGATGCCAGCACTCCTTACGATGAGAATGCCCTGCTCGGACAATGCCTCGCACTCGGCAAGCAGTATCGCCTCCAGCGGCGGATTCAAAGCGCAGAGTCGGTATCTCGCGTTCTGTTCGAAACAGCGCTTCGGCTCGCGCGCAACCGCGGCTTGCTCGAATCGGGGATCCCCAACCTTGCGGTGCGACGCGCCGCCTTCGGACGCGAGATCCGTGAGGCGATCCGCCGCGTGGACGGGATCGCCGCTCTGGCCGCCTCGCGGCGCGCAGGCGTCATCGATTGAAGGCGCCAGCGCGCCAAGCTCCCGCACCGTGCCCGGCCTGTGTCCGCATTCGCCCGCGGGCCTCTGCCGTGTCTGCGCTGCGGATGCCTCTGGAGGGGAGATCGGCGCCCGGAAGGGCATTCCTCCGCGCGCTAGATGTGGTTGCGAAGCATCCGTTCCTTGGGATGGGGCTCGAGGTAGACCTGGTCCTCCAGGGAGGAGACCCCGTGATGCCGCGCGTGGTGGCGAATCAACGTGATCGGCACAGTCAGGGGGACGAGTCCGCGGCGGTATTCCCCGATCAGGGCAGCGAGTTCCGCCCGCGAAGCCGCATCCAGCCGAGTCTTGAAGTAACCAGCCAGATGCTCGAGTACGTTCGTATGACTGCGTTTCGTCGCAAGTTTCGAGAGCGCGCCCATGAACTCTCCTTCGTACCGAGCTTGCAGCTCCGGGCGCGGGATTTCTTTGGCTTTGGCGATGAGACGGCCCAGTCGCCTGTAGGCCTCGGGAGAATGTGCGAGCAACGTGAATCTGTAGGAAGCGTGAAAGGCGACGACACCGGCAAAAGTCCAGCGCCCGCCGAAAAAGGCCCGGAGCCGGTGATAGGCGAAGACCCGGACCACGAAATTCTCGCGCAGGCGTGGATTCCAAAGCCGCCCCTCTTCTTCGACCGGCAGAAGGGGATTCGCCGCGATGAGGGCACTCGCGAACAATCCCCGGCCTTCGCGTCGCGGTGGGCCCGTGCGCTCTTGCCCATACACGCGGACGCGTTCCATCCCGCAGCTCGGGGAGTCCTTTTTCAGCACGTAGCCGGAGAGATCGAGGGCTGCGAGCGTCCGGACGCGCCGCGCGGCGAAACGACGCATCGGCCGCGTCCAGTCGCGTCCACTCTTGGGCGCTACGAGGTGCAGGCCCGCCGCATCTTGCTCGAGGCGGACGGGCTCGCGGGGAGTCCCCATGCCGAGCTCGACCTCCGGGCACACCGGCACCCATTCGACGAACCGACCGAACGTGTCCGCGAGGAATCGGTCGCGCTTGTGACCACCATCGAAGCGCACTTCATGACCGAGGAGGCAGGCGGAAATTCCGATCCGGATCGGGCCTTGTCCGACGGCCTGCGGCACCTTCGGACTCATTGCTGCAACGTACCACGCCGCCCGGACGGGATCGCGCAAGAGCGCCAAGCCGACCTCGTTGCCGGTCCGCCACCGCAGGCACGCCTCGGCCCAGTGCCGCCCGCGACCCTCGTTCGGGCTTGCCGCGGCTCGCCGAGCGTGCGGGCGGTATGATTTCGCTTGAATGAGTGAGGTCGCTCCATCGACTCCCAGCCCACGCTGCCCTACACCCTCCACATGCCTTCCCTCTCGGTGAAAATCGGGCTGGCGAAGTGCACGCCGACATCGTCGACGTCACCGAGAGCGCCTGCGCGCTCACAGGCTCGCAAGGACCCGTTGGAAACGGCCCGGTGAACGAGACTCGCCTCCACGTCTTTCCCGACAGCGTCGCGTTCGGCCAGCGGCTCGGGCGAGCGGCACGCCTGCCCACGACTCGGGTCACGCTCCACCAATTTCCGGACGGGGAGAGTCTGGTGCGGATCGGGCGGCCGCCGGGTCGACACGCTGTCGTCGTAAGGTCTCTCTTCAACCCGAATGCGAAGCTGATTGAGACGATCCTCGCCGCCGATGCCCTCCGCCAGGCAGGAGCGCAACGCGTGACGCTGGTGGCGCCCTATCTCCCATACATGCGACAGGACACGGTATTCTCTGCCGGAGAGCCCATCTCCCAGCGTGCGGTAGGAGCGCTCCTCGGCCGCGATTTCGATGCCGTCCTCACGGTGGAGGCCCACCTGCACCGGGTGTTTGAGCTCTCGGAAGTGGTCCCCGGGCGTGCACGCTCCATCTCTGCCGCCCCCGTCATCGGCGCCTTCCTCGCACGTCGTCGCCGAGGGGTGCTGCTCGTCGGACCGGACGAAGAGTCCCGCCCCTGGGTTCAGGCAGTGGCTGCCACGGCACGGGTGCCGTGGATCGTGGGCGAGAAGACACGCCTTGGGGATCGCAGGGTACGCATCCATTTTCCTACGGTTCCGGCTGCACGCCGCGCGGTCTTGCTCGACGACATCGCGAGCAGCGGCACCACGCTCGCGACCGGGGCTCGCGCGCTACGGCGCGCCGGCGTCGATGCGGTCGAGGCGATC
>DOUU01000337.1:0-3237 GCA_003520425.1 Deltaproteobacteria bacterium
ATCGCCGCGAAGTTCCGGGACGTGATCGGCGCCTTGCGCGGCCGGAGCGCGAAGTTCCCGGGGAGCTGCGCCCAAATCGCAGCCTCCAGCGCCAGGTCCTCGCGAGCCACCGTCATGCCGGTATCCGCGAGCNNATCGGGCACGGCAGCGGGATCCGGTTCCTCCGTCAAGACCTGAAGCGAGAAGTGATGATCCCCCATGACGAACTCGTTGCTCGTCAGGGCATCGAGCGCGTCCTTGAGCGCTTCCGCCTGCGACACCGCGAAGTCCCCCGCATTGACCATGCGGTTGAACTGACGCTGGAGCAGCGCCTGGCCCGCGGGCTTGGAGAGAAAGGCGAAGGACTGGGTGAGAACGAGCGGAAAGGGAGCCGAGAGGAGCGCGCCGAACATCCCGACGGTAGTCGGCGTCGGATACTCCTTGATGCCGAGCACGGCCCCCGAGCGAGTACCCGTCGGCAGCCGATACTCGAGCGCCTCGGTCCCGAAGGAGACGCGCGAGGTGGCGAGTGCCTCGTTGAGTGGCGCATGCGGCAGCGGCACCTCCCGGCTCTCGCCATTTATAAGAGTCGAAAATAAGTTAAGCGGGCCCGAGTAGACGCGCCCCGCTCGCTCGTAGAGACCTAAGACCTCGGGCTCGTACCGCGCGAGGGAGACTCGCACGGTGTCGCGGAGCTTCTCGCACGCATCGAGCGCCTCCTTGAGCTCAAGCGCTAACTCCTGCGGACGGGCGCGCTTCAAGAACCGTGAGGCGAGCCCCGTCGCGAGCCCCGCGGTCGGACGGTAGACGAGGCTCAAGTAGAGCTCGTTGACGAGGAGCCGCCGGCGGGAGAGCTGCTCGCGATACTTGTGTTCGAGAGCGCTCGCGAAATCCTCGCCCGCTTCGCCCGCAAACACGCGCTCGCGGCGGCGAACGAGGTGGCTCCAGAGCGCCACCTGGGGACTTGCGATGTTGCGCCAGAGGACATTGAGTCGCTCGTGCCAGGAGTTGAGCGTCTCATCGTCCGCGCATTCAAAGCTCCCGCCGGCCAGCCGCATCACCTGCACGAAGTCGCCGGCCGTGGTCCGAATGAGATTCGAGGAGACCTGAGCCGCATACGGGATGCGCTCAAGAGGCGAGGCCTCGCGGCGCGCGCGAGCGGCGAGTGCGGTCCGGCTCACTTCGCCCTCCCGTGAGCCGATGCCGCAAGAACCACCTCGGGAAGGGTCCGGCGCCGCCCGTGAACGTCGGGCAGGTCGAGAGCCAATGGGGAGTAGCTGCTCGACCGCCAGAATCGCGCGTTCGCGAGCAGCGCCGGGATCCGGGTCCGCCCGAAGAGGAGCAGGAGGTCGAAGAAGCGGGCATCCCGGGCACACAGGAGCGCACAAACCCCATGGACGGGAAGCGCGAGGGCCAGCGTGAGGAGATTCTTGGTGAGGAGGAAGATTTCGAGCGTCACCACGCCGTTCGCGAGCAGCGCCGAGTACGTCACTCCCCAGCGCATCGGCGGCCGCGTNNAGCGCCGACGAAGAGCGCATCGACGAGGAGACCTGAGTGGACGGAGGACATGGGGAACTCAGACCCCGAACATGCCCCGAACCCAGGTCACGATCTGCGTCGAGCCGAAGGAGATCGCGATCCCCAAAATCGCGGCGATACACCAGCCCCAGGAAATTCGATTGGCCATCGCCATCGCGCCCAGCACCATGACGAGGATGATCGCCACAGGCGTGAGCCAGGCCAGGATGTTCGACTGCAGCGCCGTCGCCCCGGTGAGGAAAGGCGAGGCCGCTTGCGCCAAGGCCAGATCGGGCAGCACGAGACACCCGAGGGCTGCGATCAGCGTGCAACAAGAGATGAGAGAACGTCCCCGCCACATAAGCCTCTCCTCGTTCACCCTTTCGGTTGCAAGTCGTTGCATCGCGATGCCATCTGAAGCAGAGCGTTGCAGGCTTGCGTCGTAGGCTTATGGAATCACACGCGCGGACAAACGACGATGCACGAAACGTGCGAAATGGCCACGATCCAGGTGTTGCAAGCGACGAGTGCGCAGGCCGTGTGGCGCGGTGAGGCGCCGCGGCGAGGAGTCCTCGCCGGAGGATCTCGCCGAACTTAAGCGCGCCGCGACTGGGCGTGCTGGTCGAGCGTTCGGGCGAGGGCCCGCAGGTGGTGCGCCACGAGCCGCAGGCGTGTGGGATCGGCGCCCGAGACGCCGTCATCGAGGATCCGCTCGAGGACNNCGCCCTCATCGAGGATCCGCTCGAGCACGGAGGCGAGCGTCACCCGGTTGAGCTCCGTGCGCGAGCCATCCTCGTTATCGACGCAGTAAGCGAGAGCCAGGGGATCCGCGCCCTCGCGGCGCTCGAGGAAGGGCAGCTCGACGCAGAGCTCGGGAAACTGACCGTTCCCTCCGTCCACCAAACCCTTGAGCCAGTACTCGAGGATCTCGTTCACCGCCGTGCCCGCCAGCTCCCGCAGCCGGTCGAGGAAGAGTGTTCGGAGCTGCCCTCCCGAGCGCTCCCCGTCGAGAAACACCACGCGCGCCTGGGCGGAAAACTCCTCGATGAGCCGATCTTCCAGATCCTCGAGCCGCGGAAGATCCCAGGTCTTGAGGTCCTGCACGTACTGACGCTGAAGGAGAGAAGCCATATCGGACCTCGCAGAAGAGGCGCCTATCGGCGAGCGAGTGCCCTCAGCAGCACCGCGTACACCCCTGAGAGCACGCACAGGCTGATCGAGAACGTGAGCATCGTCCAGAGGGGAAAATGGGCGTCTCGGAGCAGAAATCGATAGATCCCGCAGGTCAAAAGTCCTGCGAGCGCCAGGAGAAGAAGGNNGTCGCGAGCACCGTACAGAGCACGAAGGCCACGAAGCGACCCGCGAGGCGAATGAGCGCCATGAGCGCCGCAGCGAGCCCGGCGAGCACCGAAGCCGGCCGTCGGGGCGGGAAATCCGGGTGCGAACTCACGGGCCCCATCCTATCACTGCTACGAATTTAGTATCAAACCCGGTGATACGGTAATTGAAGCGCCCTGTCCGAAGTTCACGGGGCGCGAGCATGAAATATCCCAGCCGCCATCGGGCCATAGCATCCGCCATCGCGACGGCCCGCCGGCACGCCCGGCTCTCGCAGCGGGAGCTCGCCCGCAAGCTCAAGGTTCCGCCCAACTGGATCCAGCGGATCGAATCCCTCGAACGGCGCGTCGATGTGGCGGAGTTCATCGCGATCGCGCGCGCGATCGGCGTCGATCCGGTGTC
>DOUU01000337.1:3308-6944 GCA_003520425.1 Deltaproteobacteria bacterium
CTGCCGCTCGTGCAGGCAGAACGCGCACCGGGCGGGGGTGATCGAGAGAAGATCCACCACGATCAGGGAATCGCAGTCCAGGCAGCGCGCGAATGCCATCTGCACCCCGCGTACCAGCTCCTCAAGGAGCAGGATCGCGTGCTCGAGGGTCGACTGCGCCTCCGGCCAGCAGGCCTTGAACTCCTCGTACGCCCGGCAGAGACGCTCTCCCCGCGCGACGCTCTCCAGCGTCTCCGCGGCCCCGCGCGCGCGCTCGTCGGGGAAGACCCCGTACACCGCGAGAAACCCCGCGAGCACCCCCGCCTCGGACCGCAGCCGCCCTGAGCGGAAGAAGAAGCGCACCTGGCGCGGGGCAAAACCCTTCACCGGGATCCCGACCTCCCCTCCTTTGGCATACGCGTTGTAGAGCGTGCGGATGCGATAGAGCGAAAGTCCCGTCCACCGCTGCGCGGTGCAGATTCGGGCTCCGAGCCGCAGGAACCACCAGGCGAGCTGATAGCGACGCAGGTCCCGGCTGTAGCGGGCGTCCGATATGCGCATGGCTGCGCCCTCGTACTCTGGGTGTATTACGGTAACTTATTTTGCAATTTTGGAGATCAGGATTACCATATCGGCATGCTTGCTGCAACCCTGTGTGGAGAAGCCATGCCTAGATCGAAGGACCTGCATCATTCTTCCCCGTCTCGTGCACGGCGATGACCCGGAATGTCACGGAAGCGGTGAATGCCGCGACGCTGCGCCTGCTCGAGCCGTTGGCGCGCCTCCTCCTCGAGGCCCGCATCGGCATCGGCGAGTTCACCGCCCTCGCCCGCCTCGCCTATGTCCAGGCGGCCGTCCGGGAGAGTCACGAAGCGCACGGCGGTCGCGTGAATGTCTCCCGGATCGCGGCCCATACCGGACTCACGCGTGTCGAGGTCGCAGCCCTTCTCGCCGAGCAGCGGGGCGCTCCGCCCCGCAAGCAGCGCGGCCGCGTGCGAGCGGAGCGGGTGCTTCAGGGCTGGTGGAGCGATCGCGAGTTCCAGGACCCCTCCGGGATGCCCGCCCGTCTTCCCCGCAAGGGAGCGAAGCGCTCGTTCGCATCGCTCGTCAAGCGCTATAGCGGCGACAGTCACAATGCGGCCTCGATCCTCGAGGAGCTCTTGCGCTCACAGGCGGTGCGCGAGCACTCAGAGGGGACGCTCGAAGCCCTCAGCCGGACCTGTGCCAACGTCGGCTGGGATGAGGCCGGAATCGAGGCCCTCGGCGAGGAGCTCGCGGAGCACATCGAGACACTGCTCTACAACCTCAAGAATCCCGACCGTCCCCGCTTCGTCAAGCGCGTGGTGTGCGCCCAACTCGATCCCCATGCCGCGCGGGTCATCGTTCCGGAGCTCGCCGAGCAGGCCGAGATCTTCCTCGAGGGAGCGAACGATGCGCTGAACCGCCCGAAGCATCCCTCGCAGAAGGGACACTCGCCCCCCAACGCCCTGCGCTTTGCCGTAGCGCTGCAGTTCTTCCAGGCTCCTGCCGCTCGCCCGGCGCCGCCCGCCGGCCGTACCACGGGCAAGAGAAAACGATCGGCGGGCCGGCACCGGAGTCGCTCGGCGCACGCCTCGGGAGTCCTCTAGCATGCCGCGGCCGGGAGCCCTCACGCGAAACGCGGGCGCGCCGAGGACGCCGGCCGTCGAGGACTACGCGCAGGACATCCTGAAGCAGGCTCTGACCATTCTCGTGCAGACCGGCCACTCGCCCGCCGAGCTGACGCGGATCGTTCGAGAGCTCTGTCGCACACTCGCCGAGCCCGAACGTCCCTTCGACCCGACCGTCATCCCCTATGTCGCGGGCCTTCCCCACATCGTGGCGCACTGGTATTCGGATCCCAATTTCCGGGGTCCCGACGGCCAGCCCCGGAGAATTCCGCTCCGGGGCAGGGGACCGACCTTGACCCATCTCATCCGCAGACTCTTCCCGCATCAGGATGTGAGGCGCGTGACCGAATCGCTCCTTCGCGCCAACGCCATTCAGCGGCGGGGCCGCCTCTACCTCCCGACCGATCGATACGTCGCGTTCACCCAGGACCTTTCGAGTGTCCATGTGCATGGGCTCATGTCGCTCGCCGGCATGCTGCGAACGGTCCGGCACAACATAGCCTCCGGGGATCCCGCCGAGACGCTCCTCGAGCGCTCGACCAAGAATCCCTGCATCCCGGTGCGCGCGCTCCCCGAGATCCATCGACGCATCAAACGGGAGGTGACGGCGCTCCTCTGGAAGCTGGATGGGTATCTGCGCAGCTGGGAGGTCGAACCCGGGAGCGAGGCCACGACTCACGTGGGAGTCGGCGCTTACGCCTATGAGGATCCGATTGTCACAGGCCGAAGAGGGCCGCGGGCCCGCCCTGCGCACCGACGGCCGGCCGGGCGGGGTTCCCGGCACCGCGCTCGCTAGGTTATGAACGCCCTCTATGGCCGCGGCGCCTCGGGCCGCTCCCGCGCGAGAGAACCCAGGGGGACTCCGCTCGATCCGGAGGCGTACGAAGCCATCGAGCGGTTCGCACGCGTCCTCATCCGTTGCGGCTTTGACGCGGCTGCGATTGCGGAAGCCTTCGGACTCGCGCTCGCGGCGAGTCGAAACGAATCCCTGCCGCCCCCCAAGAACACGCGGGAACTGCACGACGCCTCGCATCTGGTCACCTTGTGGCGGACCAGCCCCGACTACGTGGACGAAGTGGGCAGTCCGCTGCCTCTCCCCGTGCGAGGGCCGGGCCGATCACTGGAATCGCTCACCCGACTCGTCAATCGCACACTGGATCCAGCAGAGGTTCTTAAATACCTGACGCACACGCATACCGTGCGCAAGGTCGGTAGCCGCTACGTCTTGAATCGCCGCTGGGTCATGTTGCGCGGCATTTCGGGAGCAGCGCACGCGCACGGCATACGCGTTCTGGTGGGAAAACTTCGCACCCTCGAACACAACCTCTTGGCAGAAAGCGACGCGCGCAGCTGGTTCGATTTCACGACCGAGAATCCCCGCTTCCCCGTGAGTCAGCTGGAAGCCTTCGACAAGCTGATGCGCCATGGCGGACTCGGATGGATGCGGAAACTCGACCTCTTCATGCGGCACTGCGAGATGAACCGCCGACCGAACGAGCCCACGGTGTGGCTCGGCGTCGGCATGTACCGCTTCCAGCACAATCTCTCCGCGGTCTTCACGTCCCCCGTCGCGGCAGAACGTAAGACTCGACGCACCGCGAGGCGCCGAAAGTGAACCACCCTCCCGCCGGACCCCCGAGCACGATCGATGAAGGAACCGGCGTTGCGCCGCGGTTCAGCAGCGCTTCGCTCGCTCCGGTCTGGCAGCTCAATGCGCTCTTCCTCGAAACGCTCCTGCAGTGCTCGCGCCACCCCGCCTGGCGCGGCAGCTCGTGGGAGATCGCTCTCGGACCCAATCTGTCTGACGCGCTTTCCACGATCCGGGACGAGCTCTGCCGCACTCCGGTCAGTCTCGTCGATATCGGACTGAACGATGCAGAATCGCGTCCGCTCCTCGCTCAAACCGACCCGCCCGCACGTGCCCTGCTCCCGTTTCTCGCGCGCGAGCGCGCGATCTACCTCGCGCAAGGCACGCTCTCCCTCGCCTGGACCCTTTCGCGCAGCGATC
>DOUU01000337.1:7002-8935 GCA_003520425.1 Deltaproteobacteria bacterium
GCTTTTCGCAGCACTCGAGCGCCTTGCACCTGCCGCCGCTGTGCGCACGGACTCTGCAACGCCAATTCGCAGACCTGTTGCCTGCAACCTCTGCGATGCGCCTCTTGCACGACTCGCGGCCGTAGCGCCGCGGCCAGATAGGATCGATCCATCGAGCCCAGGTTATGGTCGTGAAACCAAGAAGAATCGAACAGTACCGTCAACCGGGAACTCTCGCACCCGTGCAGCTATCGCTCGCCTTATCCAAACCCCATCCCGCGCATCCGGAGCGCGCAGTCACGAGAGTCCTGCCCAGCGCGGACCGAGTTGCGCTCCCGGATCTACGCATGACGACCGCTGAAGTCCTGCGGGTGGTCGGAGTTCACAGAACAACACTTTTTCGCTGGATGCGTAAGGGCGCGTTTCCGTCGAAGCACCACTCCGGAGGCTGGCTTCGCTCTGATATCGAGCATTGGCTCTCGCGCCGGTCGGAATGACTCTGCCGTCCGATTCCCACCCACACAGCCGCCGCACGTCGATGGTCGAAGGCTGGAGGAGTCAGGCCCCGCGGACACCGCCAGCGGATTACTAAGTCCCCTTACTCTCCCGCTAACCCCTTGTTAGGGCCGAGGTCGATCCTTGTTCGGTGCAATCCCGTGCAATCCCGCGCAACGGTCTGCGCCGTCGTACCCCGCCCCTCCCGAAAGGCAGCTTTGCGATGCCGGCCGCTAGCGCCCCATCGACCACGGAGTAGATGGGTCGCGGCGAGGCCACACTTCGGCGGAAGAGCTCAAACGGATAAAGGCCGACTTGAGGAACGCGACGCTGCGCGGGAAGCCGAGCGGAAAGACGTCGTTAGCCAGGGAATCGGCGTCCCCCTTTCATGCAGGGGCGTACCACTGATCGAATGCGCCGCCGGAGCGGCACGCACGCTCGGTCACTCTCTTAATTCCCGGAATACCGCGAGTGTGCCTCTTAGGTGGGGCGAGTGCGGTGCAGAATGGCTTACTGCAACGAATCGGCACCGAATCACAGTGGGTACTTGGCGGTTCTGGTCGCCGACGACGACCTACCTCTGATGGCCATAAATGGACAGCAGCTCCTCGCCATAGTCGTGTCCAACGCTCGCTTTGGGCCAGATGACTGTTCCGTGACTCTCGTCGTTCGGGGCGCCTCTGGCGATCAAGACGATGCGCCCGAATCCAAGTGCCGCGNNGACGCAAGGAGGACCGGCCCAGCTGCGCTCCTTACTTTATAGGGCAAGGCCTCGACGTCGCGAATGGAGATGGTGTCCCGCTTCAACAGGTCCTCAAGCGAGACCTTCCGCGTCTCTGCATGTGCGGACGCAGAGAAAGCGATGAGGCCCAGCAGCACGACCGCCGAACCAAAGCGCACGGCGCACGTGGTCGCACCGAGAGCGTTTCGCAAAGTCGCCTTCATTTAGAGGACCGAAGTCGGGTCACAAAACACCCCACAATCGTCGCACAAATACCCTCGCCCGACGACCACGGCGCGCCGGCACGCGCCGCCGCAAAGCCGGCCTGTATCCAGGCCTGACCGCTACCGGCAGCAGCATGGTGACCTCGCGAAGAAGTTCGACTGCGTCCGGTCCTTGCGCACCGTTGGCGTCCCGACTGGATTCCCTCAGAGGCATCGACCTCGCCTTGGTTCCCGTGTCGTGAGTGAGTGCGCCCATCCGGCTCTCCGACCTCTAGTGCTCGCCGATACTCAGCGATAACCCAAGCGTCGCTGAAGCTTCTATTCGGCCTCGAGCCGGCTGATGAGATGGTCCAGGCCCTTCTGCTCAATCTCCGTGTTGAAGTCGTCGCGGAAACTCAGGACGTAACTGACACCCTCGATCGCGACATCCCACACCTTCCAACCTAGGTTCGTGCGCCGCACGCTGTAATCCACCTCGACGAACGAGCCGTCGCTCTTACGCACCCGGCTTCGC
>DOUU01000127.1:0-8695 GCA_003520425.1 Deltaproteobacteria bacterium
CCTGCTCCGCGGCGATGTTGAGCGTGCTCTCCACCATGGTGCTCTCGACGAAGAGCCCTCGGCCCAAGGCGCGGCGCTCCGCAAATGCGACGAGCAGCGCAAAGGTGGCGTGCATGGCGGCGATGGGATCGCAGGGGCCACGCGGAATGCGCGGCTGATCATGGGGGTGGCCCGTCACCCAGGAGAGCCCGGAGAGCTGCTCCATGGTCTGGGCGAACCCGGGATGGTCGCGCCACGGGCCGGAGAGCCCGAAGGCGGGCATCCGCATCAGGATCGCCCGGGGGTTTAGCTCGCGGACTCGCTCCCACCCGAGACCAAAGCCCTCGAGTACGCGCGGGGTGAAGTTCTCGACGACGGCGTCGCACCTCGCGATCAGTTTTTCGACGAGCTCTCGACCCTTGGGCTTGGAGAGGTCGAGGGTGATGGCGAGCTTGTTGCTGTTCGCGTGCATGAAGTGCGGGCTCGCCTCCCACCACTCCGGGTAGTGGCCGACCATCATGCCCCCGATCGTGCGCAGGCCGTCAATGCGCGCCGTGGACTCCACGTGAATGACTTCGGCTCCGAAGGTTGCGAGCAGATGCGTCGCGGCCGGACCCGCCCACCAGGCCGTGAGGTCGAGGATGCGAAGCCCCGCGAGCGGGAGGGTGCCCTCTGTGGTCGGCCCCCTCGCGCCGTCCACCTGCTTTGCGAATGCGGCCGAGCGCGTGTGCTCCCCGAGACGCGGAGCGGGGCGCGGCGGCGGCGGATCGACGTCATCGAAGCGGTAGGGGCGGCGCGGCTGCAGAAAGCGGCCCTCTGCATCCTTGCCGAAGACGCCTCGCGCCACGAGCTGCTCGTGCTGGAGCACGGTCTCGCCATTGCAAACCGGAGCCACCGGGATCCGCAGCTGCGACGCGAGCTCGATGACCTCCGCCGGGNNAGGCCTGCATGATCTGGTTCCACTCGGCGAAGCGCATGAGGCGCCCCGCGAATTGGGCCAGCTGCTCGTCGGCCCGCAAGTCCGGGCGCTCGATCAGAACCAGGAAGTCCAAGAACTGCTGCCTTGCATTCGTGTTGAAGCCGACGTAGCTGTCGGCAGTGGGTTCAATGGAGGGTGTCTCCACCGCCGGAGCCAGGAAGGCATGCACGGGATCCCCAGTGCTCCCATTCATCAGCCGGTTCATCGTCTCTGAGAAATTCGTGAATACGAGATTCGCGCACTCGAGCATGGACAGATCGATGTGCTCTCCGCGGCCTGTCGCGCGCGCGCCGAAGACGGCCACGAGAGCTGCGGCGGCGCCGTAGCTGCCTGCGCCCCACTCACTCAGGCGACCGCCAGCTTGGAACGGTTCCTGGCCCATGAGGCCCCGGATGCCGATCGAGCCGGATTCGGCCTGGAGCGTGAACTCGGTGGCAAGGCGCTCGGCCCAGGGACCGGTGAGCCCGTAGGGCGTGATCGAGAGGACAACGAGAGAGGGGTGCGCCTGGCGTAGCCGCGCGACGTCGAGGCGCTCCCCGGTGTCGGTGGCGAGCCCGTGGGCCTCGATCACGAGGTCGGCTTCGGAGACGAGTGCCTCGACGTGGGGATCCGCCGCCGTCCCCACCACGGACTGCTTGCCGGCGTTGAGGAAGGTGAAGAGGGCCGAGTCGCGGCCGCCGAGGTCGGCTCCCGTCGCCGACCAGCGGCGCAGCGAATCGCCCTCGGGAGGCTCGACCTTGATGACCGCGGCACCCGCATCGACGAAGAGCTTCGAGCAGAACGGACCCGCGATCTGCGTCGAGAAGTCGAGCACGCGGATTCCAGCCAAGCCCTTGTGCATCATGACTCTGCTGCGCCTCGTGACGCCCTATGCAAGGCGCACCGGGATCTCCTTGGGCACCACGAGGATCGGATTCCAGATGCCGAGTGCGCTGTAGGTGGGAGGCCGGAGCACCTCGATCTTGCGGGTACGCGCGAGCAGCTCCTCGAAGAGGATCGCGATCTCCCGGCGCGCGAGATTCGCGCCGAGGCAGAAGTGTGCGCCTCCCCCTCCGAAGGCCAGGTGTGGATTCGGCGTCCGGGCGATATCGAAACGGAAGGGCTCGCGGAAGACTTCCTCGTCTCGGTTCGCCGATGGATACCAGAGCGTGATCCGCTGGCCCTTGGCGATGGGCACCCCACGGATCTTCGTATCGCGCGTCGCTCGCCGCGCAAAGTACGAGACCGGGGAGGACCAGCGCAAGATCTCCTCGACCGCGGGTCGCATCGCGTCCGGCTCGCGGCGCAGCGTCTCGAGCTGGTCGGGGTGTTCGAGGAGCGCGAGCAGGCCAAGCGCAATAGCGTTGCGGGTGGTCTCGCTTCCGGCGATCGTGAGCAGCAAGAAGAAGAGATCGAGCTCGATCTGGCTCAACTGGGATCGCTCGCCATCGGCCGTTTCGACCTCGACGGTCGAGAGGATCGTCCAGATGTCGTCCTGCGGGCTCTCGCGCTTGTGCTGACCGAGCTTTTGCGCGTACTCAAACATTCGAGCCTGGAGTGCAAGCTGCTGCGCCCTGGACAGGCCGCGTTCGGGGTCTCCGGCCGCGAGGAAGTCCGTGGTGAGGTCGAAGAGCCATGGGCGGTCCTCGACGGGGATGCCAATGACGTCCGCGATCATGTGCATGGGGAGCGGGTAGGCCACGTCCTGGACGAAGTTGCAGGTTCCCCGCTCGAGCGCCCGATCGATGATCGACACCGCCCAGCGCCGGGCTTGCTCCTCGAGCTGCCCGACCATGCGCGGGGTGAATCCTGCGCTGATGAGCTGGCGCTGCCGGATGTGGTCGCGGCCGTCCATGCTGACCAGCATCCGGCCGCGCATCTGGGGGTTGGAGGCCAGCGAAGGTCCGTCCATTGCGCTGAAGAGTTCAGTGTCGCGGTTCGCGGCCTGGACGTCGGCGTGCTTGGAGAGCACCCAGAAGCCTTCGTCCTCGCTCCCCGCGACGCCTTCGGGAAAGGCCTGCCAAAAGACCGGAGCCTCGCGGCGGAGTGTCGTGAAAAGCTCGTGCGGGAAGCCGTGCCGGCAGCCCTCCGCTGCGGTGAGGTCGATCGCGGAGGGGCTTTGTCCGCGCACGGGCGCTGAAGGGTCGGCCATGGGTCGAAGCTCCGGGCAGGAGGATGGCAGCTCGCGCAGTTTGTCAGAAACTGAAAAATGGTTCAATATTTGGCGGTGGGGAAGCACGCGCTTCAGGATCGATCGGCGGCGCCCGCAAGGCGAGCCGGAAGGGGCGCGGGCTATGCGAAGTCGCGTGCGACGCGGGCGCGCATCCTCGCGGCCGCGCTCGCGGAGGCGAGCCGCGCGGGTCTGCACAAGGCCTCCGTCGCCGGGATCGCGGCGCGCGCGGGCGTGGCGATCGGCAACCTCCACTACCATTTCGGCTCACGGCGCGCGCTTTTGCGCGAGCTCATGGGCGCGCTGGTTTCCGACCTCATGACCCGCCTTCACACAATCGACGCCGGCGACGGCGCCGACTTCTTCGAGCGTCAACGGGCCGGCCTCCTCGCGTACCTCGAATACCTGCGCGCGAATCCCGCCCACGTGCGGCTCGCGGATGAGATCAAACTCCACGACCCCGCACTCTACCGGCGCGCGGTCGCCGGCTGGGTGGAGCGCATGGCGGAGCGCATCCGCGCCGGCATCGCGCAGGGGACCCTGCGTCCCATGGACGAGGGGGAGATCAAGGCGCAGGCGCACTTTCTGCTCGGTGCTCGGCACTTCATCGAGCAGATGATGGAAAGCGCCGAAGGGGCGCGGCCTGAGGCAGTGGTCGACGCCTACCTGGCGCTGCTACGGGAAGGGCTGGGCCGTCGCGCGCCGCGCCCTTCGCAAAAAAAAGGGAAGCGGCGATGAAACCCGCCGGCGAGAGGGCCTTTGATCCGGGTGTCCTCCGCGAAAAATACCGCGAGGAGCGCGAGAAGCGGCTGCGGCCCGACGGCAACGCGCAGTACGTGGAGGTCACAGGCCCCTTCGCGCGATTCGCCGAGGATCCCTGGGTTGCTCCGGGCTTCACTCGCGAGCCGCTCCGGGACGAGGTCGACGTGGCGCTCATCGGCGGCGGCTTCGGGGGGCTCCTCGCAGGCGCACGATTGCGGGAGCTCGGCGTCGAAGGCCTCCGCCTGATCGAGAAGGGCGGCGACTTTGGCGGCACCTGGTACTGGAATCGCTATCCGGGCGTGGCGTGCGACATCGAATCGTACGTCTACCTGCCGCTCCTTGAAGAGCTCGCTTACGTCCCGAAGGAGAAGTACAGCCGCGGTGCGGAGATCTTCGCCCACTGCCAGGCGATCGCCCGCAAGTACGACCTCTACCGGAACGCCTGCCTCCAGACCGAGGTGACCGAGATCCGCTGGGACGAGGACGCCTCGCGGTGGATCATCGCGACAAACCACGGCGACGCGATGAAGGCGCGCTTCGCCTGTCTCACCAATGGCTTCCTCCAAAAGCCGAAGCTGCCCGGCATTCCTGGGATCGAGAGCTTCGAGGGCCGCGCCTTTCACACGAGCCGCTGGGACTTCGCATACACGGGCGGCGGCCCAGAGGGGGGCCTCACGGGCCTTGCGGACAAGCGCGTCGGGATCATCGGCACGGGAGCCACGGCGGTGCAGTGCATCCCGCACCTCGGCGCGAGCGCAGGGCATCTCTACGTGTTCCAGCGCACGCCGTCGTCTGTGGACGTGAGGGCCAACCGCCCGACCGACCCGGTGTGGGCACGAAGCCTCACCCCCGGCTGGCACCAGCACCGCATGGACAACTTCCAGATCCTCACAGCCGGTGGCTACCAGGAGGAGGACCTGGTGAACGACGGCTGGACCGACATCCTCCGCAAGCTGCTCTCGATGATGCTCTCCCAGGAGGAGCCGGATCTCTCGCCGGAAGCGATTGCTCGAACCATGGAGCTTGCCGACTTCATGAAGATGGAGGAGATCCGCGCGCGCGTGGCTTCCCTCGTCAAGGACCCCGTCACCGCAGAAGCGCTCAAGCCCTACTACCGCCAGTTCTGCAAGCGCCCGTGCTTCCACGACGAATATCTTGAGACCTTCAACCGGCCGAACGTCACCCTCGTCGATACGATGGGCAAAGGGGTGGAGCGGATCACAAAGAAGGGAGTCGTGGTCGACGGCCGCGAGTACGAGCTCGACTGCCTGATCTATGCCACGGGTTTCGAGGTCGGCACCGACTACTCGCGCCGTGCGGGGTACCCGATCGTCGGGCGGAACGGGCTTACGCTCTCGCAGAAGTGGGCGGACGGCAGCCGCACCCTCCACGGGATCCATATCCACGGCTTTCCGAACTGCTTCATGATGAGCATCGCCCAGTCGGGCTTTACGGTGAACTTCCCGTACATGATCAACGAGCAGGCCAAGCACATCGCTTACGTGATCGCGTCTGCACTCGAGCGGGGGATACAGATCGTCGAGGTGTCGGAGCAGGCCGAAAGCGAGTGGGTGGACGCTGTCGTGAGGCTGGCCGGAAAAACCGCGGAGTTTGGCCGGCAGTGCACACCGGGCTACTACAACAACGAGGGCCAGCCCTTGGAGTCGAGCCGCCAGAATGGCTTCTACTTCGGCGGCCCGACCGAGTTCGTGAAGATTCTCGAGGACTGGCGAGCCGACGGCAGCCTGAAGGGGCTGGTTCTGCGCTAGCTCCAAGGGTCTCGACCCTCGAGAGACGGTCACGGAGGGTTCTTTGATGCTCCCGAGCCACTTCGATCCCGCGCGTTACAAGTGGCGCGAAGTCACGGGCGAGCCCGGGCTCTCCTACAAGGTTCGCAATGACTACACGATCCTCGGCTACGACCTCGCCGCCGGTACGCTCGACATGCTGGTGCGTTGGGCGGGGGACGGCGGCCATTGTCCGATTCACCGGCACACCGCCACCACCACCGTGCTCGTGCTTGAAGGGGAGCAGCACCTCTGGGATCTCCATCCGGATGGCCGCCGGGGACCGCACCGGGTGCGACGCGCCGGCGACTATGCGCTGAGCGTGGGGGACCAGCTGCCGCACCTCGAGCGTGGAGGAACGGAGGGTGGAATGGCCTTCTTCGGCTGTCACTCGAGCGACGGGCTTCTCTACGAGATTCTCGACGAAGACCTGAAACTCATCGTGAATGTCACCATGGAGCTCCTGATTGCTGACTGGAAGGCGAACACCTAGGCAGTCATGGAGCTGGATCTCCCGAGAGAGCAACGAAGATTGCGAGATGAGCTGCGCGGCCCTCCCGCCAACTGGATAACCGACGCGCTGATGCAGATCGAGCACGAACTCGGCTCGGCCCGACATCAGCTCGATCGCCTTGGCCGGGCGATCACGGCCCACGGCCTGCCTCGAGCGTAGGAGAAGCATGATGAGTCGATCGCGGGCGCACATCGTGGGCGTGGGAGAGACCCGCTACACCCGTTGGGGCAAGATTGGCGACGTGACCGAGCACGCGCTCGCGTGCCAGGCGATCCAGCGCGCCGTGGCAGACGCCGGCCTCTCCATCGACGACGTGGATGGTCTCGCCTCGTTCGCCGACGATCGGAACGAGGCGGTCTTCCTGGCGGCGGAGCTCGGTCTCCCCGCGCTGCGCTTCGGGAACATGGTCTGGATGCCGGGGGGAGGGGGCGGCTGCGCCGCCGTAGCCAACGCGGCCATGGCGGTAGAGACTGGCCAGGCCGAGGTGGTCGTCGTCTACCGGTCTTTGTGCCAGGGCCAGTTCTTCCGCTTCGGCAGCGGTGCGACCTTGGCTGCTTCCCCTTCGGACAACCCAAAGCCCCCGACCGTGCAGCAGGCAAACTCGCTCCTCCTGGCCTCGATGGGCTTCGCGCTGCCCTATGGCCTCGCCATGGCCGCTGCGGCGTACGCCCTGCCGACGCGGCGTCACATGCATCTTTACGGGACAACGGGTGAGCAGCTGGGTCGGATCGCCGTGACGTTCCGGGAGCACGCCAGTCGCAACCCGCGCGCCGTCATGGGGGGCCGCCCCATGACGCTCGAGGATCACCAAGCTTCGCCGATGATCGCGGATCCGCATCGGCTCTTCGACTGCTGCCTGGAGAGCGACGGGGCCTGCGCGATCGTCGTCACCACGGCGGAGCGTGGCCGCGATCTCGCCAAGCGACCGGTCGAGATCCTCGCGAGCGAGCAGGGGGCGCCGAGGGGATACGCATTCGGGCCGTTCACCAACGCCAATATCGCCGACGAGATTTACGCGACCGGTGGCACTGAAGAGCTGGCCGGACGCCTTTGGGGCAAGGCGGCTCTCGGCCCGGACGATGTCGACGTGGCCCAGATCTACGACCATTTCACCGGCTGCGTCCTCATGCAACTCGAGGACTACGGCTTCTGCAAGCGAGGTGAAGGCGGCCCCTTTGTGGAGAGTGGAGCGCTCTCCTGGCATGGGGGGAGTCTTCCCACCAACACCCACGGAGGAAGCCTGTCCGAGGCCTACATCCACGGGCTCAATCACGTCGTCGAGGGGGTGCGCTCGCTGCGCGGCGAGTCGACGAGCCCGGTCGAAGGCGCGCAGGTGTGTCTCGTCACGAGTGCGGCCTGCGTCCCTTCGAGCGCTCTTTTGCTGGGGCGAAGATGACAAGCGAACGCTTCTTTCCCGATGGCATGCCGCAGCCGCTTGCAGATGCCATCACCTTGCCCTTCTGGCAGGCGGCCTCGGAGCACCGCCTCGTCGTGCAGCGCTGCACGGGCTGCGGACACACGCGGCTTCCCCCTGCGCCGATTTGTCCCTCGTGCCGCTCCGGGCATTCCGATTGGAAGGAAATCTCAGGTCGGGGCGAGGTCTATACCTACACTGTCGTGCACCGTCCGATCGCAGCGGGCCAGCAGCTTCCCTTCGTGATCGCCATCATCGCGCTCGAGGATGCGGGGGGCGTGCGGATGATCTCGAACCTCGTTGGAGTGGATCCGAAGCACCTGAGCATCGGGCTTCCCGTGGAGCTCGTCTGGGAGGACATGAGCGGGGAGCTGTCGATTCCGCGCTTCCGACCTGCGAGTCGGTAGCTCCCGGCGGCCTGGAGTGCGCGCAGACGGCGACGAAAGAAGCGCCGCCACTCATCCTGACGGGTCTGAGGGTCCAGCGCTTCTCAGTCTGGTCTGCGGTTCTCGCGCGCGTTCTCGCTCGCTACTTCGCTTCGGGGAGCGCAAGGCCGAGCTTGGCTGCGTAGAAGCCGATTCTGCCCCGTAGATCGCCAACGCTGCCCTTGCACCGGGAGATGACGTCACGGTCGAGCAGCAGGAAGGCCGACGAGCCGGAGTGTGCGAGCACGGCGGGCAGTCGATTTCCAGTCGCCTCGACCATCTCCGCATCCATTTCGTCGCGGTGCACGTAGTCGACTTGCACCCCCAGGCTCTCTCGACACGAGGCCATCTCCTTCTTCTCGCCTGTGATCCCGTGTGTGATCGCGCACAGATCACAGCCGTTCAGCCGNNCCCCGAGTTCGCGTCGAAGATAAAAGACAACCGATCGATACGATGCTCGGCCATGAGGCCCTCCCGTCCGCACCGCTTCGACCGACGGTCGACAAGCGGCGCTTACAGCTCATTGCCTTTTCGTCGGAGCGATCCGCATTCCGACGGAGCCCTCGCCCGCCCCCCAGCGGTGGCTTCGGGCTCCGTGGGCAGAAGCCTGCTCTCTGGTTTTCGGCCTCCCCCCTCCGGAGCATGAGCATGAAGTAGGGCTTTGCACTCCGACTCCCCCCTCAAAA
>DOUU01000127.1:8884-9202 GCA_003520425.1 Deltaproteobacteria bacterium
AGCAATGGCGACCGCTCTGACGTACGGACCGACCAAGTCGGATGGGGAGCGACGATCGGTCCGTCCCAGCCAGCGATTCTCAAACGAGCGCTACGTGCGCGGCATGGAGCGCCTGGTCGAGGTCGTGCAGGAGCTCTCCCTTGCGCGCAGCCTCGAACAGGTGATGACGGTGGTGCGCTCGGCTGCCCGCGAGCTCACCGGCGCGGAGGGCGCCACCTTTGTTCTGCGCGACGGTGACCTTTGCTATTACGCGGACGAGGACGCGATTGAGCCGCTCTGGAAGGGGCGTCGTTTTCCGATGTCCTCCTGCATCAGCGG
>DOUU01000060.1 GCA_003520425.1 Deltaproteobacteria bacterium
GGACATGATCACCGCTCAACTCGCCCTCTCCGCGATCTCCTCTGGACCCTTGCAGCTCGAGCCCATCGACCTCCGCAAGGTCGTGAGCGAGGTCGTGGCCGAGCTCGCGCTCGAGATTGACAGCGCCTGCGCGCGGGTAGAGGTCGGGGAGCTCCCACCGGCATGGGCCGACGCACGGCAGATGGCACAACTCTTCAAGAATCTCATCGGCAACGCGCTCAAGTATCGGCGTCTCGAGGTGCCGCTCGTCGTGGGGGTGAAGGGCGCAGAATCGGAAGGCGCATACCACTGCATTGCGGTCGAAGACAATGGCCGCGGCTTCGATCGTGCCGATGCAGAACGGGTGTTCCGGGTCTACGAGCGACTAGAGCCCGACACCGCAGAAGGATCTGGTCTTGGGCTTGCGATCTGCCGTCGCATCGTCGCCCGCCACGGGGGCACGATCAGCGCCGAGGGACGTCCGGGCGAGGGTGCGACCTTCCGAATTCGTCTGCCGCGCACTGGTTCGCTGAGCGGCGTCTAGAGGCAAGGTCATATTGTAGAAAGCACCACGCCGTGCCCACGGGGGAGCGGCGCGGGAGCCGATGGCCTTCTGTCCCTCCCGATACTCGCTGGCATGCCCCTTGCTCCACAAGCAGGAGAGAGGGGGAAGACGATGAAGGCATCTCTTCGATGTTTCGTTCTTGCATGCGCGGCGGCTCTTGTGATGCTGCCCATGGGCTGCGCGTCGAGCTCGAAGCATGTAACACGTGAAGACACGGTGCGAACGACGAACCCCGACACAGCCTCGGCAGAGGGCGACCGCGAGGAACAGGGCCAAGTGGTGGAGACCCACACCACGGTCACGGAGGAAGAGAAACGAGACTCGGGAGGCGGAGTCATCAGCACGACTGTCGCCTTCGTGGGTGAAGTGATCGCTTTTCCGTTTCGCCTGGTCGGCGCGGTCTTCCGCGCGATCTTCTAGAGGCCGGAGTCGAGCGCGTCAGGCCCGAGGATCGCGACTGCAGCGCCCTCGAGCTCGATGGCATTGCCACCGACAACGGGCCTGGCAGGTGCAGCGAGCCAAGGCCGGGTCGGGCGGTCCCCCGAGAGAGGGATTGACTTCACAAGTCCGGAAAGATTGCAGACGATGCTCCATGGCCCGCGCTCCACCACGAGCCAACTCTCATCTTCATCGAAGCGGGCAAGGACTCGGTCGAGACGATCGTCCCGGAGGGCTGCTGCGGCGCGCCGCAGCTGAATGAGGTCGCGATGCCACTGAAGGAGCGAAGCGTGCGGCTCGCGCTCAAGCTCCGACCAGTCGAGCTTTGAGCGAACAAAGGTGTTGCGATCTTGCGGATCGGGGACCTCTTCGAGCTCCCGACCCAGGACGGAACTCTCGCGGCGCCTGCCCTCGTGCACTGCGCGCCCAAGCGCGGGATCACGGAAGTCCGTGAAATAGAGAAAGGGTGTTTTCGCCCCCCATTCCTCTCCCTGAAAGAGGAGGGGAACGAAGGGCGCCGTGAAGAGCAGCGCTGCGGCGATCCGCAAGCGACTCGTGGAGAGGAGGTGGCTTGTTCTTTCCCCTCGCGCCCGGTTCCCGATCTGATCGTGGTTCTGCGTATAGACGAGGAACCGGTGGCCCGAGAGACCCTTGGCGCTGCGTCCATGACGTCGCCCACGGTGGCGGGAATAGCGGCCGTCATAGACGAAGCCCTTCGTGAGAGCGGCGGCGAGGTCGGCGGCGGGGCCAAAGTCGCGATAGTAGCCCTGCCGCTCATGCGTGAGCAACGCATGCAAGGCATGGTGAAAGTCGTCACTCCATTGCGCTGCGAGCCCGAATCCCCCGAGCTGGCGCGCACGCACGAGCCTTGGATCATTGAGGTCGCTCTCCGCCACGAGAACCAGGGATCGGCCGACTTCCAGTTGGAGGGATGCAACCTCCTCCTGCAGCTCTTCCAGGAGATGGAGCGCCGAGCGGTCGAAGAGCGCATGGACCGCATCGAGACGCAGGCCGTCGAGGTGATAGTCCCGAAGCCACATTCGCGCATTGTCCAGCAAGAAGCGACGCACCTCATCGCTTCCTGACCCGTCGAGGTTTACCGCCGGCCCCCATGGCGTGGCATAGCGGTCCGTGAAATAGGGACCGAAACGCGAGAGATAGTTCCCATCGGGACCAAGATGGTTGTAGACGACGTCCAAGAGGACCGCGAGGCCATGGGCGTGACAGGTTTCGACGAATTTCTTGAGCCCCTCCGGGCCGCCGTAGGGCTCATGCGGGGCGAAGAGTCCAACTCCGTCATAACCCCAGCCGTGCTCCCCTGAAAACGAGTGCACCGGCATCAGTTCTACGTGAGTCACACCGAGCTTGCGAAGATGGGCAAGCTTCTCGAGCGCAGCCTCGAATGTCCCTTTCGGCGTAAACGTTCCCACGTGAAGCTCATAGACGACGCCGGTCGAGAGAGAGGGCGGCTGCCAGTCCGCGTCCTGCCAGGCGTATTGCGAGTGATCGAGCCGCTGCCCAGGCGCGTGTACACCGCGGCGCAGTCTCTCGGCACGGGGATCGGGCAGAAGCTCCCCTTCGTCGAGCCGGAACGCGTAGTCGCGTCCCGCTACGAGCCACGGCGCGTCTCCTTCGTAGAAGCCGCCCTCCACGGGCTGAAGAACAAGGCGCTGCCCTTCGCTCTCCACCTCGACCCGTGTGGCGTGGGGGGCCCAGATCCGTAGACGGATCATCCCCGGGATCTCACGGGGAGTCCTCGCGCAAGAGGAGTGCCACCGGGAAGCGGTGGAGGAGCTGCGCCGCCAAGACCGCTCCGCGCGAGTCATGACGCTCTCCGGAGAGGGCATCCCGCCAGGATCCCGGGGGCAGCTCCACCTCGGTCCCGCCCCACTCGCCGCGGAACCCGAGCCAAAGGCGTGGCACCACGGTCGCCACCTCCTCCCCCCGCACAAACGCGAAGGTGTGATTGGCGCGCGGTCCTGCGGCCTCGAGTCGCCGATAAGCCGCGGGCGGCTCAAAGGCGTGCGAACGTGCGCGACGCGCGGCAAGCGCGCGCCGAATCAGCCAGAGCTTGGGAAGGCCCGACTCCGCTTCCGCCAAGGCCTCTTCAGCGGACGCCGCGGACGCCTTTGCGAGCAGCCGCCTGCGCAGGCCATAGTCCACGGCCCGCCGATTGTCGGGATCCACAAGGCTTGTGTCCCAAAGCTCGCACCCCTGATAGAAGTCAGGAAACCCTGGCGCCGTGCATTTCACGAGCGTCTGCGCAAGGGACGTGATCGTGGCAGGTTCCTGGAGCAGTCGCAAAAACGCCTCGATTTCCGCGCGGAATCTTTCGTCGCGGAGAAGACCCTGGGCGAAGCCCCGGACGGCCGCCTCGTACGCGGCATCCGGCGAAAGCCATGAGGTGTGCTCCTTCGCCTCTCGCGTGGCTTTCTCTAGATACGGAAGCAGCCGGTCTTCGCCGATCGGCCAGGCGCCGACCAGCGTTTGGTACAGGAGATACTCGAGTCCGGCGTCCGGCCCCTCCTTCCTGCGGAATTGCTCATGGCGCCGGTACCAGCCACGCACGGTGCGACTCCAAAGCCCAGGAACCTCGGACAGGAGAGAGATGCGGACGCGCGTGTCTTCGCCGCGCTTGGTGTCGTGCGTCGCCGTCGCGAGCATGCCACGGGGATACCTCCGCGCCGCCTCGCCGAACGCCTCGTGCACTTCCTCCGGAGGGACAGAGAAACGAGTCGGATCGCCACCGATCTCGTTGCGAGAGATTAGGCGACGGAAGACGTAGAAGGCGGTGTCCTCCACACCCTTGGCCATCGCGGAGGCGGTGAGTTGCTGAAATCGCATCACGAACTCCAACTCCGTCTCCCCACGCACCTGGAATGTGAGGAGGTCACGAGCGAAGTCGAAAAGCTCGTTTTCGAGGTCCGGCCGTGACGCCTTTGCCTTTTCCACGGCGCGGCTCACCACGGCCACGTCTGCCTGTCCTATCCGGGAATCGCGCGCATAGGTCCGATACACGGGCCATGCCACCAGGAGCTCCCGCAGGGCCTCATGCAGCTCGTGGCGCGTGTAGTCGCGCTGGCGGCGGTGGCGTTCGCACACGGTCATCAATTGAGCGGTTGCGCGGTTCAGTTCACTTCCGAGAACATCCCGCACCACCTGTCCTTTGCTCACTCGCCCGACTTCTTCAAAGTCCCGGGCATCGGCCGTGAATTCAACGTAAAGCTCGCTCAGCGGTTTCTCGCCGTCCGGGTCGACAAACAGCCCTCCGATCAATTCGAGGAAGTCGTAGCCCGTGGTGCCGTCCGCGGGCCAGGCTTCCGGAAGATGCTCTCCTGGCATCAGGACCTTCTCGACGCCGATCCAGGCGCGGGGTGAGATCTCGCGGAGGCGCCAGAGGTAGGTTTCCGGGTCTCGCAGCCCGTCCACATGGTCGATCCGGAGTCCGTCGAGGCGGCCCTCTTGCAGCCAATCCACGATGCGGCCGTGCGTATCCGAGAAGACCTGCTCGTCTTCGACGCGAACCCCGACGAGGCTCGCGACATCAAAGAATCGCCGGTAGCCGAGATCTCGCCCTGCGGCCCGCCAGTGTGAAAGGCGATAGTTCTGACGCTCAAGAAGCCCATCCAGGAGATCGGGAGCCGCATTCCAGCGAGCCACCTCGGCATCAATGGCAGAGGCCACGGCCGGCTCCTCGATGCACAGGCGCTCGAGCCCTCTCCGAAGCACCTCCTTGTCTCGGTGACGCCGTGTCACGCTCTCACGATCCGTGGCCGTCGCGAGCGGCAAGCGACCGAAGGACTCGGCGAGAAAGGCCAGCTCGTTCGATCCGCAGCGGGCGGCTGCGCGGCCCAGAAACTCATCCTGCGAGCACGGCGCGATGGGCAGCGCGTGTTCCCCGTAGCGGATCACGAAGCTCCCCCCCTGGCGGAAAAGAACGATGCCCCCCTCCTCTAGAATGCGTCCGTAGTGGTCCGAAAGGATGGGAAGCAGTACGACGTTGCGGAGCTTCGCTTCGGGCGGATCCCAGTCGACGTCGAATTGCGCTGCGTATCGGCTGGCGGGACCGTTTTCAAGGACATCCCACCACGCCGCGTTCCGTGCGTCGCCGATCGCCATGTGATTGGGAACAATGTCGAGGATTTGCCCGACCCCTGCTTTGGCGAGCCGTGCGCAAAGCGCCTCGTAGGCCGCCTCGCCGCCCAGTTCCTCGTCCACCCGCAGCGGGTCCACGACGTCGTATCCGTGCTTGCTGCCCGCTGCTGCTTGGAGGATGGGCGACAAGTACACATGGCTTATGCCGAGTGCGCGCAGGTAGTCCACGGCTTCGGCCACCCCGAAGAAATCCAGTCCGCCGTGAAGCTGTACTCGATAGCTTGCGACAAAAGGTCGCACGGTCGAGTGCCCTATCTCGGCCGTCGAAGGATGACGAGGGAGCGGCCCTGGACCAGCAGTCGCCAGCCCCCGGCAAAAAGCGGTGGCTCTTCGCGAATGCGACCCTCGGCGGTGTCGAGCACGCGCATCCAGCCTCCCTCATGCGCGAACTCGGGCAGCCGGAACTCGAGAGGGTCCCAGTGGGCATTGAAGAGCATAAGGAAGCTCTCGTCTTCGATCCGGTCGCCCCGCGAGTCGAGGGTCGCAATCGCGTCCCCATTGAGAAACACAACGAGCGATTTTGCGAAGCCGTCGGCCCAGTCGCCGTCGGCCATCGGCTCCCCGCACGGCTTGAACCAGGAGATGTCGCAACCTCCGCTTCCATCGGTCGGGCGGCCCTGGAACCAGCGGCGCCGTCGGAAGACGGGGTGCGTCTGGCGCAGCCGGATAAGGCCACGAGTGAATTCCAGAAGTCGGTGGTCCGCGCTCGCCCAACAGAGCCACGAGAGCTTGCTGTCTTGGCAGTATGCGTTGTTGTTGCCGGCTTGCGTTCTCCCGATCTCATCACCCGCAAGAATCATGGGAACGCCTTGAGACAGCATCAGAGTGGCCAGGAAATTGCGTTGCTGACGAGCCCTCAAGGCGAGAATCTCCACCTCCTCGGTGGGACCCTCCACGCCGCAGTTCCAGGACCGGTTCTGGGTCTCGCCGTCGCGGTTGTCCTCGCCATTCGCCTCGTTGTGCTTTTCGTTGTACGACACGAGGTCCTGGAGAGTGAAGCCGTCGTGGCATGTGACGAAGTTGATGCTGGCGTACGGCCTCCGTCCATTGCTGCCGTAAAGGTCCGAACTGCCGGTGAAGCGCGATGCGAACTCTCCGAGCGTGCGGTCCGTGGTGCGCCAATAGTCGCGGACGCAGTCGCGATACTTGCCATTCCATTCCGACCAGAGCGGTGGAAAGTTTCCCACCTGGTAGCCGCCCTCCCCGACATCCCACGGCTCCGCGATCAGCTTCACCTGACTCACCACGGGATCTTGCTGGATGAGGTCGAAGAAGGCGGACAATCGATCGACGTCATGGAGCTCGCGGGCGAGTGCGGCTGCCAGGTCGAACCGGAATCCGTCGACATGCATCTCCAGGACCCAGTAACGCAGGCTGTCCATTACCAGTTGCAGCGCCGCTGCCGATAGCATGTTCAACGTATTGCCGCATCCGGTATAGTCGACATAGTAGCGGCGGTCATCGGGCTTCAGCCGATAATAGGTTGCATTGTCGATACCGCGCAGGCAGAGCGTCGGACCGAATTGATTGCCTTCCGCGGTGTGATTGTATACCACGTCGAGGATCACTTCGATT
>DOUU01000244.1:0-194 GCA_003520425.1 Deltaproteobacteria bacterium
GCGTCGGACTATCCGCACCCCGACCACACGGGCGACTACCTGAAGAGGCTGGAGGAGCTGGCCGCACGACTCGCCGAGCCCACCCGCGAGCGGCTGCTTGGAGCGAACGTTCGCGAGGCCTACGGGCTCGGCGCCTAGGGGGTCCTCCGGGGACAAGCCTTGAGCGACGCCGCTGCGCGCTGCAGGAAGGAGGT
>DOUU01000244.1:223-2932 GCA_003520425.1 Deltaproteobacteria bacterium
GACCGTTCCGGCGGCGGAGCTCGCCGCACGAGACCCATCTCGTGCGTCCTCCCCAGCGAGCCGCCCTACAATGACACGCCTTGGCGATGGAGGCCCTTCGGCATGGACGCAGTGCGACGCTGGCTTGAGAAGTCACCCTACGCCCAGACCCTCGGAGTGCAGGTGGAAGAGCTCACGGCTTCGACAGCGCGGCTCCTCTTGCCCTATCGAGACGACAACACGAATCCCGGCCGTGCGCTGCATGGGGGAGTCGCAGCCTCTCTGATCGCCTTCGGAGGCCAGAGTCTCGCGCGCGCGACGCTGGGCGATGCGGCGGCGCCGTGGCACACCTGCGCTGTGCAGGTGTCCTACCTCGCTGCCGCGATCGGGGAGCCGGTGACGGCACGGGCGACGCTGCTCCGCAAGGGCAAGGAGCTCTGCTTCGCCGAGGTGGAGCTGGAGACGCCGGACGGAAAGCAGATCGCCCATGGCACGGCTACGGTGCGCGGTCGTTTTGGCGCGCCGGAGCCGAACCTTCCGCTCGTGATCGGGGAGGACGCTCCGGGCGATCCGGGGCCCATGGGCCCCCATATCTCCCGCACGCCCTTCATGGGCCGGCTCGGCATCCATGTCGAGCACATGCGCAATGCCCAATCGCGCATCCTGCTCCCCTTCGCCGAGCACAACACAGACGAAGGTCGTGGTGTGCATGAAGGCGCCGTGCTCGCCCTGCTCGATACGACGGGGGCGATGGCGGCGTGGGCGCTCACGGGGCCCGGCCGCTTCAAGGCCTCGACCCCCTCGATGCAGGCCCAGATCCTGGTGCCGCCGCCCCGCGCGGATCTCGTGGCCTATGGCAACGTCGTGCACCGCGACAGGGAGCTCTTCTTCTGTGATGTGGAGGTCGGGAGCGCTCCCGAGCGCCGGCTCGTTGCGCGGGGGACCGTGGTCTACCGGATCGTGGGAGCTGACGCGTCGGCTCTGTAGGGGCCTCGGGGCAGGAACCGGCTTGCCCTGGCGAGAGGAGCCCCTGCCCTTCGCCGCGCTGCGGGAAGGCGCTCCAAGCTCCTCCCGTGGAAGCCAGGCGAGCCCTCCGGCAGTTTTCGCGGGCACGGCCCTCCGGGCCTGATACCCTCGAGCGGCTTGGCACGATCGCCCTCAAGTGGGGGAGAGCCATCGACTTCGAGCTCCCGCACGAGCTCGCCTTGGTTCAGGAAACCGCACGCGCTTTCGCGCGCGATCACCTGCGCCCACGCGACCGCGAGTTTGAGAGCGCCCGCGCAGTCGCCCCGCATGTCCACCATCTCTATCGCGACCTCGGGCTCGCCGGTCTCGAGCTGCCCGAAGCGCTCGGCGGCGCGGGCCAGGGTGCACTGGCCCGCGCTGTCGTGAATGAGGAGCTCGCGGCGGCCGATGCAGGGGCCGCCCTGGCCCTCGATCCCCTCGGTCCAGCCCTCTACCCGCTGATTGCCTTCGGGGGCGAAGGTGCGCTGCGCGCCCAGGCTCTCCCGTTGCTCGAGCGCTCCGGCGCCCGCGCCGTCCTCGCCCTCGATCTCTTGCCCCGTCTGCAGACGGCCGGCGGTCGCGCCAGGGGAGTTCTCCCCTGGGTGCCTGCGGACCGCGTGGATCTGCTCGTCGTGCTCGAGCGCGAGCGCGCGTATGTCGTACGCGAGGGGCTCGGTCTCACACCACTTCGCGGGGCTGCGCTGCGCGCCGCGGGTGCCGCAGAGCTGCATGTCGACGGCGCCGCCAGCCCCGCAGACTGGGTCAGCACGCCGCGTGCGCGCTGGGCCCTTGCCCACGCGCGAGTCTATGTGGCTTCCCTCCTTCTCGGAGTGATGCGTGCCTCCACCGAATTCTCCCGCGCCTACGCCATGGAGCGGGTCGCGTTCGGGAGGCCGATCGCGCACCACCAAGCCCTCGCCTTCCTGATCTCCGACATGGCGAGCGCCCTGGATGGCGCGCGCCTCCTCGTGCAAGAAGCGGCCTGGCGCCTCGACCGCGCCGCGGGCTTGGCTGGCGAGCCGGACATCGACGACGAAGCCGAGGCCTGCGCCACGGCCTTTCTGGAGGCTGCCGAGGCGGCTCTGTTTGTGACGCCCAACGGTGTCCAGATCCTCGGCGGGCACGGCTTCATGCAGGACTATCCCGTCGAGAAGTGGATGCGCGAGGCGCGAGCGCTCTCGCTCCTGCTGGGCGGCGTGGATGCGGCGCGCGAAGACGCGGGGCGGGCGCTCCTCGGCGATGCGCATCCCCTGGCCCTCGATCCTGCCTGGCGCAGCGCAGGGCCTGGAGCCGCCTGATGGAGTTTTCTCTCGACCCGGCGACTTGCGAACGCTTGCGCCAGATTCGCGAGCTCGGCAGGACGCACATGCGGCCCCTCGGCCTCGAGGCGGACCGCCTCGGCCGCCCGACTCCGCCGGACGACCCCTTCTTCAAGCTCCTCGTCCAGCTCGGTCTCGGACGGACCCGCTGGTCAGGAGAAACGGGCGCCGAGCCGGCTGCGACGCCCGGCCCCGGCGGCGGCGCGAGAAGCGTGGTCGTCCTGGCCGAGGAGATGTCCTACTGGGACCGGGGAGTTGCGGCCTCATTCCCCGGACCCGGACTCGGGGAGCCCCCCGTCCTCAGCATGGGTACGCCAGAGCAAAAGCGGCGCTTCCTCGAGCCCTTCCGCACGCCGGAGCGGCCGCATTGGGCCTCTATCGCGATGACCGAGCCCGGCGCCGGCTC
>DOUU01000244.1:2970-3121 GCA_003520425.1 Deltaproteobacteria bacterium
GGACTGGATCGTGGTGTTCGCGACGGTGGACCCGAGCCTTGGCCGGGAGGGGCACCGCGCCTTCGTGGTTGAGCGCGGGACGCCTGGCCTCGGCGACTTCCAAGTCGAGCACAAGATGGGCCTCAAGGCCTACGAGTCGACCTCCTTCACG
>DOUU01000244.1:3135-5989 GCA_003520425.1 Deltaproteobacteria bacterium
CGGTCGCGGCCATGGCGGTGGGAATGGGCCGCGCCGCGCTCGACGAGAGTCTCCGTTTTGCCCGCGAGCACGGCCTGCTCCGCGAGTCGCGCGCACGCGATCGCCTGGAGCGCATCCGTCGACGACTGCGCGCGGCGCGCCTTTTGTGCTGGCGTGCGGCGTGGCTCGCCGACCTTCGGCGGCCGAACATGCTCGAGGCGTCGATGGCCAAGGCCGTGGCCCCCGCGGTGGCGCTCGAGGCGGCGACGTTCGGGATGGACCTCCTGGGCGACGTGGGCGGGCGCGGCGATCACCTCGTCGAAAAGCTCTTCCGGGACGTCAAGGCGATGGACATCGTCGAAGGGACAGGTCAGATCCAGCGCATCGTGATGGCGCGCCAGCTCGTGGGCTTGCCCCGCGACGGTGCGTCATAGGCGCGGCATCCTACACCGGGATGCGATTGCCCTGAAGCGGGGCGTACACCGTCTCAATGTTTCGGCGCCAGGGATCACTCGATCACAAACTCGTAGCATCCGCCGCCGCGCGAGGCGCGGCTTCGCGACTCTGCGCTCACGCCCTTGCGTCGTCGAGTGAGTCGTAGACCGCCCTTACGGCCATGAGGACCCGGAACCCGCCCTGAAGCTCGTTTTGCATCCGGTTGAGCACGATCGCGAAGCCGAGCCCCGCATCCGGATCCGCAAAGGCCAGCGATCCCCCGTAGCCGGCGTGGCCAAAGGAGTTGGGGTTGGGTCCTGTGGCGGTGAACTCGCCACCCTTGTGAAAGCCGAGAGCCCAGCGCATCGGCACACCGAGCACGAGGTCCCTGCGGCCTTCGGGAACCTGCGAAGTGGTGGCCTCGGCAAGCGTGGAGGGAGAGAGGAGGCGCACACCGTCGAGTGTCCCTCCGTGCGCCAGGCAGGCATACATGCGCGCCAGCCCGCGAGCGGTCGCGATGCCCCCAGAGGCCGGGAACTCCGCCGAACGAGCGGCCCGCGTGTTCATGAAGGCCACCATGTCGCCCTCCGGGCGGAGGATCGTCCGGAAAGCAAGGCTCGTGGGATCGCGCAGGTCCTGGTTCGGGCCGTCCGCGGGGTGATGTCCGGGCGGCGGCGGTTCGAGCGGTGCCACTTTGGCGTGAAGGGCGTCGGGAAGGCCGATATGGACGCCTTCGAGACCGAGCGGCTCCGCGACCTCATCCCTCAGGAACTCACCGATGCGCTGGCCGGAGATCCGGCGGATCAGCTCGCCCACGAGCCAACCGTAATTGATGGCGTGATAGCCGTTCGCCGTGCCGGGCTCCCATTCGGGCAGCAAGTCCTCCATCTCGCGCACCATGAAATCCCAGTCCACGGTCTGCTCGAAGCGCGTGACGCCGTGGGGGCACATGGGGAGGCCCGCCTGATGCGAGAGGAGATGCCGAACCGTCACGCGCTCTTTCGAGGCTCCGCTCGCCTTGCGCGCGAACGTGGGCCAATGGCGGACCACCGGGTCGTCGAGCCCGATCTTGCCGCGTTCGACGAGCAGGTGCAGACACGTCGCGGTGACGCCCTTCGTGGTGGAGAACACCGTGGCGCACGTGTCGCGCTCCCAAGGGCGGCCCGGCTCGGCCTCGCCGCCCCACGCATCCACCACGGGCTCCCCATCCTTGTAGATGCAGACGGCCACGCCCAGGTGGCGGCCCTCCGCCAACTGCTGGTCCAGGAGATCACGCAGACGAGTGAAGCGCCGGGGAATCTCGCCTTGCACGCGCTCACCTCCTGCGCGCAGCTTATCAAGGATGTCTTCGGTAGGCTCTCCCGACGTGCAGCCCGAACGCAGCGAACAGGCCCGCACCCTCCCCGCGTTGCGCGTCCTCGTGATCGACGACGACAAGAACATTCGCGTGACGCTCGGGGTGTGCCTTGAGGGGATGGGCTGCGAGGTGCGTGCCGTGGCCACGGGCGACGCGGCCCTCGCCGCCTTTTCCCAGGGGTCTTTCGATCTCGCGTTCCTCGACTTGCGGCTTGGCTCGGCAAGCGGGCTCGATCTCCTTCCCCGGCTTCTGGCCGAGAGTCCCGGGCTCATGATCGTGGTCGTCACTGCGTACGCCACGGTGGACACGGCGGTGCAGGCGCTCAAGCAAGGCGCCTACGACTACCTGACGAAGCCCTTTTCGCTCGAACAGATTCGACACGTCGTGGATCGGGCGCTGGAGGTCAAAACCCTGCGTTCGGAAAATCGGGCTCTGCGCGACACGATCGACGAAGTCCCGCTGCTCGAGTCGAAGAGCGCCGCGATGCGGGATCTGATCGAGACCGCGCGCCAGGCGGCGCACAGCAACGCGACCATCCTGCTCACAGGCGAGAGCGGAACCGGCAAGAACGTGCTCGCGCGGCAGATTCATATGTGGAGCTCGCGGAGCGACGGTCCCTTCGTAGTCGTCAACTGCACGACGCTGTCGGATACCNNATCAAGGACAAGCCCGGACGTCTTGAAGCAGCCGACGGCGGCAGCGTCTTTCTGGATGAGATCGCGGATCTGCCGCCGCCCATCCAAACCAAGCTTCTGCGTTTTCTACAGGAGCAGCGCTTCGAACGGGTCGGTGACCAGAAGACGATCGAGGTCGACGCGCGGATAATCGCGGCGTCCAATCGCGACCTTCAGCTCGAAGTGTCGTCCGGCCGCTTTCGGGTGGACCTGTTCTACCGCCTCAATGTGATCACGCTTCGGCTGCCCGCGCTACGCGAGCGACCCGAAGATATTATTCCGTTGGCAGATAGGCTGCTGGCGGCGGCGCGGACGCGTAATCGCCGGCCCAACCTGCAATTGTCACCCGAGACGATAGCGGCGCTGATGGCTTATCGATGGCCCGGGAACGTGCGCGAGCTGCGCAACG
>DOUU01000172.1 GCA_003520425.1 Deltaproteobacteria bacterium
GGTAGTTCGAGCGCGTCGACTACGCATGGCCTGAACCCCCTGAATCCGGTGGGCTAACGAAGAATCCCCCCCGCTGATTTGACCCGCTTCTCTACCTCATGTCGGCAAGCTTGTGGCGGGCTGCGCGTCCAGAGGAAGATGCTCCAAGCGTCGGACCATGATGCTGTTGGCGTAGACCAATTCGGTGCCGGGCCGGCGGGCGATGGAGTCCGTCGCATCCAGGAGTTCTTCGCAGACGATTCGCGCTTCTAGCCGCGCGATGGGCGCGCCGATGCAGAAGTGGACACCCCGTCCGAAGGTTACGTGGTCCTTTGGGTGCTTGCGGTCGAGGCGCAGCTCGTCGGGGTCATCCACACGTGCGGGATCTCGATTCGCGGACGCCCAAAGGAGCATCAGACGGTCACCGGGATGGAGCTCGAAGCCGGCGAGCTCGCAATCGCGCTGGACGAGCCTGTAGTGGAAGTTGAAAGGCGTGTCGAGGCGCGCGATCTCTTCTACGAATCGGGGAATGAGCTCGCGACTTCCGCGAAGCGTGTGCACGACTTCGGAGCGCTCGGCGAGGCAACGAACCATGTTGCCGATAAGCGCTGCCGTCGACTCTCCGCCCGCCGCGAACATCGTCATCGCGATCACCAGGGCGGTACTGCGGTTAATGCGACCCTCCTTCACTCCGGCGGCCAGAACATGCATGAGCGGTGCATCGAGATCGTGTCGAAGGTCCTCCCCAGCACGATCCAGGTGCCCTCCGAGGTATTCGGTTATCTTGACGACCTCGCCTGCGAGAAAAGCCAACCGGGTCTCGTCCAAGTTGCCGGCAAGCAGGTCCCCTCCGATCATCGACCACCTCCGGAATCGCGAGGCATCGCCTTCGGGAAGGCCGAGCACTTCGCCCACCACACGGGCCGGAACGATCTCGGCGACCGGCACGAAGTCCCCCACGCCTCCCGCGAGCCACTCGCGAATGGCCTCCCGAGCCCAGACCCGCACGGGCTTTTCGAGCGCCGTGACAAGAGCGTTGCCGAATCGGGGCTGCACCATCTCGCGGTGGACGGCGTGGCGCGGCTCGTCCGCAGTGGCCAGGACGTCGATCTCAATCTCCTCGTTTCCCGTGGGCAGCGGGAAGATGGCGGGGTCGCTTCTCGCGTCTCGCATGAGAACTCCAGTGAGACGAGCGGAGAAATCGACCTCCCGGGACAGGGCCTCTTCGATGAGATCCCACGTCGAGACGAGGTGCACGCCCGTCTCGGCGACCCGTGCCAGGGGAGTCTCCGACCGCAGCCGTGCGTAGAGCCTTTGCGGGTCGGCGATCGCGGCCGGCTCGAAGAGCTCGTTCGGGTTCGAGGAGTAGAGCGGCGCACGCATCAAGGGCCTCCTTGGGCAAAGCCGACCTCAGCCTGCCGCCGAAGTCGGCCGACGGCGGCCCGCCGGTGCCGCCGCTAGCGCCCGCCAACAATTGTCTGTCAACCGCCGCGGCGCGTGAAGCACCGTAGCACCAAGCCGGTTGAAGGTTGCGCCCAGAACCTACCGGCCGGCCGTAGGTTTTAGCCGGCGATAGGACAAACGGTGTCGAGTGGGGGCAAGTGTCCATAATGGGCCCCGCTACCTGACCGAAGCCCTCGGAAGCGCGACGGTTCCGGGGGCTTCCTCTTTCCGGGTACGGGTACTTACCGTGGTGCGACTCCGGAAGCCGCGCGAGGAGATCGGCGGGCACCGTTGTCTTTTTGGACGACCCCCCTTAGCTTCGGCACGGCACCGCTCGATGCAGACGAAGGGGCGCAAGCGCCATGGGGGAGCATGAGGTGCACGAAACGGGCTCCCACTTCGCCCCGGACCTCCCGGAGTTCTACCTCGGGAACCCCCACGCCTCTTTCCGGCGCCTACGACGAGAGGATCCCCTCCCCTGGTACCCAGGATCGGGCGGGATGTGGTGCGTGCTCAAGCACGCGGACATCGTCACCGTGTCCCGGGATCCTGATCGCTTCACATCCACCCGAGGCGTGCAAATCGGCATCCGCGACCTCGCGCGGCCAGGCGGGGTTCCGCCGACCATCATCGAGATGGACCCGCCGGAGCACAATCGCTACCGCAAGCTTGTGATCCAGGCCTTCGCGCCGCGTGCCACCGCGAACCTCGAGACGATGGCTCGTCAAATCGCGCGCGAGTCCCTCGAGGCCATCCACCCCGGGACAGTGGCCGACTTGGTCGAGGGGTTGGCGGTTCCGATCCCCATGTACATGATCGCGGAGCTCCTTGGCGTCCCGCGCCGCGACCGGTCGCATTTCAAGCGCTGGTCCGACGCCATGATCGAGGCCGGCGGCGGCGGCCGAAGCCCGGCGACGGACGCCGCCCTCGGTGAGATGCTGGGCTACTTCCAGACAGTCCTGGGCGAGCGCCGGCGCGCCCCCAAAGACGACCTGATCTCCACCCTGGCCTCCGCGAGGATCGAAGGGAGCGTGCTCTCGGACCCCGAGATTCTGATGTTCTGCGCAACCCTGCTGGCCGCCGGCAACGAGACCACTCGCAATC
The DNA here is from genome assembly GCA_003520425.1 of Deltaproteobacteria bacterium. GTDB lineage: Bacteria > Myxococcota_A > UBA9160 > UBA9160 > UBA9160 > UBA9160. The sequence goes on from DOUU01000172.1 coordinate 2,527, forward strand.
TGATCTCCGGAGGTTCGCTCCTCTTGATGCAAAACCCCGACGAGAAGCGCCGCCTGCTCGCGCAGCGCTCTCTCCTGCCGAATGCGGTGGAGGAGATGCTACGCGTTTGGACCCCGGTCCACAGCTTTACCCGCACGGCAACCCGGGAGACGGAGCTTCGAGGGGGCAAGATCTCGGATGGAGAGACGCTGCTCCTCCTCTACGCGTCCGCAAACCGCGACGAGGAGGTCTGGGGGGAGGACTCCGACCGTTTCGATGTCGGCCGCGACCATTCCCACCAGCGTCATCTCGCGTTCGGCTTTGGCGAGCACCTGTGCCTAGGGGCCTCCCTGGCACGTCTCGAGGCCTTGATTCTCTTCCAAGAGCTCCTCGCGCGCTACCCGAACTTCGAGCTTGCGGGGGAGCCCACGCTCCTCCGCTCGCGCCTCATGCACGGCGTCGAGCATCTGCCGGTTCTCTTTCGCGGCTGACGCAGGACTGCGCTCCACCGACCCGGGTAAAGGCGGCGAGGTCCTAACTCCGTTCGTCCCTCCGTACCAGGCCGGGACTGCGAGCTTCCGGCAGGGGCTGGCCTCTCTCGATCGCGCGTGGGAGGACCAAGGGAGACGAGCCACCGGCCGTGGGCCGGCCCTGAACCTCGACCGCCGATCGCCAACACTCGCACCGCCGCGCCACACTCGTCGCAGAACTTCTCGCTGGCACGCAACTCGGAGCTGCGGCTTGTGCAGGAGTGGCCAAGGCGGCGTGGCGCATTCCTCAGAATACTTCGCGCCAGCGCGATTGGTGTGACCACACAAAGGACAAGCAACCGCCGAGCCAGGATCCACGGCACGCAGTCTACAGGAACGGTGGGGCGGCTCGGAGGACCTTCGACGAGGTACGGTCCGTGGTCCCTTGGCTACTCGATCCCTGCCGGGAAGAGGCGCGATGCCCTGAACACGGTAGCGATCTCGACTAAGTCGGGGCGAAGCCGATAAACAATACGGTAGGGGCGGACGATGACCTCACGGAGGTTGCCAGCGTTACGCTCCGGGACGACTCGGCCCGATTCTGGAAACTCGGCGAGTCGCTCGACCGACACGAGAATCCGCTGGACGACCAACTCCGCGTATAGTTCCGAGTCGAGAGTGATATACGCTTGGATCGATTCGAGGTCTCGGAGTGCCTGCGGGGACCAGAGGATCCGAGTCACCGGCGGAAGCGCCGTTTGACCTCATCGTGAGAAATGCCCCTGCCCGCGTCC
>DOUU01000019.1 GCA_003520425.1 Deltaproteobacteria bacterium
TCCACATTCGGACGTCCCGACGGCTGGCCACTCATCCAGGTGTTCCAGTGGCCTTGGAAGTACGGACCGGGTTGCCCCTCTCGCTCATAGATTCCGTTGGGGTCGTAGACCTTGGCTTCCGGAAACGGCCAGGGGCAGGCCACGGAGGTAGCGAGCTTCCCCGCGCGGATGGTGAGGAACCCCGCACCGTATAGGAAATAGGCAACGTTCAGTATGGCAAACATTACCAGGAACGANNGAAGTAGGCGACGTTCAATATGGCGAACATGACCAGGAATGTGCCGAGGGCCGGGCGGGTGCGGAACACGCGCAGCCTCTGGGCCAGTCTCTGGGCCTGCGTACGGCCCGTGTCGTCCCGGTATAGGAGGACGCCCGCTGGGATCATGACCACGGTGACGAGCACGCATTCCCACAGGAGCGGGAACTGATAGGTCTTTCCGGCAAAGATCGAACCGAAGGGCATGACCTGCGAGTAGATGTACAGCTGGGTGCGGACCAGGAAGATCTCCATGGCCGCGTCGTAGACGAACCCGACGACAAAGACCACCGCCGCTAGGCTGATGAGCGGGTGGCGCCAGACAAACGAGTCGACGGGCCGATGAGCCTGAATACGGCGCAGGATCCAGATGCCCGGGAAATATGGACCCAGGTAGAACGTCGCGTATCCAATTACGATGAAGGGTTCGACCGTGGGCGACAGTTGCACCAAGGGCCAGTCTTCGGGCCAGTGCCAAAGCTGGGGGTTGTAGACCGCGTACGGCGCCCAGTTCATGATCGGGTCCTGCCAGACGATCGCCGTCGACGCGATCGTCATGAGGAGAACGGGGTGACGCGGGTACCGTCTCCACCCCCAAACGAACGCGGCGATCAAGGCGAGCATCATCACGACCGTCCAGGTCTGGAACACATCGATCCAGTCGGTTCTTCCCCACAGCGCTTCGACCGGACGGGGAGCACCCGTCACCCCGGGGTTTGCGATGCGAGGGGAGATGACGCCTATGCGCGCGTGATAGGCGATGAACCCGAGGACGCCGAGGGAGACGAGGACCCATACCGCTGTCATCAGTGACCGCTTCGGTGCGGCGGCCGGGCTGCCGCTGGACGCCGTGCGCTGTGTAGTCATCGTGTTCGCCATCGTGTTCNNCTGCGAGGTGCGAGCCGATACCGTCCGGTTCTCACCTTCTCGCCACGAGGTAGCGGACCCAAGGGCACCTAGCGGTGAGGATCTCGTCCGTGACCGTGTCAGCCTGGCTGGTCGGACAGGTACACGTTGATCATCTCCACGAGCCCGTTCGTCACAGTCGAGTCGTCGGTGAGGGGTCCGGCGACGGCGGCTCGAGCAGCCGCGCGCGGGCTTAGCCCTTCCGCGACAAGCCGCCCGGCGGCGATGAGCACCCGCGTCGAAGCCACCTCCCGCAGCCCGGCCGTCTCGATGCGACGGATCGCTTGACCGAACCGCACCAATTCGGCCGCCCGCTTGGGGTCGATGCCGGCCTCGTGGGCGACGATCTTCTCTTCGACCTCTGCGGGCAGGAAGCCGAACTCGATGGCGACCATGCGTTGGCGCGTCGATTCCTTGAGGTCCTTGAGAACGCTCTGGTACCCGGGGTTGTACGACACGACCAGGCAGAACCCAGGCGCTGCGTCGAGGGTCAGCCCGAGCCGCTCGATTGGGAGCTGGCGGCGGTGGTCGGCCAGTGGATGGAGCACGACGGTTGTGTCCTGGCGAGCCTCGACGACCTCATCGAGGTAACAGATGGCGCCCTCGCGCACGGCCCGCGTCAGGGGGCCGTCGACCCACTCGGTTTCGCCGCCTCGAAGCAGGAAACGCCCCACGAGATCGGCGGTTGTCAGGTCGTCATGGCAGGCAACAGTGATGAGCGGTCGGTCGAGGTCGTAGGCCATCGCCTCGACGAAGCGCGTCTTCCCGCAGCCCGTGGGTCCCTTGAGCAGGATCGACATGCCCTGCCGGAAGGCCGCCTTGAAGACGTGTTCTTCGTTCCCGATGGGCACGTAGTACGGCCGCGACGCGCGATCCGTGCTGATCATGCCGTCTAGGCGAGCACTCCTGGCACCATCGCCCCGCACTAGAGTCGGTCCATCCCCATGTGGAAGAGGTTCATCCCGCGTAAGAGGTCGATACCAGGCATCATTTTGCTCCCCTTGCCCGTCTCTCCTCGATGCCTCGAAGTTCCAGCCGCGGTCCTAGCGGGGGCGGATCGCAATGCGTGGTCCAGACCAGATGCTTGGCTCGGCCTTGCCCGCCGAAATACACAGGGAAGAAAAGCGTAGCGCGCGGCCCGCTTGCTGCGGCCGGCGGGACGATACCGAGGCTGATGCCCGGATCGGAGGACGTCAAGGCAGACTCAGCCTTCTTCTCTACAACGGGACGACCAAATATCTGTTCCAGACTAACGTCTGGCACCGCCAGAGTCAATCGCATGAGGGTCGCAGGGGAACGTCGGTTCGCGTACCCCAGCGGAGGTGGAACAGTTCCGCGAAGTACGGTGATCTACGACGTCGTGTCTTTCGCACTCGCACAGCGACACCTCAGGCACGCCGTCCAAGCCATTCGTCCGCGGCATCCTGCCGCGCCAAACGAGAGGCCTCTCGGCGCGAGATGAAGTGATCACCTCGAAACCGAACAGGTCGCGGTTTCGGAACTGGTACGAGACCGAGCTCGAGCCCTTAGCGTCCATTCGCCAGTTTAATCTCGCGACAACACACGCCGCCGAACCTCCGCGGAGCGGAGGGCCGAGCGGAACAAGGGACCGATCACCTGGCTCAGCTGCTCGGTTCTGGGAATCGTGGCGTGGGCGGCGCTTCCGAATACACGCCGAAGGGCCTCGGGATCCGTGTCGGCGCCGATGCTGAGACACAGACAGCCAACGCCTTGGTGGCGGGCCTCAGCAAGTGCGCGCCGCGCGTCGGCTGCGCCATACACGGGCTCATAGCCGTGATCGTACGCCAACCCATCGGACAACACGACGAGCAAACGCCTCGACGTCCCGCCCTGTTTCCTCAACACGCCCGCGCCGTGCCGGATCGCCGCGCCCAGCCTCGAGTAGGCGCCGGGTACGAGGCCGTGAACACGCCGCATCACGAGGTTGTCGAGATCCTCGTCGAAGCGCTTCACAGGCACTAGGTGCACGGCGGACCGCCCCTGCGAGTGAAAGGCATAAAACGCGACGCGATCGCCGATCTTGTGAAGAGCGACAGTGAGCGCAGTCGCCGCAGCCTGCTGTTGCTCGTGCACGGTTTGGCCCGTCGCACCGGGTTCGGCCACAGAGCCCGAGATGTCGAGGAGGATCAGCACGGCGAGATCGCGCCGGCGGCGAAGCCTGTCGACGTAGAACGCCTCGTCGGGCGCCGACCCGGCCATGGCCTCGACGCGTGACTCGATGGCCGCATCGATATCGATGTCGTCGCCCTGGATCTGCCGGTGGTACCGGTCGAGGCCCATCCCGAGGCGGGCGAGCCGTCGACGCAAGCCATACGCGTCCGACACCAACACAGGCATGCGGTCCCTTGGCCGCGGCTCGACCTCCTGCACCGTGCACCAATCCTGGCGGTAGCGCCGGCGACGGACGTCCCACTCGGGGTACTTCGTTCCCCGGCTTTTGATCGCAGCCTCCTCCAGCGCCATGCTGGTCGAGAGCGCGGTGTTGCTGCCGCCCCCCGTTCCGGTGCGTGTCCGGTGTGTTGGCGCATCGGCGCCCGGAGGGCCGCCCCCGCTGAGCTGGCGTACTATCCCCAGCATCCGCTGGAGCAACCGCCCGAGCGTGCCGCCACCGCCGACGGGGCTCGAGAAGAGGTCTGCGACGGTGCCGTCGTCCTCGTCTTCTCGAAGCTCGGCCAGGACCTGGTCAGGCTGCTCGCGCGGAGCGTGCTGGGGGCGGGTCGTCGCCGAGCTGTCCGCGCGGTTGTTTGACGCCAGCAGTGGTCGCACGCGAATCGTTCCGAAGTAGTTCGGTGGGTCGGCGATCGCTTGCCGACTGAGCGCGGCAGCCAGGGATGCGGCGGGNNGAGCCGCGACGCTACCATCGATAAGCGAGCGGAAAGACGGTGGCAACAGGTCTTCGATCGCGGCCAGCGCCCGGTGCCCTTCGAGCGCGAGGTACCGCTTGGCCAATATCGGGCGCCGCCTGAACCCGCGCACGATGTCCGGATCCAGGCTTCCGGCTGCGAGGAGCGACGCCTGCACCGCGAGTGCCTCGAGCCGGTCACGCGTGCTGCTGTTGCCATCGACGAAGACTGTTTCGCCGTCCGTCCACGCTGGCTCGCCGGGCGGGCCGGGTGCCACCCGCAGGGCGCGGCCGGAGATCGCTGACGCGAGCAAGCCCAGCCGCCCCAGGTTGTCGCTGTTTCCCTCGTCACTCCTCAAGGAAGTCCTCGCTGGCCTACGGGATCCTCCCCCATGGCTGCGGTCAAGTGGGTTCCTATTCAGTAACCGAGCGCGCCAAGCGTCGATCCGGTCTCCCTTTGGACTATGTGCTGCGGTTGGTGACTCCACGCAGCACCGTGTCACGCGCATGGATGAGCGCCTTACGCTTACCCGCCGCGTGAAGAATGTTCTCTGGGATCCAGAGGACGTCGAGGACGCACCGTGCCAACATTGCTGTGGACGGGCTGTGGATCTGTATCTCTCCGGATCGAATCCCTTCGGTCAACAGAGCCTTCAACTGCCGTAGTCTTGTGGTGAACGACCACCCCGGGTTGGGCGTATCCGGTGGGGATTGTCGCAACCACGCCAGCTGAATCTTGAACTCATCATGGAATTGGTCCAAGGCATTGATGTCGACCCAGCTGAGAGCGTCTAGCTTCTCAATCGGCGTCGCATCCGAACGAAGCGCGCCAATCCATCCTGCTGCCACCTTTCTTCCAAATGAGCGCATGATCGACGCCAGGAGTTCCTCCTTGGACCCGATCAACCGATGAACGGTGCCAATGCCAAGGCCGGCCGCTGACGCGATGTCCCGGATGGTCGTGGCTTCATACCCTCTGCGACCAAACTCGCCTCGTGCGACCGCACGAACGTACGCAGCTTTGTCCTCGGGATTGGCTTTGCTCCCGTCGCTCCACGTCTCGATGATTCGGTTTACAGCCAGAAGCGCGCTTGAGCGATCCAACTCTGCATCGCGATGCAGTTGGCTGGCGAGTCCATGCAACAAGATCTGACACAGGATTGCGCTTACTTGATCGGCAGCAGCATTGTCGCGAATTACGTCGAGCCCTACATGCAGCATTGTCTGGCATATCCGGTCCGCGAGTGTGGGAAGGTCGATATCGGATCTGATGTAACCGCTCCTCCTGCCCGCCCGCAGGGTTGCGAGCATCGCGGCTTGCACCGCACGCGGTGGCCGTTGGGCCAGTTCGACGAGTTCCTGATTTGCACTGGTTGGCGGTTCATGAAAAGTCAGCTGAAGCGCGGCGCGATGTTGTACGGCGCAATTTGCAATCGCCGATCCGAGCTCGCTGATCCTTTCAGCAACCAGTCTCGAGTCCGGTTCGTTTGGTCTTTGTTGGGCGATTTCCCCGATGCGATCCAGATCAGCGTGATAACGCCGGATCAGCTCGATCAGGATGGCTTCTTTGGATTCGAAGTGGTGGTACAGGCTTCCCGGGAGTATCCCAGCGGCCTCGGCGATCTCCTGGAGAGAGGTGCGCAAGCCCGAGAAGGCAATCAGCGAAGCCGCAGATTGAAGGATCTCGGTTCGGCGAGTTCCATCGGCATACCCGTCGGCAGTAGCTGCGAGTGCGCTGGTGTTCTTCACAGTCGTTCGCCACCTCGGTCTCACGCGAGTGCCCTCTGGCTGGCCCGCCTGTGCCGACGCGTCGGCATGGCGCAACTCTACGGCTGGCTAGTTGGGCGAGGCACCAGCCTCGGGCAGATGTTGAAATCCCACGCCACTTCCACGGCTATTGACCCCTGTCATGAGTTGCCAGACCGATCGTCCTCCCACTCGGGAAGCAGACCGAAGGGAACAGAATCGCAATTATTTCACGGTAATCCAACACTGCTATGGCATCCCGAGGTTCAGAACCCGGGGTAGAGCGACCGATGCCGCCGAAGGGCTCCGCGGTGCGGCTGGCGGGCCGGCATCAGATGCTTTGGATCAGCTTTGGTTCAGGGCCCCTCGTTGAACGAGGTGGCCCGTGCGCGGCCAGCCCGGCGATGCGTTAGC
>DOUU01000255.1:0-4302 GCA_003520425.1 Deltaproteobacteria bacterium
GCCACTTCGCTGCCGTAGTCGTCGAAGAAGCAGGTCACCCCGATCGACGCCAAGAAGCCCAACGGGAACGGGTCGGTCACCTGCGGCACCACCCCTCCCGCGCAGTTCGCCACCGGCGGCGGCGGATTGCTCGTGTCGGGGAAGGGCGTCAAGAGCAGACCCCAGGAGCCGTTGTTCTCCACGCGGTTAAACGCCACGGTGTCAAAGCGACCGCCCGACACGATNNGTTGTTGTCGTGGATGTAGTTGCCAATGAAATAGGTGCACAGGCCGTTGCCCATGAGTCCCTTCTCCGCATCCGGACATTGGCCGCTCTGGGGCGAGGGCGCGTCATCGTTGTTCTGGCTGTTGGTGGAGATCCCGGTCTTGTTGTGGTCCCACTCGGAATACGCGATCACGAGATGTCCGCCGGAGTTCGTGCCGGAGTAGCCGAGGGCGGAGTTTTGGGCATGGGCATCGGCCAAGACCGCGTTGCAGTCCGGACAGGCGCCAATGTAGTAGGAGGAATCGGCCATGTTGCTGGCGTAGGTATGGACGATGATCCCCGGTCCGCGAGAGTTGCTGACAAAGATCCCGTACTCGGGCTTCGGCTGCTGCGCGCTCTGATAGTAGGTCGAGGTGGCGGAGAGATACTGGCCGAGGTAGGGGCCAAGGCCGATCTTTCCGGAGCCATCCCCGCCATTCCACCAGATCTGGTTTCCCCCTCCACCCGAGCCGTCGAGGAAGTTGCATGCGGTGAGGTTCTCGACCGAAACGTTATCCGCCTTGAAGACGAGGATGCCGTTGCGGCCGAGAGGATTGCCGTACCAATCGAGAGGACCCAGGTCCTGGTCGCTTGGATTGGAGGAGCACTGCAGGGCACCCGGCTTCGTGCCGTCGACCACGACGCCGTTTCGGTCCATGCCGCGCAGATGGAGGCCCGGCGTCCCGACGTAGACGCCGCCTGAAGCCACGCCGGGCCACAGATGCTCGCGATCCCCTTGCTCGTGGTAGTCCCCAGGACCGATGAGGATCCAGTCGCCCGGGCTCGCTGCATCGACGGCGGATTGGATGGTCGCGTACTGGCCGGGGATGCCGTGGAAAGTCCCCACGCGCCGGACTTGCACCGGCGGAGCTGCGCCGTTTCCGCCCCCGGCCTGTGCGACCGCTTGCGGCAAGATCGCTATCGGGAGGGCAGCCAGCAGGAGTTGCAGAAGCCGGCCAAGCCGCTGGCCGGCACTGGGAGAGAGACGAAGGGGCGCGCGCATCGTCATGGGGGCTCCTTTTCCCAAAGCAACCGTGCAGTACACCACCAACCAAAGAGCGGTGTCCAGCGGAATCGGGCGACCTCCTTTTTGGCGCTTCGATTTTTCTATTTCCTGTGGCGACAGAACACCGGGCCCAGGCACCACCAGGACAGGGTGCGTGCGAACGGATCTGGCCCCACGGACCCGAGGTGCGTCTGGCGCCATGGATGGAGGCGGCACGCATTCCCATCGTCGCCGCTCGAGGTGCAGCGTTTGGCGTTGCGGTCGCGGCCTACGCCCGGGCGGATCAGAAGCGATCCGGGCCCTTACGCGGCGGTCGACATCCCGGGGTTCACCTTCCCGAGACGAAAGTCCTCGCCCCGCTCACTCAAGAGCGGATCGGTGCGACGCAGATCTTCTTTGCCCGAACGGAGAGCCCGTCGGAGGGCTAGCGGCTCGAGCTCGCGACGGCGCCGCCGATCTCGTGGCGCCGCGCCGCGTTGAGCCGTGCCGCGAGCTGGAGCACGGCGTCGATATAGGCATCGGAGCGGTTGTAGCTCCAGATCACGGCGCGCTGCTGCGCGCGCGTGAGTCCGGGGCGCCAGCCGTGCGCCTCCAGAAACCGAGCGGTCGAGGCTGCGGCGTCATCCATCTCGAAGAGGTCGACGCGACCGTCGCCGTTTCCATCCTCGCCGTAGCGCTGGTAGCTCGTGGGAAGGAACTGGGGCGCGCCGAAGGCGCCCGAGGGCGAGCCCGTCATGTCGAGAGGCCGCAGCCCGAGAGTCTGCGCGACCTGGAAGGTGGCCAGCACCTCGGGATAGAACATCCCCTCGAGGGTCTGCGCGCGCGCACGAACCTCGGCTGCGATCTCTTCGTCGACGACGCCCTCGCGCGTTGCGGTCCGCTCGAGGTTGGCCGCGAGATTCATGGGCTCGTTGGCCATGGCGAGGCGTGCGAGGCCGGGAAGGACGAGGCTCGATCCCGTATTCCGCCCGCAGCGGGTCTCGACGTGCAAGATGGCGGTGATGATCTCTGCAGAAACCCCGTGGGCCTGCTCGGCGGCCTCGAGGGCCTTTGCGTTCTCTTCGCGGCATTCAAGCGCGAGATGGACGCTCCTGCGGGTCAGAACCTCCCGGTAGAGGGCCTTGGACTCCCGCGGCGCCAAGCTGAAGAAAAGACCGTCGAAGGCGGGGACGCGCGGGTCGGCGAAAGCGGCGACCACCTCCGTCCGCTCGAGGCCGTCGTTGACCAGCCGCTCGACGAGATAGCTCCAGCCCTTGGCAGTCGCGACGCGACCCAGGAGATCCGAGTCATCGGGGGCTGCCGCCGGGGGATCCGCGGCCTGAGTCTCGACGACATCCGAGGCGCCCGCGGGCCGACCACCGCTTGCGCACGCAGCTGCGAACGTGAGGACGAGAGCGAGAGCGGCAGCACGGCGTATCGACTTCAACTTCTGGGCCTCCAGCTCCAGCTTGCCCGCAACCTCGCGTTTCGTCTAGGCCCTTTTGGCTCTCTTCGTCCATCCAGCCGGGACGAAAACGGTGGGGGGCGGGGCCACTCCTACCATCGTCGACCGGCAAAGCAGCCGCAACTTGGTACCTCTCGCTTCGGCGCGGCGCCTCGGGCCTCGAAACCGTCTCATGCTCGGGTCGGGCCCGGTCGGACGGCCCTCGAGAGGCCACTCGCTCAGTCTAGGAGTGTCCCGCAAACGCGGGAAGGGAACGGGCCAGGCCGAGTCCGCGGCGAGGGAGTCCGATCAGCGCGCGAAGACGAGCGCCCGTTCCGCGGCGTTTAGCCGTCGGAAGGCGCCGGGAGCGAGATCGCCGAGGGGGAGGCGACCGATCCCCGCGCGCACGAGCCGAAGCGTGGGATGGCCGACCGCAGCAGTCATCCTCCGCACCTGTCGGTTGCGCCCTTCCCAAAGGACGAGTTCGAGCCAGGAGTCCGCCACCGTCTTCCGCCGGCGCACAGGGGGCGTGCGGGAGGGCAACGCAGCCGGCGGCTCGATCCGACGGGCCCGACAGGGGCGCGTCCTGCGCCCGCCGATCACGACGCCCCCCGCGAGCCTTGCGAGCGCCTTCTCATCCGGAACGCGCTCCACTTGGACCCAATAGGTCCGGGGATGGCCTCGCCCCGGGTTCAGAAGCTCGCGGGTCACGCGAGCTTCGTCGGACAAGAGCAGGAGCCCTTCCGAATCGGCGTCAAGGCGCCCCACCGGATACACCCGAGGCGGGAAGCCGAACCCGGCAAGCGTCGGGCGGCCACTCGCGTCTTCTGTGAAGCGCGAGATCACACCAAAGGGCTTGTGAAACGCGAGAAGCACGCTCCCTTTCCCCTCCTCGAGGGGGAGGGCGACAAGACGCCCGTGCGGGCGGATGCCCTGCTCCCACGGCGCGCCAGATCCGGAGCCGAATGAGCGCATCGATTGCTCGGCGGGCACGGGCGAGGTTCGGAAGGTCCTTGTCGATCTCCGCACGGGCCGGGCAGGGCTCCGCGGTGCAAACGATACCGCGGCGGCGGCGAGGTCAGAGCCCGAGCGCGCGCCGAAGCGCCGTGACGTCAGGCGCCATCGGGTTTGGAGCGGCGTTGCTCTCGAACTCCAGGAACAGCGCCTCGAGCCGCTCGCGGCCTTTTGCGCTGCGCGCGGCTTCGCGCGGCGTCTTGCCGCCGAGGACCGGGAGGCAGTCGTCGAGCCACTGCTCCCAGTGCGTGCGGTGCATCTCCGCGAGCCGCGCGGCGATCTCAGGCGGCGGGGCCAGTTCGACCTCCTCGTCCGCCGAACTCTTCCCACCGCCCTGCACTCCCTGCCGCGCCGCGAGCATTGCCTCGATCGACTCCACAGTCTCGCGCTCGAAGAGCGCACGCTCGCCGGNNCTAGCGAAGAGCGCACGCTCGCCGAGCCGTTTCGAGATCTCGCGCCGGATGCGCTGCGCACGCTTGCGCGAGTTCACCTCGATCCGGAGGCGGTCGTCTTCGATCGTGAGGGTGCCGAGGATCGTGTTGTCCCAGCTCCTGTGCTGGCGGTTCCCCTTCTTCAGCCACGAGAACGTCACCGCGCGAAGCGCCCCGTCCGGGCG
>DOUU01000255.1:4325-4623 GCA_003520425.1 Deltaproteobacteria bacterium
GCTCGAGGGGATCGCCGTCGGTGTTCCGGAGCTTCGGGAGCTTCGGGTGGAGGACAGACTGGCGCGCTTCGAAGTACCGGTGGCGCAACAGATCGTCGGCGGCGATCAGATCCTGTGACGAGAGCGCGCGACCGGGGCGAGCGAGGGAGTCCCGCAGGTCGAAGAGCGGGTAGGCAAGGCGCGACGGGAGCTCCATCGAGCCGCAGCCCATGAAGAGCGCCACCCCGTCGAGCTCGACGATCCGCGCGAAGAGGATCGAGCCTCGCCTTACCGTCCGTGAGGCGCTGCGCTCTGAGAC
>DOUU01000255.1:4702-5740 GCA_003520425.1 Deltaproteobacteria bacterium
AGCGCGAGGGGACGTGCTGCGTCGCGTCGGTTGTCCCGATCGTGGGTCTCCGGGTCGAAGCGGAAGTACAGCCAGAGCAGGAAAAGGCCGCCGAACTCCGGATGTTGATGTGGCGGTGCGTCGAGGTCCTCGGTGGCTCCGAACGCCTTCCAAGCGTCGTCGAAGAGGCCGAGCCCGTAGCGGCGGCCGGCCCAGCTCGAGATGGCACTCATGAGCGCGTCCTCCGCCGCGCGCAGCCGGTGCCAGAGTGAAGTTCCCGACCACTGCATCGGCGCGTCACGTCCACAGCATCGCTTGTGCTTGAGACCGCTGCCGCAAGGGCAGGGAGCATTGCGGGAGATCGGCGTGACATCGGGCATCGGGGGGTTCCTATGGCTGGATCTTGGCACGGCTCGCGGGCGCGGTGGTGGGGGCGACCCGGCACGGCGGTAGATCCCGGGGGCCGCGCTTCGGAGAAGATGCCGAGCAGGATCGTACACGAAAGGCCTATTGTTGCGCCCTTCGCCGAGAGTGACTGCCACTCACTCTCATGAGATCCGGATCTATGCCACGTCGGACGGCGAAGAGCCCTTCACTGAGTGGGAGTTGGGCCTCAAAGACCGAATGGCACGGGCCAGGATTCGGGCTTGCATCGGACGGCTTCGCCTGGGGAACTTTGGGGATTCGAAGCGCGTTGGCGAGGTCTTCGAGCTGCGGGTTCACGTCGGGCCCGGTTACCGCGTCTATTACGGGCGTGAGGGAACGGATGTGGGGATCCTGCTCTGTGGCGGAGACAAGGGATCGCAATCGAGAGACATCGAGCGCGCCGAAGCGTAGTGGCGCGATTATCGGAGCCGACAGCATGGCCAGAACTAGGGACTACCGAGAGCACCTGTGCAAGGTTCTCAAGGACGACGAAGAGGCGGTCGCGTACCTGAACGCGGCGCTCGCGGAGGACGACCCCGAAGTATTCCTCCTGGCGTTGCGTGATGTCGCCAGCGCGGGAGCTCCGCAGCCTGGAAGCAGTTCTTGACGCCCTAGCAGCATGCTGAAAAACGC
>DOUU01000143.1:0-21716 GCA_003520425.1 Deltaproteobacteria bacterium
CACCTTCAGCGATTCTAACGAGTCTCCGATAGACGGGTGTCGTCATCGCTGTGACAACGCGGTGCGGAGTGGGGCCTTGAGCAGACCTCAGATCTTCTCGGAGAATGCGGGAAAGCGAGCGGCCGAGCGCTGGTACCTGATCTACACACCGGTCTGGGGCGGGGCAGCGGGGCTCGTAATGACCAGCGGGCTGGGAGTCCGCTGGAGCCGAGAGCCTTGGGGTGACGTTGCCTTTTTCCTCTTCGGCCTTCTCATCTGGATGGGTGTCTTTGTGGGCGGGTACTTCTTCCGCGCGAGCGAGGACGTCAACCGCCCATGGTATCGGCTCTATCACACGAAGTTTCAGATTTGGATGCTCTTGTTTGCGTTCCTCGGTAACTACTTCACCGAGTACTTCTACGAAGTTCTCCACATGCAGTACGGCTTCGAGACCAAGTGGAATGTGAACAACGTTCCCTTCTTCCTCTACATGGTCACCGTGGCCTATTTCTCGACGTACGGGGTGCTGATCAACCTCTTCTGCCGCTTCACCCGGTCGTTGCTCCCGGCTTCGATGCCACCTTGGGTGCGGGTCACCTCGTACCTACCGGCGTGCTTCGTCGTAGCGGGCCTCGAGACCGCCCTCAATGCGAATCCTTGGATGAAGAGCCTTTTCTGCTACGACGACATGCCCTTCATGCTCTGGTTCGGAACGCTGATGTACGGCATGTGGTTTGTCGTAACGGCGCCCCTGTGGTTCCCGATCGACGAAGAGCGCGGGGTGGACACGCCGTTACGCAGCGTCTGCCTCTCTGCCCTCGCGGGTTTCATGCTGGTGATCATCGTGAATGAGGCAATCCGGACCCTCGTCGCGCCGCTGTTCACGGTGGTGAAGCGCGGGGCGATCGGCCTCGACAACTTTGGCAACAGCTGCCTCATGCCGAAGGAGTAGGAACCCACTGCCGCCCGCCCCTTGAAGACGGTATCAAGGCCCCTCGGCGGGTGGCCGACGCAGTCTGGGGGGTTGCAAAATGGAGTTCTTGGCGCAGATCGGGGGAGGGGCCTACTGCATTGTCGCCTTCCTCATCGGAGCGCGTCTCCTCCGGCTGTCGGCGCGAACGCGTCAGCTTCCCGAGCTTCTCATGGGAGTGGCGGTTCTGTTCATGGCCGGGCTTGGCTACCCGCTGTCGGTTNNTCGAATCTCGCGACGCCGACCCGAGGGGTGCTCGGAGCGACAGCCGGGCTGCTTGCCCTGGTCGGCCTCGTCGCCAACACGAGCTTCACTTGGATCCTTTTTCGCCGCGCTGAGGCCTGGGCGGGCGCTCTGCTTGCTTCGGTTGGTCTTGGAGCGGGGGGTCTCTTTGTCGCCCAGTCGGCTGCCGGGGGTTGGGCCAACGGCGCGCTTTTCTGGGGTTGGTTCCCACTCGGAATCGCGGTCTCGTTCGGCTGGGCCTTCATGGAGTGCGGCCGCTATCACCGCCTCCTGCGCCGACGCCTCCAGCTCGGTATGGCTGATCCGGTCGTCACCAATCGCTTCGGCCTCTACGCGGCCGCGACCGGGCTCGCAGTGGTCACCAACCTCGTGGGCTGGGTCTTCTGGCGGCGGCACTTGGAGATGGTCACCGATCCGGTCGGGGGCCCCCTCCTCCTCGTGCTCGGCGTGACCTCTTCCACCCTGATGATGCTGGCATTCCTTCCGCCACGCGTGTACCTCGCGTGGGTGCGCGCGCGGGCGCCGGAGGCGGCGTAGCGCATGGGTGACTCGACGATCTTTGACCTTGTGTCCGACGAGCTGGAGCAGCGGAGCTCTCTTAGCCGGTTGGAAGCTCGGGGTACGGTGCGCCTTGCCCTAAAGGAGGCCGGGCTCGACGCTGCGACGGTCACGGTGGAGCAGATGACGGTCGTTCTGCGAAAAGTCCTTCCTCGCGAACTTAAGACCCGCAATGTGGGCGATCCTGCGGGGCTCTGCGAGGCTCTCGCGGGGCGCCTCTCGGGCCTGAAGCTCGATTCAAAGATCGGCCAGACACCCGAAGCGGTCTTCGCACGCTTGGCGCCGAGCTGAACGCAGCACGACCGAGCCCCGCGCCGCCTTCTTCAGATCAACCTGGAGAGGCTTCCGCGAACAAGGGAAAGTGCCGAAGCCGAACCGTGCCAGTGCTCCGGCAGAAGACCTGATCTCGTCTTCTGGGCCCCCACACCACCGCGCTGTTGGAGCCGGTGTTGCCGAAGGACACGGGGCTTCGATGGTCGATAGGGGAATCGCTGATGTGGCTCCCGCCCCAGGGTTATTCCGCAGATCCCATTCCGATTGTTGCGGCACGCACGCCAGGCTCTCCGTCCGAGCCGGGCCTTCTGCTGGTTCCCGCTTCTTGCGGGTGCTGCGCCGTTCGCCTGGCTTTTCGACGCCCAGGCGGAAAGGTATGCAATCTCTGGTGTCTTCTGTGTCCGCTCCCCGGTCGATAAACCTCCTTGCCAGCTCCAGCCAATCGATTTCGCACTCGGGTCGGCAGCCCACGCTCTTCTTGGGGTGCGACCGCGCGGGTCGACGCCGGGATTGCAAGCGCGGCGATGGGACTCGGGAGCCGCGGGTGGACCGCAGTGATGGCTGGCCTCCACATGATTGCTCTCGGGCCGTTGCTTCTTCTTCCGTTTGTTGCGGCTTTGTTGAGGATCTGGCACGAGGGGCGTGAGCTCTCTCCCCAAAAAAGGGGCACAGGGATAAGCACCGGATTTCTCTTGGCGTTGACTGTAGGGATCGTGTTCGGCCTCCTGCGATTTGACGCACCATGGAAATGGCATGGCACAGGAACGAGTGACGAGGCGCCGGTGAAATCGATGCTCGATTCCCTATGGAATTGGCGCGCGAGAAGCAGCGACCAGGCCAAGGTGGTCGTGGTGGTGGTCGGAAGTGCGAAGAAGGTTGCGCAGGTGCGCGCTGCAGTCAGACAGGAAGAGGTCATCGCGGAGACCCCGGGCGCGTTTGTGCTTCGGCGCCGCCAGATTGTCGCAGCTCCTATGAGGAAGTGGGTCCGCTGCTCGCGAGTGCTGGATGGCAGGAGGCCCCGATCACGCTCTGGGTGCCCCGCACGCGGGGCCACAGCAGTATCAGGGAACGTTGAAATTCCCCGGCGCGCTCCAGGGGCCAGCTCCGTTGGAGTTCCAGGTCTGGACCCAGAAGCGGTAGGAACCGCTGGAAAGAGGACTGGGCAGGTTCACGCTGCAGGCCCCGGTGCCCGATGCGCAGCCCACATCGCTCGCGCGGTACCAGGTCGCAACCGGGCCTCCCGACGGAGGCGAGAGATAGAGCTGGTACCACGTGCTCGTCGCAATCGCGTTCCACTGGAACGTCGGGCTTGTAGTGGTAATCAGACCCAGCGGCGCGATCAGCGTCGTGGCAGGCGGCGTGAGAAGGGGAGTGGAAACGACGAAAACTTGCGGAGCACTCCAGGAGCCGCTGCCTGCAGGGCTCCAGGTCTCGACTGCAAAACTCCAAGAGCCGTTTGAGAGGTCTCGACTCGGCGTAATCTGACACATTCCTGTGCCTGACGCACAGCCGGCATCTGAAGCTCGGTACCAGGTCTGCGAAATCGCGCCCGAGGGAGAGGCCAGCCACAACTGGTACCAGGTGCTTCCTGCGACCGCCGACCACGTGAAGGTCGGGCGTGGGGTGGTCGCGGTGCCGGTCGGTGCCGAGAGGGTGGTGGCGCCCGGGCCGACGACTGCGGCAGCCACCGTGAAGTCGCTGCGGGTGCTCCACGGTCCCGCCTTCACGTAGTTCCAGGACATGATCCACCAAGAATAGATTCCGTCCTGAAGGTTGAAGCCAGGATCGAGGGAGCACGTGCCGCTGCCTGCACCACATCCGAGGTTGCTTGCGCTGTACCAGCTGTCGCTAACGGTTCCCGCGGTTCCATGCAGGTAGAAGCGGTACCAGCTCGAGCCCGGAGCTGCGTTCCACTGGTAGAGGGGCCGCGCCGTGTTGACGAGGGTTTCCGCGGGCGCCACCAGGGTGGCCGCACCAAGAGGCACGTACAGGGCGGCGGCTCCATTGATGTCATCGTCTTGCAGGCGGTCGAGGTCGCTGATATCGGGATTCATGATCGCGGGCACGTTCGTTTCGTGCTCGAGGCCAAGGAAGTGTCCAAGCTCGTGCAGAGCGACGCGACGAAAGTCGATGCTCGCCTGTAGCGGGCCGTCGTAGACGCTCCAGCTCTGAGCCGTGTTGAACGTGATGGCCGCCGCCAACAGGAAACCCGTGTTGCCGTCATACACCGTCTCCGTAACGGCGAGGTCACTGTCTCCGAACCCCGTGCCGTCGCAGGTGGTGGTGCCGAAGTTCGCCCCGTTGCCAAGACCGAGCGGGCCGCTCGCACTGCACGGCCCGATGGCGCTGGCCTGCGCATTGAACTGGAAGACGGAGCGGCTCGTCCACTCGCCGGCGGCGCTCGCGAAGGCGCTGGCGTAGGGATCCGATAGAAGGCCGTAATAGACAGTGGTGCTGGGCTGTGGCCAGCGGTGCGCGGAGAGAACGAAGGCAGCCGCCGCCGACGACAGAAGCCCGATCAAAGCCGCAGTGAATGTCGCCCGACGAATCACGGCCGCGATGCTCCCAGGAGTTCATGAAGCCTTGCCTTGAAAGCCTCCGGCGAAAGGGGAGACATAGCGCCTTGGGCGGTCTTGGAGCGCTCGGCCGCGGAGAGGGCCTCCTCGATCCCCACACCAGCCGCGATCCCTGGGTGCCGAGGTGCAGCGCCCGAAGGATGGTCCTCATTGAGAGAGAGAACGGGGTGGCCATCGGCTGATTTCACGATATCGGGCCCGCCCTCCTCGTTGGGCTCGATGCGAAAGTGTCCTTGCTCCCATCCATAAAGAGGGTGAACGAGTGGGCGGCGCAGGGTTTCGACGAAATAGAGTCCGTGCTCGCCCACCTTGGGGTAGACCATCCCGGAGACCTCGAGGACTAGACCCCCATAGGCGCCGCCCGCAAAGCAAAGCTCCACACTGCGCGTTCCCGGCGGCCCCTTGATCACCTCGATGACCTGGAACTGTGCGCAGGTGCGGATCGCCCCTCGCATGGCGCCGGTCTCGGTATGAACCTCAAGGACACGGCCCTCGAACACGAACTCTGAACCCGCCAGCATTTGCCGCACGCTGACGGAGCGGACCGTTGTAGCCCTGGCTTGGCCGGATGCGGTAAGGAGCGCTGCCACGAGCAGCAGCGAACCGCGACGCCCCCACGAGCCCATCGCCCCCTCTCCCCCTCTCATTTCCCTCTCTATATCCAACCGGCCCTTCCTGTCTAGTGACGGCGCTTTGGATTCTAAGACCGCACCAGTCGTCGATGATCCCGCGTGCCGTGCTCTCGCCGAAACGGGTCGGTCGCTCCCCGGCGAGATGTCCGAGGAAGCCTCTTGCCGGCACTGCTTGGGGGCTCGGGGCGGGCCCCCGCACCGCAAGTCCTAAGGATTCTCAAGAAACACGAAAAGATCCGCGCCCTTGGCCGCGCGAATTGCACGGTGGGGAACCTTGGCGAGGCGATCTCTCTGCCCTTCGTAGTCATCGACCGAGACCACGATGCCGACCTTCTCGGACGAGCCGAGAAGGAGCGGAACCTGATCGGGATCCTTCAGGATCTCCAATCTTCGATCGAGGTAGAAGTTCATCGCGGGCAAGCGCCGATCGTTCACAAGCGGGGTGAAGATCTTTCGGCCGCCGATTTCGATGCGCACCTGATCGAAGAACGGGCGCCAGGATCGCCGATCATCGATCGAAGGGATGGCGAAGGCGAGGGTCAAGAGCGCCGAGCAGGCGATGAAGACACCACTCGCCCAAAGCGCGCGGTCTTCGTGCCATCGTCCTTTCAGCGTGACGGCGAGTGCAGAGGCACCAACAAGATTCGGTGTAATAAGCCACACAAGCGTACGATTTTGCAGGACGAGCCCGGCGGCGAGCGGCGCGAGCGCAAAGCCTGCGACGACGACCCCCAGGTTCACGGCAATGAGCTGCCGTCTTCTTCGAGGCGAGCGGGTACCCCCCGCGAAAAGGTCGTGGAAGAACTCTGCCGAGATGAGGCTCAGTACGAAGACGATCGGGAGGAAATAGGTCATCTGCTTTGAGGACGACACGCTCAATGAGCCGATGATCGTAATGAACGCGATCTTCAGGAACAGTCGGCGCTGGCAGGCCTTGGCTCCTACGAAGAGGTCCCACAAGGCTGTCACGTAGATCAAAGGCCAGGGCAACATGTCGGCGCTGACCCAGCGCACAACACCCAGGGGTGGCCGAGGCTTCTCCGTCCGGAAGGCATCATTCAGTTCTCCGATATTCAGCGAGCTCGTATCATGGAAGGTGAAGAATCTGCCGATCGTATTGTCAAAGAACACAATCCGCAGATACTCGAGACCCCCCTTGGCGTAGAGCGCATAGCACCAAGGTCCGACCAGGAACACCAGGGCAGCGGCAGAGGTGGCGCCGATCCTGAACAATCGTCGGAACTGCCGCGTCATCAGAAGAAAGACCGTGATGGCGGGGACAACGATCAGAAACGTGTAGAAGTTCTTGGTGTAGAACGAGGCCGCAAGGGCGAGGCAGAAGGGCAGATCCGTTCGCCAGCCGTTTCCAGAGCGATGCCGTATCTGGATGGCCCCGAAGCCGCTTCGGGATTCGCCAGGGGCGGGTTCCCCATCCGAGTCCTTCTCTGGCCACGCGGCAGCGAGCGGGAGCTTGGCGCGACTCGCGGAGCTTGGCGCGCCCTCGTCGGCAGGGGCCGTGCGGTCGCTCGACCCCTCGTCCAACGTACGCAGGAAAAGTGCGAAGCAGAGAATGATGAAGAAAAGCGCCACGCTGTCGGAAGACGCCCGGTGCATCATGTCATAGAAGGTGAAGGTGGTCGCGCATAGGTAGGTTGAGACCCACGCAGCCGCCTCGCCGTAGAGCCGCCGGCTGATCCAAAACAGAACCGCGAGCGAGAGGAGGCCGCAGAGGGCTGCCGGGAGCCGCACAAAGCCTGCGCTCAGGTGCCCGGCCAGCTTGCAGCTCAGCCATGACAGCGCGTAGGCGAGGGGCGGCTTTTCGAGGTATGGGATGCCATTGATCCTTGGCACGGCGATCTCGCCGTGCGTGTACATCTCCCAGGTCACACCCGCGACCGCCTGCTCGATGGGGGGCCACAGTTCGTGGTCGAAGACGCCCACCGAGAGGTAGAGCAAGACGAGCACGCCGGCGCCGAGGGCTCGCCATCGGGCATACCTTCCCCGGCGCGCCTGGCCATGAGCGGAGATCGATTCGCCCATCCCCCCGGCGCGGGGGGACTTGGNNTTTCGGTCGGCGGCCAGTGGGGCGTCCACCCTAAGCTCGCACCTCATCGAAGGCTCTTGCTGTCGCGGTGACGCCGGCTCGCTCAATGCGAAGACCGAAGGGCTTGCGATGGGAGGGTTGACCATCGGCCGTGCCCAGCGAATCGGAAGTCCAGCGTCGTTGACACCCTAGCGTAGCGAGAAAACGCCGGAAGCGGCCGGGCCGCTTCAGCCGCCTTCTCGGTCCCGAGATGGGTGAGGACCCTTGGAATCGTTGCCAAGGGAACCCCGTCGGGCTGAAATCGCCGAAGCCGCGATCGCTTGCCGTGCCAGACTCTTGGGCAACATGCCCACGCTCGCCAGCCCGTTCGTCCCACTCTCCCACGCCTCTTCCGGCGACCTGCGGTCCCAACGAAAACGGCCGGAGTAGAGTTTAAAGACGGCGAGTCGGCGGGAAAGAGGGCGAGCCCCGCTCGAACACACTCCCGGCCGATCTTAGAATCCTGCTGGGAAAGAAATCGGCCGAGAGCCCCTGTCGACTCGCCTGCTCAAAGCCCGGAGGCCTCTGGGAGCTGCCTCCTCGGCGACTTGCATTCGGAGCCGCCCACCGGGGACGAGGACCTCCCGGACCTCGCTACAGGCCGGTACATTGCCGGCCGACCAAGCTTTGAGGTGCAGGCGGGGTCTGCCAACAGCGGGGGGAAAGGGGTGTCCGTCGAAATCGCCGGGGCGGCCCTGGCGGCAATCTACGAACGTGAAGTTAACGCCTCCCTCGAGCGGATCTGGGAGAACGTGCTCGACTGGGAGCACCTGCCCTGGCTCCATCGGGCCTCGTTCGTCGGCGTCCGCGAGGTGGATGCGGGGTCTTGGGGCTGGCGAGCCTGCGTTCTCTTGCCGCAACAGGGCGAGCCGCTCCCCGCCTGGATTGAGGTTTGCCTGGACCGCGCGCGCCTGCGGTACGTGACCCGGACTCTCGCCGGCCTGGGCAAGGGCACAGAAATATGGACCCATCTCGATCCCGTGGCCGATCGCGTCACTCGCATCAAGGTGGAGTTTCATCTCCCTTCGGTCCCCGTGAGCCAAGGCCCGCGAGACCTCGACACAGGCCTCCCGTATACGCGGCTCTACACGCGCCTTTGGAATGAAGACGAAGGCATGATGATCCGCCGTCAGGCGTTCCTGGATGCGCGCAGCGCCCCCTCGAGGCAAGAGGGGAGACCCGTTGCGCTCGGTTCTGCCTCGTCACTCCGCGCCCAGCTCCCAAAGATGGTTGATGCGCATGGCGCGCGCTTCCGCATCGTTGAGGTCGCCGGCAAACTTTGTTCCCACACTGTCTCGTGTCCCCACCTTGGAGGACCCCTCGAGGACGCGATACCCGATGCCGAGGGTCGGATCGTCTGTCCCTGGCACGGTTATCGCTTTGATCTGCGCACCGGGAAGAGCGCCGACGGGCGCGGCCTTGCGCTGTCCGCTGCGCCCGCGGTCCTTGAAAATGCGACCGATGAGGCCTGCCTGGTCTGGCCGCGCACGTGAAGCGACTCGCCGCTGCACTGCTTCTTCTCTTCCTGCCCGGCTGTGGCTTCCGTCTGCCCTGGCCCGCCGGACACGAAGGGCCGCCCGAGTTCCAACTCCATTCTCCCGAGCGCCTCGTCGTCATGGCCCCGCACCCCGACGACGAGATCATCTGCTGCGGCGGCCTGATCCGCCGCGTGCTTGCCGAGCGTGGCGAGGTCGACATCGTCTACTTCACGGAAGGCGATGGCTACGTCGAGGGCGTGGTCTTCGAGCTGCGCCAGTCGCAGCCGAAACCGGAGCTCTTCGTCGAGTACGGCGAGTGGCGACGCCGAGAATCAATCGCGGTCTTGACCCTGTTGCGACTCCCAGAGAAGCGCGCGCATTTCCTTGGGTTTCCCGACGGTGGGCTTCGCGAGATCTGGGAGCGACATTTTTCAGAGCAGCATCCTTACGAGTCGCGTACCACGGCGACCGCACATGTTCCCTATCGACACTCCGTCGAGCCCGGCGCGCCCTACTCGGGCATCGAGCTGCAGGGTCTTCTGCGGCAGCTGCTGCATGATCTCAAGCCGACGCTCGTGGTTTTGCCAGACCCGCGCGACCAGCACGGGGACCACAGTGCAACGGGTCTGTTCGCGCTCGAAGCGTTTCACGACTACGCCCAAGCGGAGGAGAGCCATCCCAACGCCCGCGTTCTCACCTATCTCGTACACTGGCCTGGCTGGCCCGGCCCATCGGCGCAGCCACCCTTGCTGCTCGGTCCTCCAGCCGACCTGTCAGACGCACCCATTGATTGGGTATCTCTGCCGCTGACGGCGGCGGAGTCCGCAGACAAGCTCCACGTGCTCCACGTCTACAAGACACAGGTCGATGTGATGGGTCCTTTCCTCGATCGTTTCTACCGAGCGAACGAGCTGTTCGGGGAGTTCCGCGAGGATCCCCCGCCCGAAGGACTGGTGCTTTCCCCGCTCGCGTACCAAAGGCCGAAGCCCAAGCCGCATTAGGGCCGATTCCTGGCAGGTTCGCTCGAAAGGGCGTCGGGTTCGAGTTCGGACGAAGTGGACTGCGAAACTCCTTCCCGAGTAAGTCCGATTCCGGTCTCCGCTTGCGGGGCTGCCGGACGGCGCGTCAGGGTGTTGCGCCCGCAGACGTGGTCCCGGGAGCACCCAAGGGAGCGCCCGAAGCCCCCGGAAGGACCGGGGGCATTCGGTCATCTACCGCCGTGACTTTCTTGATGAAGTACTGAGTTTCCGCGAAGCAGGTGGTCGGTATNNGAATCCGTCGGCACGGTGAAGTAGAACTTTTCTGCAACCGTTCCCGGCATCGAGACGAGGGCCATCTCTCCTTCCCAGGTCTTGCAGATCCAGCCCTTCTTGGAGAGCTTTTGGACATAGCCCGCTCTCTCGCCGCTTGAGTAGCTCCAATGAAGGACAAGCCACGTATAGCCGCTAAAAAGAAGGGCGATAGCCACGAGGATCCCAACCGCCCACTTCACCATGAAACTGACCTCCGAAATTCAGTCGGTTTCCATGCTAGCGGGAGGGCTGGCAGCTCGCGCGGCCTCTCTCGTGCACCCCCCCTCTCCGTTTCTGTTGTGGATGCATGCGCGCCGTGGTTCCCGAACGAAGTGCCGGCCTCGGTACGCACGATTACCTCAGGCACGTGGCATGCGCTGAGAGGCATGGAAAAGCACCGTCGGCCCGGCGACCTGCTCACGATGGGAGGCACGGGCTGGTGGTCCGGGTCCGCAAGAGTCCCTGTCCAGCTTGTGAAGGGCACCGGTTTGCGTGAGCTGGTCCGATCTGTTTGCGACGCCTTGAGATTGACGTTCCCCGCTGAGCGCGGAGCACGAGGTCCGCGTCTCCGGGAAGCGCTCCACTGACTCCGCTCTCGGCCCTGCGACCACTCCTGCGCCAGCGGTCGGTGGATCGGAAGCGGCCGCACGATCGGTTTTGGGCCTGCGAGGGTTCCAAAAGAAGATTCCGGTGACCGTGCTGTAGGCGTTCGCCGGTTTCGGGAACGCCGAAGTCCCGCACTGAGTTGTTTCACCCGCAGTTGCCTGCTTTCTGCCGTACCTCAGGTCACAGACGCCGTCCGTACTTTTCGCGAGGATCTCCTCGGCCTTACGCGCACAGTCCGCGGAGGGCCGCCGGCGCCGTGGGCGAGCCGGGAGTCAGTCCCTCCCCGTGTTGAGCCCACGGCGTCGGCCTCCGCCGTTCGTGAAAAGGGGATCGAATGTCGCGCAAGCGACAAGGGGCGGTTTTTCCCGCTAGAGGCGGCAGGCCTCGGGCGCTACAAATAGTTCCACCGTGCAGGTGAGGGGACTGCACCAGCGTGTCGCAGACTAACAGCGAGCACCTCCGGGCGGCGGTGCCTACCTCCCCCGGGGTTGACTACCAAGACCTCCTCGAGACGCTCGATTGCGTAGTCTGGGAGGGCGATCCCGATCCGCTCCGATTCCGGTTCGTGAGCGGGGCGGCGGAGCGGCTGCTCGGGTTTCCCGTCCGATCCTGGCTCGAGCAGCCCGCGTTCTTTCCTGAGCGGCTCCACCCAGAGGACCGAGATCGCGTTCTTGTCGCCTGCCAGCGGCTCAACACGGGCGGCCAAGGCCATCAGCTCGAATACCGCCTCGTCGCGAAGGACGGCCGAATCGTGTGGGTGCGAGATATCGTACGGGTCATCTCCCAGCGCGGGCACCCCCTCAGCTGCCGCGGCGTGATCCTCGATATCACCGAACTCAAGCACGCCGAGGAGGCCCTGGCACTGGCCCAGAACCACCTGCTGAGCCTCGTCACCAACGCTCCGGTTGTGCTCTTCACGCTCGACGGCAGAGGCGTCGTGACCCGCTGCGAAGGAAGAGGTCTGG
Source organism: Deltaproteobacteria bacterium (assembly GCA_003520425.1). Classification (GTDB taxonomy): domain Bacteria; phylum Myxococcota_A; class UBA9160; order UBA9160; family UBA9160; genus UBA9160. The sequence goes on from DOUU01000143.1 coordinate 11,656, forward strand.
AGACGATTGATCTCAAGCCCAGCGACTTCATCGGGCGAGCGGCATCGGAGCTGTTCCCGGACGCCCCAGAAATCCGGGAGAATCTGTTTCGCGCACTGCGAGGCGAGAGTTTCACAGACACGGTGACATACAGGGGCCGGGTCTTCGAAACTCGCTACTCATCCGTTCCCGGTCGAAGGGGAGCGGTCGAAGGCGTCCTCGGCGTAGCGACCGATGTGACCGAGCGCGTGCGCGCCGAGGAGGAGCAGATCCGGCTGGAGGCTCAACTGCGGCAGGCGCAGAAGCTCGAGAGCCTCGGTGTCCTGGCCGGAGGAATCGCCCACGACTTCAACAACCTCCTCATGACGATCCTCGGTAGCACCCACCTCGCTGCCAAGGCCGTCGCGCCAGACTCTGGGGCACAGGAACATCTGAAGCGGATCCGGGGCGCCGCGCGGCGGGCGGCGGATCTCACCGGACTGCTCCTGGCGTTTGCGGGTCATGTGCCTCCCACGCTAGAGCCCGTCAATCTATCCGAGCTGATTCGACGGATGACGGAACTGCTGACGCTATCGGTCTCCAAGAAGGCGACCCTCCAGTGGGACCTCGCGGAGCCCCTCGTTCGTGTGGAGGGCGACCCAAGCCAGCTCAGCCAGGTTGTGCTGAATCTCGTGACGAACGCCTCCGAAGCGCTGGGGGGTGGGAGCGGAACCATCGTCGTTCGCACCGGCGAAAAGGACTGCACCCGCGGTGATCTCTTGCGGTCGTGCCTCGGCGACAATCTCCCGGAAGGTCGTTACGTCTTCCTCGACGTAAGCGACACGGGCGCGGGCATGGACGAAGCGACTCAGTCTAGAATCTTCGATCCCTTCTTCAGCACGAAGTTCGCCGGGCGGGGACTCGGATTGGCGACGGTGCTTGGGATCCTGCGAGGCCACAAGGGCGCGATCCGCGTTGAGAGCAACCTGGGCTGCGGGAGCACATTCCGCGTCCTGCTCCCGCAAGGCAAGGTAGAACGGGCAGCGCCCCACACCACTCGCGAATGCTGGGGTAGCAGCCGCAGGGTCCTCCTGGTGGATGACGATCCAGACGTGCGCGAGGTGGCGGAACGCATGCTCCGCGATCTCGGTTTCGACGTGACGACGGCGGCAGATGGCCGTGAAGCCCTTGAGGAGTTCCGCGCTTCCAGCGACACGATCTCTGCGGTGGTGCTCGACATGACGATGCCGGGACTCGGCGGAGAGGAGGTACTTGCAGCGATCCATCACGCCCGCCCGGATATCCCGGTCGTGTTGATGAGCGGATTTAGCAGGCGATACGCCGCTGCACGGATCGGGAGCGAAGCGCCTTCCGCGTTCCTCCAGAAACCCTTCGAGCCCCAGGATCTGGCAGCGGCCCTCCGGAGCGCCCTCGAGCAGAGAAGCCGCAATGCCGACCCAGAGGGGGACTGAATCCCCGCTCTCCACGGCTTGCGATCTCCGAGGGCAGCCCGAGCTTCTGCGCACCGGCCTGCCTTTGCCCGGGTAGCATCTGGGCTAACTGCAGGCTCAATCCGCGTTTACGATGGCGGATGCCACCGCGGGATCCTGGTCTCCCGAGCGACGGCCGGGAGTCACCTCCCGCTCGTCCTCATTCACGGACGGACTGCCGACGCGGACGCCGGTGAACGTGTCCCTAGGCTCCGGAAGGGCCTGCCGGAGAGAACAGCTCCACGAGTCCTGGGAGATCCGGCCCACGCATCAGCCCAGGTCGAGTGCGTCCACGAAGCGGCGCAGCCGACCGATCGCGTCGGGCAGGTGCGTCAGGAAGCCCATGTGGCTGCCTGGATACCAGCGGATCTTGGGTTTGCCCCAGCGCCGCCACATCGCACGCACGACGTCGGGACGAAAGAAGCGGTCGTCCTTCGCCGCGAAGAGGTGGATGCGGTCGGTTGGAATCACCGGCCGGAGCTCGTCCCAGCCGAGCCGCGCGACAAAGCGCGCAAAGTCCTCCACCTGCCAGCCGAAACGCGTGAGATCCTCGCGCATCGCGCCAAGTACCGGCGCATGCGCGACAAGGGCCCCTAGATCCATGTGCGCGATGAGAGGCGCCGAGAAGGCGAAGCCCGGCTCGAGGCAGGTGAGCACCGCGGTNNGCGCATCCACGCGAGCAGCGTGCGCGCGTCAAGCACCGTCTGCCGCAGCGATTCGATGCTGCGCACCACGTCGGCGGTCCAGAAAAGCTCACCGTCAAAGCGCGAGCTGTTCGGTTTGCGGCGCCCATGGTACGGCGGCTGGATCTGCACCAAATCCATGTCGAGCGCCGCGGCCATCGTCGCGAGCAGCGCGAGCTCCTCGACCATCGTCTCGGGCTGCATGTAGCCGTGGATGTAGAGGAGCTGCGGTCGCTCGAGGCCGGTTGAGCGACGGATGCGGCGTGCATAGACGGTGTGGATACGGCGGCGGCGCGCATGGTAGTAGCGCCGGAACGAAGGCTCGATGGGCTCATGCAGCGAGGCGAACGAGAGATCCTCGCTCGTGACGCCTCCGATCCGCCAGCGGATGCGGCGCGTGACGCTGGGCACACGCTCGGGCGCGGGGAAGATCGCCCCGAGTGGCAGACCCTCGTAGGCGCCGACGCGATGGATCGTGTTCTCGACGCGCGGGCGCAGCACCTGCACTGCGCGCACAAGCGCACCGAGAAGCTCGTCGGGATGCTGGAGGTCGGGCATGCACTGCTCGGTGAGCGCAAGACGAAGGGTTTCGCTTCTTCTGCGCGCTGCGCCCTCCACTCCTCAGGGGTCGGCTTCTCGGATTAGGGGCACCCTGACTTGATCACGACGGGGGGCCCCAGAAGCCCAGGGAGGACAACAACATTCTGAGTGGGGATGCAGGGACCCCACGCACAGCCCGCGCAGGATGGGAGTTCGTCTTCCAGTCCAGGCTNNACGGCCCGCGCAGGGTGGGCGTTCGTTTTGAAGTCTGCCGCGGATGCGGGGCCCGGAGCGAAGAGCAAAAACCATGCAAAGTCGACTGGATCCATGTTTGAAGTCGAGGACCAGTAACCGCCGGCGCTCGTCGGTCCGAAAACTGGGTCAATGCACGACGGTCCCTGTGAGCAGTCCAATATGGTTCTCAGCTCGTCGATTCCCGGCAGCCACCAGTCGCTATAGTAGGCAAAGCCGGGATTGTCTGGTTCACGTCGTGAATCGATCCCGATCCGTCGTTGAACTTCTTTTCCCATTCGAGTTGCGTCTGATAATCGAAGACGGTGGCCACCCGATCCTCGAAGCGCGTCGTGGAGAGCGAAAAAGACGTGCCCGGAGACCATCCTCCGTCCTGCTGCGGGCTCCACGCCTTCAGCCACCACAGGGAGTTTCCGGCTGGAAGCGGTGCCTGCAGGGTCAGTGTCGTTCCCTGAATCCAACATCCTCCAGGATCCACCGATCCGTGATGGAAGGCGCTTGGGAGAACGTTGGGCGTGGAACCACCTTGGCTCACCCACACGCGATAGCAGGTTGCATTGGGAACCTCCGCCCATTGCAGGGTAAATGTGCCGAATAGGGTGTGATGCCGGCGGGATGTAACGGCACGGGAGCCGCCATGGTCGCGTGAGCGGCCCCTGCGAGAGCCAGCGTGGACAGTGCCGCAAGTGCCATCCCCGTCGTCTTCATCGACCCCTCTCGGTTGACGTACGACCCTATTCTGCACACCGCGAGCGCCGCGGTCCAACGCAAACTTGTGGGGTAATCTTGCGGATCCTGCAGATGATCCCATCGCGACCTCCGGCCGTGCGGTTTTCTCGGGCCTTCCAAGGCGGGTGGGTGGGCGCGATGCCAACAAGCCTGGTGTGTCGGCCCTGCGTTCGCACTGCGGTCGACGGACGTCAATCCGCCGTCCCGGTTCCCACCCGCCGGAGGCGACGCCAAGGGGGCAGAGAACCGGGCCCTGCTGCCACAGCTCGGGCCCCGGGGGTTCCTGGCTTGTAGAGCTATTGGTCTCGTTCGCGCGGTTCGCTCCGAGCAAGGCCTGCGACGAGGTCGACGATCAACACTTTCTTGCCGAGAATAGGAGCGATCGTCAGCGATGCTTCGTGCTTCTCGCGGGTTGGGGCGTCATCGTGCGAACCACAGCCTGTGCTCCGAAGCCGGCGGCATCAGCGTGTTCAGCCGGCCTTCCGTGGGCTCGGTTGAGCGCTGCTCTGGAGGGCCCGACCCATGGGAGCACGCAAGAAGGTCGGAGGCCGGAAGGCCGCGGTGCGGAAGAAGGCGGGCGATGAGGGGGAGGGCGGGCAGCGGTCCGCCGCCAGAACGAAGGGCACGGCGAGGCTGAGGAGCCGGGTGGGGGAGAGACCCCCGCAGCCCGCGCGCCCGGGAGCCAGCTGGCTCGGCGAGCGGCTGACGCAGCTGGTCGAGCATGCGGCCGCCGGCTTTTTGCGACGCGCAGTCGACGTCGGTGGTGCCGGGGTCGCAGCGCTTCTTCCCGGCAGCGAGGAGATGCGACGCGAGGTAGGCGCGTATGTCCGTGAACTCCGCGAGCTGGCCGGCCTGACGCGCGGCGAGCTGGCCGAGGCGCTAAGGCTCTCGGACCAGTCCCTCCTGGCCGCTGTGGAGGCCGGCACTGCGACGCTCTCCTTCGAGCTGACGCTCCGGCTCGCCGCGATCATCGCCCGTCACGACCCGGTGCCTTTCGTCTCGCGGCTGGCCCGCACGTACAACCCGATCCTCTGGCAGCTGCTCGAAGACTGGGGGATTGGCGAGCTGCCGCTGCAGCTCGAGCGGGAGCGCGAGTTCGTGAACATCCTGCGGGGCGCCGAGGCGGCGCGCGCCCTCAGCGACGAGGACTTCGCCCAGGTGCTCGCCTTCACGCGAGTGGCCTTCGAGACGGCTCTCCACTTCGCCCGGCGCGAAGCGCGGCCGCGCCAGAGAGCTGCGGACGTCGCTTCCAAGACCCCGATCGGCCGCTGAGCTCGCGTCGGGCCGTAGAGCCGCCTCCAGCGCACCCGGCCCATCGTAGGAGCCCGAGATGGCACCCACCGCTCCGAGGCGCGAGAGGCCAGAGGCGTGCTCACCGATGATTCACACGGCGAGCTTCGAGCGGTAGACTTTGATCTCCGGAGGTACCCCTCATGGCCCAAACCGCCCAGCTCCGCCGCATCGAGCACCCCGACAACGAAGCGCAGCGCATCTTCCAGCTCCAGCGCGAGGCCTACCTCCAGCATCCCTTCCCGAGCCTCGAGGAACGCTGCGCCCGGCTGCGCGCAGTTGAGCGGATCCTGGTCGAGAACCGCGATGCGATCGCCGAGGCCATCCACCGCGACTTCGGGCACCGTTGCACCGAGGAGTCGCTGATGCTCGAGGTCTTCACCTGCGTCGATGGGATCCGCCATACCTTGAAGAAGCTCCCGCGCTGGATGCGGCCCCAGCGGCGCTCCGTCTCGATCCTGTTCGCGACGGGGCGAAACCGTCTGCTGCCCCAGCCAAAAGGTGTGGTGGGCATCGTCTCCCCCTGGAACTATCCGCTCTTCCTCACGGTAAGCCCGCTCACCAGCGCCCTTGCCGCGGGCAACCGCGCAATGATCAAGATGGCGAGCCACTCCCAAAGGCTCTGCCGGCTCCTGCAGGAGAAGTTTGGCGCTGCAATCGCCGAGGACGTCGTGGCGATCCTCCCGGGTATCCCCGCCCGAGATTTCTCGACGCTGCCCTTCGATCACCTGATCTTCACGGGCTCGGCCGACGCCGGTCGCACCGTGATGCGTGATGCGGCCGAGAACCTGACTCCGGTGACGCTCGAGCTCGGCGGCAAGTCGCCCACAATCCTGTGCGACGACTTCGACGTCGACGAAGCAGCCTCCCGCATCCTCTACGCCAAGCTCGTGAACGCGGGCCAGACCTGTCTCGCCCCCGACTACCTCTTCCTGCCCGAGGCCGCGCGCGAGCGCTTCGTCGCGGCGGCGCGGCGCATCGTGCCCCAGCGCTATCCGGACACGAAGGATTCGAGCTACACGTCGATCATCGACGAGAAGTCCTACCGGCGGCTGCGGGCGACCCTCAAGGATGCGGAGGAGAAGGGCGCGAGCGTGATTCCGCTCGTGCCGGGCGCCTCCTTCGACGACAGTCTGCGGAAGGTTCCGCCGCACCTCGTCCTCGGCGTGACCGATGACATGACGATCATGAAAGAGGAGATCTTTGGGCCGCTCCTTCCGGTGAAGACCTACCGCGACCTCGACGAGGTGATCGCATACATCAACTCCAAGGATCGTCCGCTTGGCTTCTATGTCTTCACGAACGACAAGAAGCGTGAGGAGAAGCTGCTCTACGCCACCATCTCGGGCGGCGTCTCGATCAACAACTGCATGTTCCACGTCGCGCAGCACGACCTTCCCTTCGGCGGGGTGGGCGCGAGCGGGATGGGGCAGTACCACAGCTTCGAGGGATTCGTCGAGTTCAGCAAGATGCGGCCCGTGTTCACGAACCCGCGGCTCTCGCTGCTACACCTCTTCTACCCGCCCTACGGGCCGCGCCACCGCCGCGTGCTCGACGCGCTGCTGAGGTGGGCTCGCTGACGCCGCCACCGACGAATTCGCGGAGCCCTCGCTTGGGGCGTGCGACCGAGGGATGCTCCCGAAGGCGTATGGGCGAACGGGAAGCGGCGCCGGCCTCCGAGCGTCCTTCCCTCGCGCGCGAAACGGTGGTGCTCCGGACGTGATCCGCAAGTCCTCTCGCGTGGGCATACGGTCTCGTCGAAAGGTCGCCGCCGATAGCAGTGCACAAGGCCTCCTCGGACATTCGCGCGAAACCGCGTGAACTAGGGCGACTCGCCCGACCGTCAGGCGATTCGCCCGACCTGCGGTATGAAGCGGCCCACGCGGCGGGCGTAGGCGCGGAACTGCTCTGGATGGAGGCGCGAGAGATACGGCTCTTCGACCTTGCGGACGTGCAGTTCGAGCGCGACGAACGCGACGAAGAAGGCCACAGCGGCAAGGATATTCGGAACAACCAGCACGAGACCAAGGAGTGTTGTCAGCATCGCCGTGTAGATCGGGTTCCGCACCCACGCGAAGAGACCCTTCGTTACGAGCTCGGTCCTCTCGCTCGGGTCTACCCCGACGCGCCAGGAAGCGCCCATTTCGATCTGCGCGACCAGCGTAACGACAATTCCGAGCGCCATGAGGGCGAGACCGAAGCCACGCACCGACGTCGGGAGGGGGGCCGTGCCGACGCGGCCCCGCCAGAAGAGCTCCGCGAGGGGGGCCAGGAGCGCGGTGATCCCTCCCGCTGAGAGCAGGAAACCGGCCACGCCGGCGCTCGAGAGGAACGGGCCCGAGAGGCCGCGGAAGCCGTGATCGCCTGTCTGTTGGAACTGAAGCCAAGCCCGCCAGCCGAAGGCGAGGAGCGCAAAGAGCACGTACAAGGCAAGCGCGCCGAACGCCATGGCATCCCTTCAGTGCGGCCGCTCGCTCCGGCCAGGGGCAGCGTTGCAAGCATGGCCGAACTTGCCAAGTGGCTGATCCAGCCAGCGAGTCCGAGCATAACCGAGGACGTGGCCCTTCTACACGAGTCCACCCCTCGACCGGCAACGCCCGGCAGTCGCGCGCCGCGGACGACGTGCGCTGGGTCCCCACCGCCGGATTGGACCTCCTGCAGTCCGTATCCGAATCTCGCGGCACGGTCTCACATTTCTCTTTGATGTGTATCGCTCGGGAGGCTCCGGCAGGGGGCTGCATCCGGCAACCGCTGCGCCAGACGCCTCCTTCTATCCTACACGTGCCAGCGTTCCGCCCCCCGGGCCGGATCCCAGCGATTGCAATCGCGCGAGGCGCTCGCATCCGGCGGCTGAGTCGATTCCCGCAGCTGAGAGGTCACCCCTGCGCGCCGCACCCTCTCCCCGGTGCCACCGGCAGGCGGACCTTCACCGCCGGGGCTTCATTCCAGAGAGCTCCTCACTCGCCTGCAGAAGGCGGCGGGCCTTTCTCCTCCGGGGTCTCGCCATGCCGTGCGCGGCGGAGGACATCCAGCGCATCGGCAAGGCGCTGCGCGGTCTGCGCATCCTTCATCTCCACGAAGATCGGCTCGGTCGCACCATCGAGGGAGAGCTCAATGCCCGACCCGATTGCCCAGCGTCGCACGGCAACGCCTGCCAGCTCACGAAAAGTGACGTAGTAACGGGCGGGACCCACGAGCACCCGTTCGCGGGCGATCTGCGGCGTCCCAAGCGTGACGATGGAGCCAACGATCATTGGCTCGACCACGAGGCGATCCCGCCAGCTCCACTCGTAGGCATTGACGGAGATCCCTCCTTCAACGAGCTGGAAGTTCGGGTCCCGAGCGGCTGTGTCGCGGACCACTGCAGCGGCCTCGTCGAGGGACGCTTCTGTGACGGGAATGTCGGTAGGCGGTATCAGGCCGCCGCACGCCAGCTGCGCGGCCAAAAAAAGCGCTGCCCACGGCCAGCGGTCCATAGCCGGAGCGTATCAGGATCTGGGATGAACCGGGTTCGGGCAGCGGGCAGGCGCGAAGATGCGGCGATCCGGCGCGACGGAGGAGGAAGTACCTCGGGAACCGATCCCGGCCCCAGCTCGTCGAGGGCGCCGCGACGAGCGTCGCACGCGTTTCAAGGGGTACACGGGTTTGGCGCCGGGGGCTGAGCCGCAGCTGCCTGATCCGTCCCCGAGAGGCACGACCACGGCCTCTCGACGAACCGTGCCCAAGCGACTTCGTCCGCATCGTCGGCAACGGGGCCCTCAACGCGCATCTCGTGGAGATTCTGTTCGAGCGCGCCAAGCGCATCTTGGCGAAAGATGACGGGCGGGGCTTGAAGCGCCCGCTCACTGAAGAGCAGATGGAGTGGCCACTCTCTGGCATTGCGCGCGCAACAGGGCATGACCGGTGCCGAGAACCCCTGGCAGAGTTCACGGCACCGGTGGTCCCACCGGAACTGGGGTAACGAGGGGACCATTCCCATTCTAACAGCTGTGTATGCAGATCGTGCGCGGGCGGAGACGCCGAGCGCGTGGCTGTGTCCGGCTTTTGAAAATCCGCTTTTTGAAAATCCCCCTCGCGACCGATTTGCGAAACGCGCGCAGGGCCTGGGTGCAGCTGCGCAGATCGCGCTCCGTCGGACGTCGCTGGGGCTGATGTGCCAGCGCTGCCGTACCCGCTACGGAGAGACGAGCGAGGCACCTCGGGCACGGTGATGTCGGATGGCGAGTCCGACCAAACCCACCGCGACCAGAAGAGCGGCCGAAGGCTCGGGGACAGGACTCGCCACGAAGCCCTTGCCGGTGGCAGCGTCAGAAACGGTGCTGCCCGCCAACTGCACGGCGTTATTGATCCCGAAGACGGACGTATTCATCGCGAGGTCTACAGTCGCATATGTCGAGCCGTCCTTCGCGAATCCATGAGTCAGCCCTTCGGGAGCATCAATGAAGGTGCTCACATTTTGGCCGGTGTTATCGCCGGCGGAGTCGCCCGTGCCGCTGGCACCTGGGACCTCAGTCCGGATGAACGTATAAGAGGAGGTGGGTCCCAGGAGCAGCATCGGTCCGGCAGCGATCGCAACCGTAACCGCCTTCTTGCCCCGAAAGACGAGTCTTCCGAAAATCGCGTGCACAAACCGTAGGAGAGCCATCGACAAGCGCTCCCGCGTTGGAGAGTCCGGGCAAGGACCTCGGGACAAACTGCCGCGTGCGAGCTCAGGGCTGCGGGGTGATCGCGCCCACGGCGGCCGACTCGGAGCGTCCTCCCCTCACTTGGGAAGTGGCCGTGCCGAAGAGGACGTGTCATGGCGATTGTGTCAGCGGAATTGGTCACGAAGCCGTCCCGTGATCTGCGTCGTGTCTCTGGACCCACGGGGGTCAGTGCGACACTTCGCCTCAGAAGCAGAACGAGATGCTCGTCCCAGCACTCTGCGACGGCTACAAGCCGACTTTCCCCCGCCAATCCTTAAAAGGTCAAGAGGAGCGAGGACTTACCGTCTACCATGAAGCCAAGTGGAGTGCGGGGGCGGCGGAGGCGAGCGTTGCTACCACGACGAGAGAGCAATCCTATCCCGCAGAGGTCCGCGAAGGGCGTGTCATGCCACGGTCCGCCACCTCTGCTAGCA
>DOUU01000143.1:21807-30634 GCA_003520425.1 Deltaproteobacteria bacterium
CCCGAGCCGAGCGTGGGCTGGACCAAGCCGCTTTTCTCGCATTGCTAAGCACAATCAAATTGCATTGCACGCGCCACACCTACGCAAGCATGTCTTTCTTGGGGCAAGAGCGTGAACTGGACCGCAGAGAGCAGCTCCAGCACTCCGTCGCCGATGCTCACTCTCAAGACACACGCTCCGGACGCCCGCAGGAAGCTGCCGATCTTTCGTTCGCTGAGCTTGGCTCAGCAGCAGGTGTAACACCGTCGAGCGACGCGCAGAACAGCCCCATCCGGCGCTGAGAAGAGGGATGAGCGCAGCGCGCTAACGCCTCGGATGGCTGGANNGGAATCGCTCCCCCACCGTACGTCTCCTTGCCTTTGAAGAAGAAGCCGCCTTCCGTGCCGTTCGCGAGGTCGCCGGAGCGGGCCGCCGAAGCGGCCTAACCGGCCCTCGTGATTTCGTCCCCACGTGATCGTAGATGTCCGGGTGGGGAAGCCCCACACCTCTTCGAGGGCGTCTCGCCTGAGCCCCGAGGATGCCCTGTCGAATGCGCTCGCGGAGTCGGGGGGGCCCAGGTCCATGCAGGGGGTTCCGGTTTGAGGCGACTTCGTACGGGGACAGGGAAGCTTCCGCCCTCAGGACCTTTTCTAGACCCCTTTCGACACCTGCTGCCCAGGAACGCCACTTAACCTCTAGGAGGGGAGGGCACGGAGCTGGCCCGATGCCGGGTAGTCGCTCCAGAGTGCTGCGCGCAGGGATTTTGCCGTGATGGACCCAGCGCCATGACTTCGCCAGCGTGCCTCCAATCCCCAAGTTGCCCAGGGAAGCCGCGATGTGGCCCGGACTTTTGTCGCTCACGATTCTTTAGACCCAAGTCCTCGCTCGGTGAAGGGCTCCTTCGTCTCGATTTCAGCTGCAAGCATTCGCGAGGCGGTGGGACCGCGATCTCCACAATCGAAGTGAGGGTATCGACTACCCATTTGGGATCCATGCTCGACGGCTGGTCGAGGAGGGAAAGATGACACAAGCCAGAGGGACTGAGGGCAACGGCCAAGCCGAGGTATCAGGGCGAATCATCGCGCGGACAGCACTCGCATTGTTGGCGACAATTTTCGTCGCGCGGCCATCGAATGGCGATTCGATACCAATCATTAACATCAACCCCGCGACGCAAGTTCAGCAGCCCCCGCTCCCCCCCGGCCCCGGGCAATACGAAGGATTCAACGAAGCCCACGGCGATGGCATGGTCGGATGGTGCTTCTCCTTGTTGCAGCCTATTACTGTGTCTCAGGTTGGTTGGTATGACGATGGTCAAGATGGCCTTTCGCGGGATTTTCAGGTTGGGCTTTGGTCAGGCGCAACCCAATTGCTTGGCAGCCCAACAGCGGGAATCGTGATACCGGGAGGTACACAAGCCACTCTGAACGGGGTCTGGCGTGTCATTAGTCTTCCGGCTCCCTTGGACCTGCTGCCGGGAGACTACGTACTCGGCGGACTCGATTCTGCAACGACGCCTGATGTCATTAAGTTTGTTGTTACGGTAGGTCACGAAAACGATCCGTCCCTCACTGGCTCGCGGCTAACGATCGGCGCATATTTCGAGGGAGTTTTCGGCGGCCCCGGTTTTCATCGCCCAACTGTGTTTGGTCTGAATAGTGGTCTCGAACTCGGCCCCATGTTGTTTATCAATGTCCCCGAGCCCTCGACTCTCGTCTTGCTCGGTTTGGGGTTCGTTGGCCTAATTGGCTCCCGGTTACGCTTGTCTTGAGCGAAAATGGTCTAGGAAGGTAGTCACTGCCGCCTCCGCTGCGTCTACCCCACGCAGATACTTCGCCCAGAGCGCACCCGGCTCCTGCCCGATGTCAAGCGTTTGCACGACCGCGGTGGATGGGCGACGCCGTGCTCCGGCCCTGTGGGAAGACTCACGCGAGCAGGGTCCCTACCTCTCTGGCCAACAAACCCGTGCGCTGGTCCGCCCACTACCTCATTGATTACACAAGGTGTTTTAGCGAGCATGGCCGCTCGCCTCATGCCGCACGGGAGGTCACTGCGCCCAACCCGGAATTATTTTAGTCACTCAGGCGGGTTGTTCGTATGACCGATATTCAAATGATCCAGGAGGGCCCACCATAGAACTCAGAACCGGCGTATTCCTGGTAGCCGTCCTTTCAGCAGGTTACTTCGCGTGGGAGCGGTATTCGAGCTCTCCCGAACCGGTCTCTGCTTCCGCTGTACCCGCCACTGCTGCAAACTCCGCTTCGTCTACCCCTGTCACGAACGCACAGATAGATGCCAAATCCCCGAGTACCCCAAAGCAATACGCAGACGTGGTGCGGTACATGACTGCCGACGGCAAGCTCGGCATGACCGACGACCAATCAAAGGTTCCGTCTGGAGCAAAAATACTCAGCCTGGAGCGAAGAGAGATCCATCCCGGGCAACACAACAGTGGCACAACCCGACTGGCAGACAACCGTCGAAATGGCGGGACAAGATCCGACCTAACGCTGTCGCAACTCGAACAGGAGCAGGCGGCGCTAAAGGCACAGCGAGATGCGGAGGACGCGGCGTCCTCATCCTCTCCTAGTTCGCGTGAGAGCGGGCGGTCACCTTGCCGCGAATCGGAGGGGTCGCCGCATGCGGTCTTTTGCGACCCGTCTCGGTCCCGGTCGGTCGACGAGGTCTCCGTTCATCCCTGAGGACGAGACGTCAGCGAACGACTCGAGAGGCTCTCGACCTTACGACTAGAATTCTCTGCACTCTATAGTGTTCCCCAGCTCCGGACGGCAGCGACGCCCCGACCGAAGCCAGGGCGTGTCAGAATCCGCTGCACTCGACGAGCATGCTGATTCCCCGACGTCAGTTCGTCTCGAATAGGCTCCCTGCTGCCCAGTTGTCTGTGCCGCCCGCCGAACGTGAATTGCCACCACTCACGCTCGAGGCGTTCCCGGTCGCTTGGTTCATCTCGCCGCCAACCACGCTCGCATCGCTCCCGCTTGCCGTGTTGCTGATGCCCCCGCTCATGCTCGAGGCGGGCCCGCTCGCCGTGTTGTCGCCGCCACCACTCACGCTCGAGAAGAGGGTGAGTGCGGAGTGTTGAGCGCCCCCACCTACGCGAGCCTCGCGCTCGCCACAGGGAAGAACATTCGTTGGGTCGCTGCACAGCTCGGTCACGCTTCGCCAGCGTTCACGCTCCGCATTTGCGCGCACGCCATGCCGGACGAGGAAATCGGACCTCGGTTTCGGAGAGTTTCATCTGATCACACCGAGCGCTGTGACACTCAAATCCGTCGGTCGGCGTCGCTATACGTCGCCCCAAAAAAAGAAGGGGTCAGCACATCGCGCTAACCCCTCGAATTCATTGGTGGAGCTGGGGGGGATCGAACCCCCGACCCCAAGACTGCCAGCCTTGTGCTCTCCCAGCTGAGCTACAGCCCCACGAAGGCGGCGAACCTACCGCCTGGCCGCCTGCCTGTCAAAATGTCCGTGGCGACCTTGCTGTTCCCAGACGAGACCGTGTTATCCTCGCCTGCCGCGCGCCGGAGTGGCGAAACTGGTATACGCAGGGCCCTCAAAAGGCCCCGGCCCTTCGGGTCGTGTGGGTTCGAATCCCACCTCCGGCACCAACTCTCGGGCTGGCTCGAAAGGACGGCCCGCAGCGTTTTTGGAGTGTCCGGAAAGCCGCGCCGCCCCGTGCGGACGGAAGAAGAGAGGATTGGTCATGGTCAAGATTGTCCGCAGACTCGCTTTCGTGACCTTCATCGCCGCCGCACTGCCGCTGCTCCTTCCCGGCCTCGTGCACGCGCAGCTGCGCGACTTCGAGGGCAAGGTCGACTCCGTCAACGAGAAGCAGATCATCGTCGACAACCGCAAGGGCGATAAGCTCACCTTCGTCAAAACGGAGGAGACAACCGTCGAAGGCACCAAGAAGGCCTGGGCGGATCTCAAGAAGAACGATTGGGTGGCGGTGTCGTCGAAGATGCTCGAGAAACCCCGGAAGGCATACAAGGTGGTCGTGAAGCAGGCCCCTCCCGAAGCGGGCGTGGAGGAGTAGGGGGGCACCCCGTCTCGGGTCAGCCCGACGAGGCCCCCTGCTGTTTGCGGAGGGCCTCTTTCGTCTTACCTTCGTAGCATGAGTGCCGCGCTGCTTCGCCCGGACCAGGCGGAGCGCTACCGACGCCATCTCACCCTCCCGGAGATCGGCCTCGACGGTCAACGCAAGCTTTTGGGTGCACGCATCCTGCTGATCGGCGTGGGTGGGCTCGGCTGCCCGGTTGCCCAATATCTCGCGGCCGCTGGTGTGGGCCGGCTTGGGCTCGTCGATCCGGATCGGGTCGATGCTTCGAACCTCCAGCGTCAAGTGCTCTATGGGACCGGGGACCTGGGTCGCCCCAAGGTGGAGGTGGCGCGCGCGCGAATTGCGGCCATGAATCCGGACGTCCGCGTAGATGTCTTCGACGCGAAGCTCACCTCTGAGAATGCCCTGGAACTCCTCGGTGGCTGGGACCTGATCATCGACGGCAGCGACAATTTCCCCACCCGGTACCTTGCGAACGACGCCTGCGTTTTCCTTGGCAAGCCCAACGTGCACGGCTCGGTCTATCGATTCGAAGGTCAAGCGACCGTCTTTGATGCCCGAGGCGGCCCCTGCTACCGCTGCCTCTTCCCGCAGCCGCCGCCACCCGGGCAGATGCCTTCCTGCGCCGAGGGGGGTGTGCTGGGCGTTCTCCCCGGCCTGATTGCCTTGATCCAGGCAACCGAAGCCATCAAGCTCGTGACGGGAATCGGTGAGCCGCTTCTTGGGCGGCTCCTCCAGTTCGACGCACTCGAGATGAGCTTCTCCGAGTACCGGCTTCGCAAGGATCCGGAGTGCCCGGTCTGTGGCGAGCGTCCGACCGTGACCAAGCTGATCGACTACGAGGGTTTCTGCGGCGTCGGCCAAGGGGAGACTGCGATCGCGGAGCTCAGCACGAGCGAGCTCCAGGCCATGCGCCAGCGCGGCGAGGATTTTCTCCTCCTTGACGTACGCGAGCCCGGCGAGGCCGCGCTGGCACGCATCGAGGGGGCGCACCTGCTACCGCTCGGGGAACTCGAGGGCCGGTTGGGTGAACTCACAGCTTGGAAGGAGCGCCCGATCGTCGTGCACTGCCACCGCGGGGGGCGGAGCGCGCGCGCCTGCTCAATGCTCCAAGAGAAGGGCTTCGCGCGGGTTTCGAGCCTGCGCGGGGGAATCGACGAGTGGTCGCTGACCGTGGACCCAGGAGTCCCGCGCTACTAGGGCGCGCGGCCCTCACGCTCCACGGCAGGCTGCCGAAAAGGAAGAGCGAAGGGAGGTCTGGTGGCGAAATCGGGGGTGCCGAACCCGCTCGACCGCAGGATCCTGCTCGAAAAGCAGCTCGATCCCGCGCACGCGCTCCGGATCGCGGAAGCCTATCTGGCCGAAGATCGCGTGGTCGAGGCGGTGGCTTTCCTGCGCCGCGCGGGTGCGCGAGAGCGGCTGGGCGCCATCGTGGCCGAAGCCGTTACGGCCGGTGACGCCTTTCTTATCCGTGAAGCCTGCGCCGCGCTCGAGCGTTCCCCCGCAGGCGCCGAGTGGCAGGCCGTCGCGGAAGCGGCGAGCGCCGCTGGCAAGCTCCGCTACGCCGAGCAGGCAAGCCGCCAGCTAGGGAGAGGGGAGGGTTAAGCTATGGCCGTGCGCTGCGTCGTCGTTCGTGGTCTGGTCAAGGAGGTCGAGGAGGAGATCAACAAATTCCTCTCCTCCCATGCCGTGCGGATTCTCCACATGACGCAGAGCGAGACAGGGAATCATATCAGTATCACCCTGATCGTCGACGAGCCGGAGCCGCTCACCTAGCCGAAGTCGAGTTGACCATCGCGTTCACGCGCCCTTACACTGGCCTTGAGCTGCAGACGGCGAGGGCGGTGAGATGAGCGCGGTCCCGACGGCCTCGATCGAAGCGGCCGCGGAGTGGTTGCGCAAGCACTTCGCGCCTGAAGCCGCCCGCGGTATCCGGGCGACCTACCAGTTGGATCTCGCCGGTGCAGGGGGCGGCCTGCTTCGCCTCGAGATCGACGACGGCGTGCTCCTGATCGCACGGGGCCGGGTGGAGGGGCCTCAAGTGGTTCTGCGCGCCCCGGCGGCGCTTTGGTCCGCGGTGCTGGGTGGTCGCGAGAACGCCGAGCTCCTCTACATGGCCGGGCGCATTCAGATCGAGGGCGATCTCGGTCTCGCGGCGAAGCTTCGCTCTTTCTTCGGGCGCCGCACGTAGTGGAGGATGCACCGCGCCTCCCCGAGCGGCGAGCCATGTTCCAATCCGAAATCCGCATCGAGGGAGCGCGCTCTCACAACCTGAAGGGCGTGAGCTGCTGCATCCCCCTTCGAGGCCTCACCGTCGTGACGGGCGTGTCGGGCTCCGGCAAGTCCACGCTCGCCTTCGACACGCTCTACGCCGAAGGGCAGCGGCGCTACGTCGCCTCCCTCTCCACCTATGCCCGCCAGTTTCTCGAACGACTCCCGCGGCCCGAGGTCGACTTCATCTCGCACCTGCCGCCGGCGATTTCGATCGAGCAGCGGAACCGCGTGACGAATGCCCGCTCGACCGTTGGCAGTGCGACGGAGATCCTCGACCATTTGCGGCTGCTCTACGCAAAAATCGGACGCACAGTCTGCCCGACCTGCCACCGATCTGCGACTCCCGGCACGGTGGAAGCCGTGGTGGAACGCATCCTCGAGCGCTGGGAAGGCAAGCGGGCATCGGTCGCTGCGCCGCTCCCCGAACGCCGGGGCGAAAGCGCGCGGGCGCTGCACGAGCGTCTGCTTCGGGAGGGCTACACCCGCCTGCTCGACGCGGAGGGTCGGGTCCTTGACCTCGCCGAAGTCTCACCGCGCGAGGTCGCAAGGCTTCGACGCGAGGTGCTCTCCTTGGTCGACCGTCTGGCGCTCACAGGCGACGCCGCGCGCACGCGCCTTGCGGAGGCCGTGACCGTCGCTTTCCAGCGCGGAGCCGGCCGTCTCATGCTGGCCGTCGAGGGCGGTGAGCGCGTGAGCTTCCGCGAGGGCCTCTCCTGTGAGAGCTGCGGGCGGATCTTCCCGCTGCCCGTACCCGCTCTCTTCTCCTTCGGGAGCCCCCTTGGCGCATGCGAGGCGTGTCAGGGATTCGGACGCATTCCCGGGATTGACTGGGAGCGCGTGATTCCCGATGCCACGCGAACGCTCGCACAGGGTCCGATCGTGCCTTTTACCACCGCGGGCGGGAAACCTTGCCAGCGCGATCTGCTCCGGGCCTGCCGGCGGATCGGGATTCCAACGGACAAGCCCTTTTCCGCACTCGACGAGGCGCAGCGCCGCATCGTGCGGGAAGGCGACGGGGGCGACTGGTACGGGGTCAAGGGATTCTTCGAGTGGCTCGAAGGCCGCCGCTACAAGGTACAAGCCCGGGTTCTGCTCGCCCGCTACCGCCGCTATGACCCGTGCCTTGCCTGCGGCGGGCTGCGCCTTAAGCCCGACGCCCTGAGCGTGGTGGTGGGGGGCGAGCATATCGGCGCCGTCTCCGCCAAGACCATCCAAGAGCTGCATGACTGGCTCGGCGCATTTGTGCTCTCCGAAGCCGAGTCCGCGCGGGGGGGGCGGCTGCTCGAGGCCCTGCGCGCGCGCGTCGCCACGGCGCTCAGAGTGGGACTGGGATACCTCTCGCTCGATCGCCAGACGCGCACGCTCTCGGGCGGCGAGGCGCAGCGCATNNGACGAGCCCTCGATCGGCCTGCACGCGCGGGACGTGGCGCGGCTGCTCGGCGTGCTGGGCGCGATCCGAGACCAAGGGAATACCGTCGTTGTGGTGGAACATGCACCCGAGATCGTGGGCGCGGCGGACCACGTGATCGACCTCGGCCCGGGCGCCGGCCGTCTTGGTGGCCAGGTGGTGGTGGAGGGGACCGTGGACACGGTGCGGGCGCATCCGGAGTCGCTCACCGGGCGAGCGCTCGTGCGCATGGACAAGGAGCGTCTCCCGCAGACCCGCAGACGCCGCCCCGCGCGGGACCGCCTGCGCATCGTCGGTGCCCGCGCGCACAACCTAAGGAACGTGAGCGTCGATGTGCCGCTCGGCCAGCTCGTCGTGGTGAGCGGGGTCTCGGGCGCAGGAAAGTCCACGCTGGTGCGCTCGGTCCTCGTCGGCCATCTCACCCGGCATCCCGAGCGCGGCCCCTGTGAGCGGATCGACGGGGGGGAGCGCGTGCACGAGGTCATCGTGGTGGATCCTACTCCGCCGGCACGCAGCTCGCGTTCGAACCCCGCGACGGTGTCGACGGCATTCGAAGGGATTCGTCGGCGCTTCGCCGCAACGCGCGAGGCAAGGCTGCGGGGCCTCGGGCCCGGCTGGTTCTCGTTCAATGTGCCAGGCGGGCGCTGCGAGGCGTGCGAGGGCGCAGGCGAGGTCGTCGTCGACATGCAGTTCCTCGACGATGTGCGCGTGCCCTGCGAGGTCTGCGACGGGCGTCGCTACCGCGCGGAGGCGCTCGACATCAAGCTCGATGGCCGCTCGATCGTGGACTTCTTGGCGCTCACGATCGCCGAGGCACGCGCAGGGTATGCCGACGATCCGCGGATCGGAGATCGCCTCGAGCCCTTTGTGCGCGTCGGCCTCGGCTATCTCACCCTCGGTCAGCCGCTTTCGACGCTCTCTGGCGGGGAGAACCAGCGTCTGCGCCTGGGCCTCGCGCTCGGTGAGCGGAGCGCCGCGGGCAAGCTGCTTGTGCTGGACGAACCGACGACGGGCCTGCACCCTGCGGACGTCGACGTGCTGATTTCCTGCCTCGAGCAACTGCTGGAGGCCGGGGGCAGCGTGCT
>DOUU01000370.1:0-136 GCA_003520425.1 Deltaproteobacteria bacterium
TCCTCAAGCAGTGCCCGAGCCTAGCAGCACGGCGCTCGGGCTACACAGGCACGCCCAGTTCCGGCGAGCGGACGAGTCGCGCGAAGGCCGCGGTGAGCTGCTCGGTCAAAGGACCGGGCGCTCCCTTGCCGATCGA
>DOUU01000370.1:211-381 GCA_003520425.1 Deltaproteobacteria bacterium
GCCCCATCGCTCGGGGGCGGGGTGGAGAGCTCACCGTCCCTCGCCGCGAAGACGTTGGCGACGCTTGCCTCCGCCACCGCGCCCGCCAGGTTGAGGATCAAGGCATCGTCTGCCCCTGCGCGCTTCGCATCGAGCTTCGCGAGCACGTTGTTCAGATAGTTCAAGCTCTT
>DOUU01000370.1:427-8782 GCA_003520425.1 Deltaproteobacteria bacterium
GGGTGGGGACAGCTCGACGGATCCACGCCGAGAGCGCCCTCGCCCCGCGTGACGATGAGCCGGACGTAGGACTCGTCTGCTCCGAAGGCGCGCGCCGTGGCGAGGACAATCTCGCGCATGGATTCGATTCCGCCGGGAATCGCAAGCCCGATGACGCGGGCGGACCTCGCAAGCCGCGCAAGGTGCAGGTCGAGACGGAAGGCCCGACGCGCATACACACGGATGCCTTCGAATACTCCATCGCCGTAGAGCAGGCCGTGATCCGTCACGGGGATGCGGGCCTCGCTGCCCTCCACGACTTTGCCGTCGATCCAGACCTTCACGCCGTCCTCCTTTCGCTTCGACCCTTTAGGCGAGCGCCGATTTGAGCGGCCGCGGCGAGCAGCCGCTGGGCCACGCGTCCGCTCTCGCGCGAGGGGAGCCGAACGGTGGGTGCGGCGAGAGCCACCGTCGCGACAAGGCGCCCGTCCACCAGCACGGGAGCGGCCACCACCGCAAGGCCGGGAATCCACTCCTCGCGGTTCTCCGCCCAGCCCCGCCGCCGCGCGAGCGCGACCTCCTGCAATACGGCAGCGCGCTGCGTCCGCGTACGCGGTGTGAAGCTGTGGAGGGGGCCCTCGGGCAGCGCGACGAGATCGGGCGCAAAGGCCAGGTGGAGCCGTCCCACCGCCGTGGCGTGCAGGGGGACCCTCTCCCCGATGCGCGGCGCGGCGCGCAGGATCCCCGGACCCTCGACCTTGTCGAGCACCGTGATCTCGCCCTCCCGCGCAGCCGTGAGAAAGAGCGTCTCGCCGAGCGCCTTGGCCGCGACCTCCAAGACGGGACGGGCCGCGAGCACGACGGGCTCGCGTTCCAGCATGCCAAGACCGAGGGCGACAAGACCGAAGCCAAGGCGGTAGCGGCCTTCAACGTCTTGCTCGACGAGACCCCGCTGGCCGAGCGCCGCAAGCAGCCGATGCACGCTCGACTTGGGGAGGCCCAGGGCGCGGGCGATCGCGGTCACTCCCCGGGGCTCGGCCGCCTCGTGGAGGTGAAAGAGCACGTCGAGGGCCTTTTCGACGGTTCCGGATCGTTCCATTATTCGGAACCATATTCCTTTTATTGGAACGAGCTTAGGCCGGGGAGGCCGGGCTGCGCAAGGGCCAGGCTCCCCCCGCAACCTGCGCGCTGCGGGGATCCAAGGCCGTGCGCTGCCGGTCTAGGCGGTGGAGTCCACCAGTGCGAGCACGCCGGTGTAGGTGAGCAGTTCCGCGGTGCCCCCGATCGGTCCGATCTCGCAGGATCCCAGCATGCCGAGAATGGGTCTTGTGGCGAAGGCGCTCTCCAGATAGGCAGCCTCGAGGCCCGGGATTCCGAAGAGGGAAGTGCCGCGGGCGCAGCAATCGAGGTAGATGCCGAAGGCGGGCGGCCGGTCGCCCACCGAGGCCAGCATGGACTTCATGTCCTCGCGCGCCGCGGAGGCGTCCCGCAGCACGAAGGCGATGCTCCCGCCGCGCGCCACCGCCTCCGGCAGTGCAAAGGCGCGGCGCCCTTCGGCGAAGCCGACCGCATGGCGCACCAGGTAGCCGCCGGGTCGCAAGGGTTCCTTCGCGTCCTTCGGCAGCGCCACCAGCACGAACGCCGCCGCGCGACGCAAGTCGGCCGCAAGCGGGCCGCGCGCCACCTCGCGGTACACGTCGAGTGCAGGTCGCCCGTCGAGCTCGAGGATCCAGTTGCCCTCCGCCCGGCTTACCGTCATGAGATCGGAGACAGGCCGACAGGACTGCGTGACACCAATGCGAGGCGGAGCGCCGCCGCGCACAACGAGGCCCGCCAATGCCCCCCGTGCGAGTTCCCGTCCGCACCACTGAAGCGAAGGGGCCGCGAGCGGCTGGGCCGCGCCCGCGCCGACAATGGCTGCGGGGGCCAGAGCTGCGCGAACCGCCGCCACGACCCCGGCGAGATCTGCCCCGGCTGCATCCGGGAGGAGGAGGACGAGATCGCGCTCGTCGGGCCGGCGCCCGAGGGCGTGCGCGATTTCGGCTCCGGCCAGCGCTCCGCTGCGCCGCAGATCCGGGACCAGGAAGGGATGGGCCTCGATGCCGCCCAGGGCCAGAACGCCCACCCCTGGCCCCTCTTCCTCGCGCCCTCCGCACATCACGCCGTGAGCCGTCGCGCCCACGACGGCCTCCGTGCCCAGCGCGGCCACGGCGGCCTCCACCAACCCAGGGAGCGAGCTGCCATAGCTCGCCGTCGCAAAGAGCAGCGCGGCCTCCGCGCGCTCGAGACCCGCCCCCGCGAGCGCCGCTGCGGCGGCCGCCTCGGCCGCCGCTTCTGCACGCCCCTCGCTTGCGATGCCCGACCCCGCCCAGATCACCTCCCAAGTATAGGAGGGGGGCCCGGGCCGGGCGGCCTGCCGCCCTCGGCTCGGGGTGACGGCCGGCCGGCGCCTCGGCTAGCATGCCGTCGCCGGCTTCGGCCCTCCTCGAGGCCGGTGTGCCCCCTCGAGCGAGTGCATCGGGATTCGTTCGTGCACTGAGCGGTCCGGGACAAAAAGACGCGACGTATGCGGCTCTCGGGATGAAAGCCACCGCGGATCGGGGCAAGGGCTTGGCTGACTTTCAGCGCATCGAAGACCGCGCTTCCCTCGAGGCGCTCGCGCACGACTTGCTCTCCGAGGAGGTCGTGGCCTTCGACACCGAAGCGGACAGCTTCTACCACTACTTCGACAAGACCTGTCTCGTCCAGATCGCGACCCCCAACAACATCTTCTTGGTCGATCCGATTGCTCTCGGCGGCCCGAGCGAGCTGGCTCCGCTTGGCCCCGTCTTTGCCTCAAGCGAGGTGCGCAAGATCTTCCATGCCGCGGAGTACGACATCTACGTCCTAAAGCGGGACTGCGGCTTTCGCTTTGTCAACTTGTTCGACACGATGGTGAGTGCCCAGCTGCTGGGCTACCCGGCGATTGGTCTGGCGGCGATCGCGGAGCGACACTTCAGAGTGTCTCTCCCCAAGGACGAGCAGCGCTCGGACTGGTCGGCCCGGCCCCTCTCGGAGAGCCAGCTCCGCTACGCCGCCGCCGATGTCGCCTACCTGATTCCCTTGGCCGAGAAGCTCGAGCGTGAGCTCAAGAGCCGGGGGCGCCTGGCGTGGGCGCAAGAAGAGTTCGTGACGCTCACGAAGCGCGAGTGGCCGAGCCGCCACTTCGATGAGCTCGGCTACCTGCGGATCAAGGGTGCCCGCAGCCTCGACCGGGTGAGCCTGTCCGTGCTCCGCGAGCTCTTCTTGGTGCGGGACGCGCGGGCCCGGGAGATCGATCGGCCGCCCTTCAAGGTGCTCGGCAATCGCACGCTGCTCGAGGTTGCCGAGCGGCAGCCGCGCACGCTCGAGGAACTCTCTCAGATCAAGGGCGTGACCGACCTCATCCTGCGGCGACTCGGTCGCGATGTCCTTTCCGCCGTCGCCCGCGGCCGCAAGAGCCAGCACGGTCCGATCGCCCGCCCGGAAGGCGGTGGACGCCGGCGCATGGACCGCCGCACCGAGCGGATCGTCGCGGCTCTCAAACGCTGGCGGGCCGTCCGAGCTGCGGAGCTGGCCCTCGATCCCGGTGTCTTGTGTCCGAACTCCGCGCTCGAGGCGATCGCCTGGCGCTGTCCGTCGAGCGCCGAGGAAGTGCTGGAGCTGCCGGAACTGAAAGGCTGGTTCGCTCGAGAGTTCGGCGAAGAGGTTGCCCAGCAGCTCGCGGCAGGAGCCGCTGACGCCGACGCCGCCAGCGCCTGAAAACAAAAGGCCCTCCGACCACGAAGGTCGGAGGGCCGTTCGATCCGGTGTCCCGAAGATCCCGAGTCAGGCGGGGTGCCGTTCTTGGGGGAAAGCGCCTTTGTCAGGGTCTCCGGATCTTCGGGACGGAATCAGCGATTGAGCGCGCCCACGTTCACTCACTGCTTCCGTACCAGATCGGCTCCGCTTTGAGGGCATTGCACTCTTCGTGCCAGGCTGAGCGTTGACCCTGTGCCCTCGAAGTCCTTGATTTTTCGCGTCTTCGGCCGCGCTGGCGGGATCCGGCCGGCGAGCTGTGCGTCGGACAGACGCACGCGCACTCCGAAGGGCGGGTGGCCGTTAGCGGCTAAGGCTCTGATTTCAATGGAAGTTTCATTCATGCGAGCGTACCTGCCGCAGAATGCAGCACTGCCACATCGGTTGTCACGTCTTCTTGGGGCGCTGGCCCTCTCGCTGGTCCTTCTCCCAGGCTGTAAGGAGCTGCCCACCGCGCAGGGAGGTGCTGAGGGCGGTCCTCGAGCCCCCGTCCTCATGCAGACGGCGCCACTACCGAGCGTCGACTATTGCGCTTGGTACGGCGACGCACGGGAGGGCGTGCTCTATTTCGGAGAGTCGGCATTTTGGAGCGCGATGCGGGCGGCGGGGGGGGACCCCCGCGCGGACCTAGGGCGCACGGGACCCCGGCTGATCGGTCGCTTCGATTTGCGCTCCGAGCGCATGCTGCCGGCCCTCACGGCCTCCCCCGACCCGAAGGCGCTGGGACATGGCGGCGTGTGGGACGTGCTCGCCCACCCGAACGGCCGGATCTATTACACGACGTATTTCGAAGACTCGGGCTACGTAGAGCTTTCGACCGGGCGCGCCGTCGCGCTCGGTCCGCTTGGCGTCGGCCTGAATGAGCTCGCGCTCGGACCCGGAGGGTCGATCCTCGCGACGCGATATGGGGGCTTGGCTGGCGGGAATGGCTCGATCGTGCAGTTCGAGCCGGACGGTTCGCTGCTTCGTGAGCTGGCACTCCAGGGCCCGGCCGGCTGGAGGGTCGCCCCAAAGTCCCTCGCCTACGATCCCACGCGGCAAGCCGTGTGGTTGACGACGGACCTCATTCCCGACGAGGGGGGAGCCAAGGTCCGGCAGGACGGCAGGGTGGTGGATCTGACAGGTCGGGAGCTGGTGCGATTTGAGTCTCCGGAGCTTCAGTTTGTCGTCTTCGATGCGGAAGGGACGGGCTACCTGGCGGAGCGCACGGGCACGCAGCTTGCGCTGCGCATCGTGCGCCCGGAGGAGACGGGGTCGCTCGCAAGCGCGGGCCGCCGCATCCTTCTCGACGACCGTTTCGCGGCGACGAGCGACTTCGCCCAGAACGTTTGGCTCACTCAAGATCGGCGGGTCGTCATCACACGCTGGAGCGGGCGTGTCCATGTGGTGGACCCGACTGCGCAGAGGGGCCGGGAGGTGCGCACGCTGGACCTGCCCCGGCCGGCCGATGGCCTCTATTACACGGCGGTCGTGGAAGACGACCATCTGTGCGCCACCCTGTGTGCAGGCGTGACGGTGGTGTGCACGACCGCGCCTTGAGCTGCCTGGGCTAGAATGCGGATCGTGTTCGCGCAGCGGCGACGCCGATTTCTCGAGGCGATGGGTCCCGATGCGGTGGCAGTGATCCTGGGCGCCCGCCTGGCGACGCGTTCTGCCGACACCCACTTCCCGTTTCGACAAGACAGCGACTTCTGGTACATGACGGGTTTCAACCATCCCCACGCCGCGGCCGTCCTTCGAACCGACGGCGGGCCGGCCTTTACGCTCTTCGTCGAGCCGCGCCAGCCCGAGGCGGAGGTCTGGAACGGCTACCGCCCCGGGGTCGAGGGCGCGGTGCGAGACTACGGTGCCGACGCCGCCTTCCCCGCCGATGAGCTCATCGCGACCGTGCCGACGCTGCTCGAGAAGGTGCGAAGGGTCTTTCACGTCCTCGGTCGGGATGCCGCGCTCGACGCGAAGCTCGTCGAATCCCTCGAGACCATGCGCTTGCGCTCGCGCATGGGCCTTGTCCCGCCGACCGAGATCGTCGACCCGCGATCGATCCTGCATGAGATGCGCCTGTTCAAGGAGCCGAGCGAGCTCGAGATCATGTGCCAGGCAGCGGACATTTCGCGCGAGGCGCATGCAGCCGCCGCCCGTCTGGCCCACAGCGGCGCCTACGAGTATGAGCTCGAGGCGATGCTCGACTTCACGTTCCGCAGACGCGGCGCGTCGGGCCCCGCCTACTCGACAATCGTGGGCGGAGGCAAGAACGCCACGGTCTTGCACTACATCACCAACGACCAGCCGCTGCGCGAGGGAGAGCTCGTGCTGGTGGATGCGGGCTGTGAGCTCAAGGGCTACGCGTCGGATGTCACGCGAACCTATCCCATCGGCGGGAAGTTCGAAGGCGCGGCGCGCTCGGTGTATGAGGTGGTCTTGGCGGCCCAGGAGGCGGCCTTCGCGGTCGCCAAGCCGGGCGCCACGCTCGAGCAGTTGCATACGACTGCGGTGCGTGTGCTCACCGACGGCATGGTGCATCTCGGCCTCTTGTCTGGGAATCTCGACGACCTCGTCGCGAGCGACGCCTATCGCAAGTACTACATGCACCGCACGAGCCACTGGCTCGGCCTCGACGTGCACGATGTAGGCGCCTACACCGCGAATGGAAAGCCGCGTCCGCTGGAACCGGGAATGGTGTTCACGATCGAGCCCGGCCTCTACGTTTCCGCCGATGCAGAAGCCGCAAGCCCGCGTCTTCGAGGGATCGGCGTGCGAATCGAAGACGATGTGCTGATCACGCCCAGCGGTCACCAGAATCTGACCGCTGCGATCCCCAAGCGCCCCGAGGATGTTGAGGCTTGGGTGCGCGGCGCCTAGGCGCGCACAGCTAGCGAGAGGAATGCGCCCGATGGCGGACATCGAATCGCTCCTGAAGGAGAAGCGCGTCTTCAAGCCCTCGCCTGAGTTTGCGGCGCGGGCGCACTGGAACCGCGCGAAGCTCGAAGCGCTGCGCCGCCAGGCGGCCCGCAATCCCGAAAAGTTCTGGGCGCAGATGGCCGAGGAGCACGTCTCCTGGTTCCGACCCTGGCGCAAGGTGCTGGATTGGAAGTTGCCCTACGCGAAGTGGTTCGTCGGGGCACAGACCAACGTCTCCTGGAACTGCCTGGATCGTCACCTGGAGGGCCCGAACGCGTGGAGGCGGAACAAAGCCGCGCTGCTGTGGGAGGGGGAGCCTGGGGACGTGCGGATCCTCACCTACGGCGAGCTCCACCGCGAGGTGGCCAAGTTCGCGAACGTGCTCAAGGGTCTCGGCGTCGCCAAAGGCGACCGGGTCGTGATCTACATGCCCATGATTCCTGAAATTGCCGTCGCCATGCTGGCCTGCACGCGGATCGGCGCTCCGCACAGTGTGGTGTTCGGCGGCTTCTCCGCCGAAGCACTGCGCGACCGCATCAACGACGTCGGCGCCAAGGTTGTCGTCACGGCAGACGGCGGATGGAGGCGCGGCAAGCCGATCGCGCTCAAGAACGCGGTCGACGAGGCCCTTTCCCACGCGCCGGCGGTGGAGAAGGTGGTGGTGGTCCGGCGCACCGCCGAACCGATCGTCTTGTACCCCGGTCGGGACCTTTGGTGGCACGAGCTCATGGCCGGCGCCTCCGCCGATTGCCCGCCGGCAAAGCTCGACTCCGAACATCCGCTCTTCATCCTCTACACGAGCGGATCGACCGGCAAGCCCAAGGGCATCCTCCACACCACGGGCGGCTATCTCGTGCACGTGGCGACGACGACGAAGGTGATCTTCGACCTGCGAGAAGAGGACACCCTCTGGTGCACGGCGGACGTCGGGTGGGTCACCGGACATTCCTACGTGCTCTATGGCCCGCTCGCCGATGGCGCGACCTCGGTGATGTACGAGGGCGCACCGATTCACCCCGGCCCCGATCGGCTTTGGCAGATGATCGAGCGGCATCGTGTCAGCGTCCTCTACACCGCTCCGACCGCGATCCGCACCTTCGTGCGCCTCGGCGAGGAGCATCCTCAACGGCACGATCTCTCCTCGCTCCGCCTGCTTGGAACCGTGGGCGAGCCCATCAATCCGGAGGCGTGGATGTGGTACCACCGCGTGATCGGAGGCAAGCGCTGCCCGATCGTGGACACGTGGTGGCAGACCGAAACNNCCCGGCGCCGTCCCGACCAAGCCGGGGTCGTGCACGCTGCCCTTTCCCGGCATCGACGCCGATGTGGTCGACGCGAACGGCAAGCCCGTGAAGGCCCCCGCCGGCGGCTTCCTCGTGCTGCGCAAGCCGTGGCCGGGGATGCTGCGGGGCATCTGGGGAGACGCAAAGCGCTATCACGAGCAGTACTGGACGCGCTTCCCAGGCTCCTACTTCACCGGCGACGGCGCGCANNTCGCATCGGTACGATGGAGGTCGAAAGCGCCCTCGTCTCCCACACCAAAGTGGCCGAAGCAGCCGTCGTCGGCAGGCCCGACGACCTCACCGGCACCGCCATTGTGGCTTTTGTGACACCCAAGGCCGGTGCTGGGGCCGATGCCACGCTGCGCGAGGAACTGCGCGA
>DOUU01000473.1 GCA_003520425.1 Deltaproteobacteria bacterium
TCGCCCTCCACTTGACGTGCTCCGTGCCGGGATGGGGGGCTGTGGCCACATAAATTTGTTGATGGGCCTGCTGCTGGAACTCAACGGTATCCGGTGTCGAGGCGTGGCTGGTTTTGACCCACTCCTGCGAGAAATCTATCCTGGAGCGGGCCACACCGCGATCGAGTATGAAAATCCGCAAACGGGGAGATGGGAATATCTTGACGCCTATCTAGATGTCCACCTGCGCGGGCGTTCAGCACGGGACCTGCCCAATGACGCTGAAGCTTGCAGCATCCGCATCGCGGAAGTGGGCAAGGAGTTCGATCGCAATCGATACGGTCTGATGATCGATCTTGGGAGGATTTTTCGGTATCGCATTTACTTCGATTTCGCCGAGAGACTTCCAAAGGCCTCCATGATGCAGTTGGCGGATAGGGAGGACGAGTTTGGTCGCGGCTGGCGTCTTATCTGCCCAAGGAAATCGGAGAAACTTGCTTCCGCGTTTGCGCCTGCGCGCACCATTTACGTTCGCTCACGTTATATAGTTGCGGAGAAGGGCATGTCGAACGGCTACATACACCCAATCTTAACGGCTGCGCCGGTGGCTTCACCTTGGGCGGTCGAGAAGCTCACATTTGTTGGCTGATGGGCGGGAAAAAGTTCAGACGGGAGTCTGGGAGCGGCCACCCTGCCGGGGTGCGCAACGTCGGGGCGGTCGGGATTCTGTCGGTCGGCAGCGACCTGCGCCTGTTCCTCGGGAAAACGGGGTAACTCGAAAAAGATGAGGATTGCTGGTTTGCAGCGTGTGTCGTCCTACTCGGACCGCTTAGCGTCGTCCAGAATGAGAGTAAGGGTTGCGCCCGCTTCAGTGACGGACGTCAGCGCGTGCTCGTAGAGGTGCCCATACCAGCCGCCAGGCAAGACGAAACTTCGTCCTTGCCAGAAACTCATCGACTCCCCGGATAGTTCGTCGCCCTCGTTCTCCCGACGCAAAAGGCGCCGATACCTGCGCCTCCGGTGCCTCACCCGCAAGCAGACGTGGGGCTCGCTCCTATGGCATGGTATAAAACGCGCTCTAGGAGCGGGTACTTGCTCTCGCCGAGGTGGGTGTGCAGTTGTGAGGCGGAAGGAGTGGGTTCAGCGCAATACGGAGTGGCTCGAGCGCCATCCGTGGTTCGTGCATCNNCTTCTCGTCCGACACGCCGACTGGGACTTCTCGTGGTTCTCGCTGGCATGGGGGGCAGGCCTACTTGCGGCGTGCTGGGTGCGGCGGAGTTTTGTGCTCGTGCTGTCCCTCCTGCTGTTTGGCCTAAGTCTGACCGCTAAGGGGAGCACGGCTTACGGACCTCTTCATCTCTCCGCGGTCGTGCTCGCGGCGATATGGCTCATTCCAACATTCTGGGAGCCGCGACCCTGGCCACGTATTCTCCGCGGATGATCGGCAAAGCTGTGAGCGCCCTTGGCTCGATCGCCGCCGAGGTGTGTCCATTACCGGACGTTTCGATCCAGCCCCGCGGGTTCCGAATCTTCCTCACCATGGCCGACCTTGGCCTGCGACCGAATGAAGCCGCAGTGCAGGTCGTTGATCGCTTCGCGAGGCCATAAGATACACAACGGCGATCCTACTGAGGAGGGGCGGGGCCTCGATGGCAGATATCCAACAACTCCTTGGCCATGCTTCCACGCAAAACACGGAACGCTATGTGGGCGATCAGGGAGCCGCGCTCGTACCGCTCATCCGACCGAAGAAATAGGGGTCGCGATCCGATCTCGCTGCGGGACCCTCTGCATGCGGATTTGTCGCTGGTTTGTCGCTGGCACCAAAATCACAAAAATACGTTGAAGAAATCCGCGCGCTTACAGGACCGTTCTCATATGAAATACATGTGAACATCGGAGTGCGCGCGGCGCACGCTTGAGCGCTGCGCCTCGCGACACAGGCCTTCCACGGTCGTGCGGGCGAGTACCTCGGCGATGCCCTCAGAAAGCATCGGCCACAAGAACGACGGCCGGTACAATGTAGGGGAGTCTTTGTCTCCCTCGCCGCGGCGCGCTTTGGCTCCTTGGCCACCGAGTGGGCCTTCCACAGCCTCCACAACGTCGCGCAGGGTGATGTCCCCGGGACGTCGTGCAAGCGTGTAGCCTCCCCCGGGCCCCCGTTTACTCTGGACGAGCCGGGCACGGCGAAGGCGCTGGAAGATCTGTTCCAGGTAGCGGGCAGGAATGCCCTGGCGCTCGCTGATCACGCGGATTTGGACTGGCTCACCTTGGCCGTTGTACGCAAGGTCGAACACTCCGCATACCGCGTACTGGAACTGGAGGGAGAGCTTCATCGCGGGCTGCAGTCTGCAAGAATGAACCCGACGATGCCATCGAAAACCTGTTGCAGCGGCTCGCCCCCCAGCGAGCGCCCGCGAAATAGGCTGGGGGGCGACCCCCCGGAAGAGGCATCCCGGCCCGGCCCTGCCGTACCAGCGGCAAGTCCGGTCCGCGTGCCTTGCGTGCCCCAACGGAGACAAGCCAAGAGCAGGAGGCCCGGGCGCCAAGGAGAATTGCCGGAACGCTGTCGCCCTGGTCCGCCATCTCTTCGACTTTGCCCTGCGCGAAGGCTACCTCTTGGTGCGCACAAAAACAGGAGAGCGTGTCCGGGTGCCCACTCGCTGGTCGGTCGACAAACGGGTCGAAAGAGCGCGCGCGGCGCAGCGCGGAATGCTCCCTTGGCGGGCCTTCCGGCAAGGGTGGTCACGGAGTGCGGGATGAGCGGACGTGCTTCGCTGCCCCAAGCCACCGAGCGAGCCTTGGCGAAGGCGGGGCGCTCGGTGCTGATCGTCCTTGGCGCCTGCGGCCTCGGCGCCCTCGCGATGACGTCGGCAAAGCCGAGACCGCTGCCCAGCGCGACGGATTCGCTGGTCACGACGGTAGTCCTCCTTCTGGCCCTTGGGGCCATTGCGGCACGGCAGATCGCGGCAAGGCAACGCGAGGCGCGGGCTCAAGTGCGTTGGCTCTTCGCGGCCTACGGCTTCGCCGCGGCGCTCGGGATCGCGGGCCTGCTGTTCGCCGTTGGCACGGGCGAGGCGCTACGGGGGATCAGCTACGTGCTGGCGGGTGCGATCTTTGCGTTGGCGGGAATGCGCCTCGATCGTGCTGCCCCGGGGCGGGGCCTCCGCTAGTGGCGTGTCTCGCGCTTGCGCAGCCGATCGTCCAAGAGTTCGAAGTAGAGCAGCACAAGCACGTGTTGCAAGGTGCGCGGCAGACAAGCGATGAACTCCCGAGCAATCTCGGGTGAGGGAAGCTCGAGCACATGCTGAACGGCAGACTGAATCTCCGCGAGGTGCTCGTCCACGATGCGACGCAGGCTTTTCGCGTCCTGCCCAAAAGCTTCGGCGATCAGAGGGGTGTCGAAGAGCAGATGGATGCCGCGTTCTCCGCAGTCGAGGAGCCTTTGCGTCTGCATGCCCATCTCCCGCGCCCCGCACCCTCCGGGCGGGCCCTCTTGGGTCACTTCCTTTTCATCGGACGGCAGGGGCGCGAGATTGAATTGCGGCCGTTGCACGAGAGCTGCCGGTGAACTGGGCACGCACCCGCAGTTTCTTTCCCGTAACCAAGGAACTCGTGTACCTGAATCACGCGGGCGTTGCGCCGATTTCGACCCGCGTCCAGGAAGCGCTCCAGCGTTTCGCGGCCGAGGCGGTGCACCGTGGCGCGTTCGCCTACGAGAAGTTCTATGAAGCCGAGATCGAGCGCGTACGGGCACGTGCGGCGACCCTGATCGGGGGAAAACCCGAGGAGGTCGCCTTCGTCAAGAACACGACCGAGGGGCTCGGTCTCGTGGCAGCCGGCCTTGACTGGCGTCCGGGCGACCGGGTCGTGACGTGCGACCTTGAGTACCCATCGAACGTCTACCCCTGGTGGTCGCTTCGAGATCGCGGGGTGGAGACGGTCATGCTGCGCGGTCAGGCCGGCCGGCTTCCCCTCGACCGGGTAGAGGATGCGCTAGGAGCACCTTCGGTGCGGCTCCTCGCACTGTCGTCCGTCGAGTTCGGGAGCGGTTTTCGCCAGGATCTCCTGGCGCTCGGGCGGCTTTGCCGCGAGCGGGGCGTGCTTTTCTGTGTCGACGCGATCCAGAGTCTTGGCTGTCTTCCCCTCGACGTCGAGACTTGCGGGATCGACTTCCTCTCCGCCGATGGCCACAAGTGGCTCCTCTCGGTGGAGGGCTGCGGCATCTTCTTTTGCGCGCGGCGGGTGCTCGATTGCCTAGCCCCCCGAATCATCGGCTGGCACAGCGTGACCGAGGATCGTGACTTCGACCGGTATCACCTCGATCTCAAGCCGACCGCGAGCCGCTTCGAGGAGGGAACGCCCAATGCGCCCGGCATCTTTGCCCTCGGGGCAGCCATCGACCTTCTGCTCGAGATTGGCATTGACCCGATCGCCGAACGGGTCCTTGGGCTGACCGATCGCCTCGTGGCCGGCCTGGAGCGCCGAGGAGCGCTCGTCCGCAGCCCCTGTGGGCCCGGGGAGAGGTCGGGAGTCGTGTCCTTCGAGTGGCCTGGCGAGGAGCCCGGGCGCACTGCGGCGCGCCTGCGCGCGCACCGCATCTTCGTGGTGGCCCGGCGCGGCGGCGTGCGGGCATCTCCGCACTTCTACAACAGCGAAGCGGAGATCGACGCGCTCGTGGAGGCGCTCTAGGCGCGACCTCGGTAGATTTTGCCTGTGCTGCTCCGCCTCGACGGCATCTCCAAGGGCTTCGCCGGGCGCACGCTCTTCTCGGGTGTGGACCTCGACGTGCGCGCGGGCGACCGCATCGGCCTCGTGGGTCCGAACGGCGCCGGCAAGACGACCCTTCTGCGCATTGTGGCGGAAGACGAGGCGCCCGACGCCGGCCGCGTCGTCGTCTCGCGGGGCGTCCGGGTGGGCATGCTTCGCCAGGAGATCGATCCGACCCTTGACCGGCCGGTGCGCGAGGAGGTTGCGTCGGTGCTGGCCCGGCTCGATGCGCTCGAGCAGGAGCTCCGCCAACTCGAGGCCGAGATCGCGCGGGCCGGCAGTGGCGAGGTCTCCGCGGAGGTCGCCGCACGCTACGACCGTGCGCGTGCCGCTTTTGAACTCGGCGGTGGGTTCGAGCGCGAGGCGCGGGTCGAGCGGGTGCTCGCCGGCCTTGGCTTTGAGCCCGACGATCGTGGGCGTCCTCTTCGCTCCTTCAGCGGCGGCTGGCTGATGAGGGTCGAGCTCGCAAAGCTCCTGCTCTCGGCGCCCGACGTCCTGCTGCTTGACGAGCCGACGAACCATCTGGACCTGCCCTCGATCCAGTGGTTCGAGGAAACGCTGACTGGTTTCCGGGGCGGCGTCATCGTGATTTCACACGACCGCACCTTTCTTCGCCGACATGTCTCGCGAGTGCTCGAGCTCGAAGGCGGACGCTGCACGCTCTACGAGGGCAGCTACGATCGTTATCTCGCTCAGCGCGAGGAGCGGCGCACCCAGCTCCTCGCCCGGAAGGCCTCGCAGGACCGCGAGATCGCACAGGTGGAGCGCTTCATCGAACGCTTCCGCTACAAGGCCACCAAGGCACGGCAGGTTCAGAGTCGGCTCAAGGCATTGGAAAAAGTCGATCGGATCGTGATCGAGGCGCCTTCCCGGCGGCGGCTGCGCTTGCGGATCCCGCCGCCTGAGCGTGCGGGTGACGTGGTCATCGCGCTCGAGGATATTCACAAGTCCTACGGCTCAACGAAGGTGTACCAAGGCGCAAGCCTGAAGCTGCGGCGGGGAGATCGGCTCGCGCTCGTGGGTCCAAACGGCGCGGGCAAGTCCACCCTGCTCCGGATCCTGGCCGGTGTTCTGCCCTTTGACAGCGGGCGCCGCGAGCCGGGCCACAACGTGCAGATCGGCTTCTTTGCCCAGCACCAGCTCGAGTCCCTCGACCCGAGCCGCACCGTGCTCGAGGAGCTGGCGAGTGCGGCGCGCAGCGACGACGTTCCGCGCCTGCGCGGACATCTTGGGGCATTCCTGTTTAGCGGTGAAGACGTGGACAAGAAGGTCTCCGTCCTCTCGGGTGGAGAGAAAGCACGCCTGGCCCTCGCAAAGATGCTGCTGCGGCCTGCAAACTTCCTGGTCCTCGACGAGCCGACCAACCACCTCGACGTCGACGCCTGCGAAGTTCTGGAAGAGGCTCTCCGGGAGTACCAGGGGACGCTGGCGCTGATCTCCCACGACCGGACCTTTCTGAACGCCGTGGCGACGCGTGTGGTGGAAGTGAGGGCGGGACGGCTGCGCGAGTTCCTCGGGAACTACGACGAGTATCAGCGAGCGACCACGGAGGCGGAGGCCCCGGGGCGAAGCGCCGTCGCAGGCCATGGAGCGCCCCACGGCGTCGAAGGGAGCGCTCCGCCCCCTGCAGCGAAGGGTCAGGAAGAGACGCGCGCTTCGAACCGCAAGGCTGCGGGCGCGCCGGGGCGTGAGGCGGAACGTCTGCGCCGCAAGGCACGCGACAAGACGGCAAAGCAGATTGCGGCGCTCGAGGCCGACATCCTGGTCCGGGAGAGTGCGCTGGAGGCGCTGGGCTGGAAGCTCGGCGATCCCGAGATCTACAAGAATGGAGACAAGGTGCGCACGCTCGAGGCCGAGCGCGCCGCGGCCAAGGACGCGATCGATCTCCTCTATCGAGAGTGGGAGCGTCTTGCGGCGGAGCTCGAAGCCCTCGACGAGGTTCTCGGGTAGCCGGCGGCGGGCGCAGGGGCCGCAGGCACAACGGCCTCGCTTCCAGGGAGCCGGTGCACCACCGAAAAGTTGATCCACGCCTTCACGGGATCGACGTCGTCCACCTGAACCCGCAAGCGGTCGCCAAGGCGCCAGCGCTCGCGGCTGCGCCGGGCCACGAGAGCGTGGGCGCGCTCATCGAGCACCACATAGTCGGGCAGTCGCGAGACGTGCACCAAGCCTTCCACGAAGAAGGGATCAAGCGTCACATAGAACCCGTGCCTTGCGACCCCGGTGATGGTGCCGTCGTATTCCTCGCCCACACGGCTTGCCATGAAGGCACATTTTTTCAAATCGATCATCTCCCGTTCCGCTTCCATGGACGCGCGTTCGCGCCAAGAGACCCGTGTCGCGATGCTGGCGACCGTGCTCTCTCGCGCCGCGGCGCGCGAGGCTGCCAAGCGACCGCCTTCGAGGAGATCCTTGAGCGCGCGGTGAACCACCAGGTCGGCGTAGCGGCGGATGGGTGAAGTAAAATGGGTGTAGCTGTCGAACGCGAGAGCGAAGTGACCGCGGTTTGCAGCGTCGTAGCGTGCCTGCCGCATGGAGCGCAGGGCCACGAGGTTCACGAGCCTCTCCTCGGGC
Organism: Deltaproteobacteria bacterium; assembly: GCA_003520425.1. Lineage (GTDB taxonomy): Bacteria > Myxococcota_A > UBA9160 > UBA9160 > UBA9160 > UBA9160. The sequence continues at coordinate 7,324 of DOUU01000473.1, forward strand.
CGACCGGCAACACGCTGCACGGCGCGGGCGATTTCCCGCGCGGAAAGCGACTGCGCGCTTCGATTCTCGAGGAGGCCGAACGCCGCCAAGAGTTCGCACAGGAGCTCGATCTTCTCCGGCTCCGGCGGATCGTGGATCCGATAGACCGCCGGAACCTTCGCCGCGGAGAGCGCGTCGGCCACGGCGCGGTTCGCCACCAGCATGCACTCCTCGATCGCGCGGTGGGCTACGGTGCGAGGCGCCTCGACGATATCCACAGGGTGTCCATCGTCCCCGAGCACGATCTCGGCCGTCGGAAGATCGAAGTCGATGGATCCAGCAGCGAAGCGCCGTTCGGTGAGCGTGCTCGCGAGGGCTGCAAGCCCACACAGCTGTTCCCGGATCTCCGAGTCCAGAAGACCGCCGTCTCCGGATCTCTCCATCACCGCCGCAGCCTGCTCGTAGGTCAGGCGGGCACGACTCCGGATCACTCCCGGGTAAAAGCTCCGGCGCTCCAACCCGCCCGCCCGCGAAAGATGGAGCTCGACCACCATCGCGAGGCGATCGACCTGGGGATAGAGCGAGCAGATCTCTCCGGAAAGGCGGTGCGGGAGCATGGGAATCGCGCGGTCCGGAAAATACACGCTGTTCCCGCGCCGGAGCGCTTCGAGGTCGAGCGCCGATCCCTCAGGGACGTAGTGTGCGACGTCGGCAATCGCGACCCAAAGCCGTGTCGCCCCAGCGGGCAAAGCCTCGATGCACACCGCGTCGTCATGGTCGCGGGCGTTCGCGGGGTCAATCGTGACGAAAGGACGCGCCCGCAGATCGACCCGACGTGCGAGCTCCTCGGGCAAGGGGTCGACGTCGATCCCTTCTGCCTCCGCCAGCACCCGGGGCGGGAAGTCCACAGGCAGGCGCCGACGCCAGGTCACGGCCGCAAAGTCGGCTTCGGGGTGGCCGGGGGGGCCGTAGACGGAGACGATTCGCCCCGTCGTGCGTGCCGCGCCCTTGCCTCCGCTGCGTCGCGCCGGGACGACTTCCACCACGTCTCCATCCCGGGCGCCTCCAAGGTCCGCCGCCGCCACCGAGATGCCCCAGTAGCCGTCGTCTCGATAGGGCGTCACAAGGCCGCCGTGGCGCTCTCGCGAGAGAATCCCGATCCAGTTGCGGCGTTCTCCACCCCCGAAGACGTGCACAACCTCGCCGCGCCGAGCCCGCGGGTCACCCACCGCCCGAAACAGCACCCGATCGCCGGGCTCGGCCCCTCCTCCACCCTGCACGCTCCAGGTCCCGCCGGCGTCGTCTCGCACGAGGCCCGCCGAACCGAGGCCCGCGCCCGCGTGGATCGCTCCCCGTCGGACGCGTCCCGCGGCAGGCTCGCCTGGGCCCTGGTAGATCCCCTCCACGAGGCCGTCATTGCGTGGGAGTCTGTAGCCGCCTTCCACGCGCTCGAGANNGAGTTTTCCTTCGCGCAAGAGAGCTTGGAGGACGGGCCGCAGGCGGCCCGCCATCGCGCCGCGGCCACCGAGCGCCCGCAACAGTGCCTTCTCGCTAAGAGTGGGACGGGAACGGCCTCCGAGTGCCTCAAGAACCGCTTCGCGTGTGAGGACCATCCGCAGTGAGTTTACGCCACACACCCTGACCGCGCGCGGCTCCCGGCTGAGGCCCTCCGAAGGCGCCGCTTCGCTTTTTGGGCTCCTTTTTGATCTGTGTGCCGTGCTAGGGTGGCCGCCTCCGGGCGGAAGTTCATCTCCCCTGCCCGCGCGCCCAAAGAGAAGCAAGAGGAATCCATGCAGCGTCTCATGAGGGGAGTCGGGATCGCGCTTCTCGCCGCTGCTGCGATCGGCTCGGCAACAGCTCCGCGGACGGCTTTCGCGGCGAGCGCCGCGCAGATCGACCGCGACGTCAGCCAAGCGTTAAGGAATCTCTACGCCAAGAATGCAACTGCGAAGTCCCTCGGCCAAAAGGCACAAGCGGTGCTCGTCTTTCCCAGCATCGTGAAGGGCGGCTTTATGGTGGGCGGGCAGTACGGCGAAGGCGCACTGCGCAAGGGCGGCCGAACCGCCGGGTACTACAGCAGCGTGGCCGCGTCGTATGGTCTTCAAGCTGGCATTCAGAAGTTCGGCTACGCGCTCTTTTTCATGACGCCGAGCGCCCTGGACTACTTTCAGAAGAGCGCCGGCTGGGAGGTTGGCACGGGGCCAAGCATCGTGGTCGTGGATGAAGGGGTGGCGAAGTCCCTCTCGACCACGACAGCAAAGAGCGACATCTACGCCTTCTTCTTCAGCCAGAAGGGCCTCATGGCCGGACTCGGCCTGCAGGGAACGAAAATCACCCGCATTCAGCCCTCGAAGTAAGCCCGTGCCACAGGCCGCCACGAAGCGTCAGGTCTTTGCGCTGTCTTGATACGACCCATCTTCCAGCCGGATTGAAAAGCGCCTCGGCTCGTCTTTGCGCGGCTTTCCGGGATCGGGGATCGTGCTGGCGTTGCCATCCCGCAGTGACGAAAAGTGAGGCGACATGATCTCGACTCCCGCTTCATTGAAGCCGTCCTGGATGTTCTGGTGGAGTTCTCCATAGATCCGCAGCATTGCGTTCGCCGCTCGCGTGTAGGCGTTGATCTCATAGGTAATGTAGAAGTCATTGAGGGCGGTCTGCAGCACGAAGGGCGCCGGCTGCGGAAGGATCCCAGGCGTTCGAAGCGCAGCTTGGATCAGCAACTCATGGACCTTCCGCCAAGGAGCGTCGTATCCGATCGAAACGGACGTGTGGAGGATGAGGCCCTCCTCACGCGCCTTCGCACTGTAGTTCACGAAATGCCCGCTTAGGAGCATGGCATTGGGGAACGTCACCACCTCGTTTTTCGGCGTCCTGATCCGAGTGAGTGACATGCTCGTTTCTATCACGTCGCCCGTCGTGTCACCCACCCGCACACGGTCTCCAATGCGATAGGTGTCACTGAATACGAGCATGAGGCCAGCGACGAAGTTGCCGGCCGCGCCGGAAGCGCCCACCGTGAGAAGCGCGCCTCCGAGAATCCCAAGGCCCTTGAACGCAGCGGTATTTGAGCCGGGGATGTAGGGGTAGATCATGATGCCCGTGACCCCGATGATGAAGAGCCGAACGATCCGGTAGAGATGTGGAGCCCAGCTCGGCGCAACGCCTGGAAGCTTGATCAGTTCGTCAGAGGCGGCGCGGAGCAGGCTGTGGAGGCCCTTCAAGAGGTATCGCGCGAGGACCAAGATCACCAAGATGGTGAAGAAATTGCCCACATTCGCCAGAAAGCCCTGCCAGAGGTTTACGAGAGGATCGATCAGGTAATCCAAGAGACCGAGCGCGTAGCCACGGGTCAAGGGGACGAAGTAAAAAACCGTCTGCAAGTAGAGAAGGATGAGCACGGCGACGGTGGTGAGGGTGCCTAGCCTCACCCCCCGCTGCTCCAACCTCGCGAGCCGATCCGGGTCGACGACGACTTGCTCTTGCAGGCGCAGCGCCGCTCCCGCTTTGCGCCGGCGCTCGACCAGCCCGAAGAGCCAGCCGCGAACGACCCGGACCGCCAGCAGCAAACCGATGAGCGCCACCGTTGCCACTGCGGTTCCGACCCCCGCGCGCCTCCATGCAACGGGCGTCCGCCTCTCGCGGTAGCGAGAGATCGCCTCCTTCACAGTCTCGACCTTTTCGAAGGCCAGCTCCTCCGGAGAACGATGAGCGCTCGCTGCGTCCTCCGCGGTGATCATCCCGACGAGATCGTCCCTGTAGAAGACGCGGGTTCCTGCATCGGTTTTCTGGATCCTGAACAGGTCCTGGCTATAGAAAGGGTCTTCTGCGATCCGGATCAGTGTGCGCCGGGCCGCCTTCGCCCTCTCTTGAGGGCCAAAGGGCCCGAGCGGGGTGCGAACGTAGAAGAGGACCTCCCCATCCAATGTCACCGGCACACCTGGCTCGCTGGGCGCCGGCGGCGGGACGGGCGGGGCGGCCGCTTCGGGAGGGGTCTGCGCATTCGCTGCCACGGCGAGCAGGATCGAAAGGCACAGCGCGGTAGCGTCCAAAGCGGTGCGTGTCCGCTTCGTCTTGGGATGCTGCGTGCTCACGAGGACCTCCCGATGGCAGCCCTTCCTCGCAAGGAGGCTGCAAGAGGAGCCATGATGGCATGCCTCCGCCCCAGGGCGCCCCTTTGGCCCCTGGAGCTGCGAGCCTGTCGAACCACGATCCGCCGCCAACTCCCCGAGCACGAACAGAGCCTGCACTCTGGATCGCGTTCAAGCTTTTGCGCCCCGAGCCTGCCGGGGAGGCGTCACGGGCAAGGCCTCCCGCACGGCTGGAGGAGAGAAAGGAGCATGGTCCCCGTACTCAGCGCGACCGAGTTTCTTGTGCTCCCGCAGGGGGCCGATCGAGTTCGCGCACCAGTGCCTGTGCTCCGGGGTCTTCGGGCACGAGCGCAAGCAGGTCGTGGGCTGCCTGCCGCGCTCTCCCGGGCTCGCCGGCCTCGCGTGCGATCGTGGCGATTCCAAAGAGGGGCTCGCGTTCGCCAGGACGGCGGCGGTGCATGGCGTCGAGTAAGGCAAGCGCCTCAGGAGCCCGTCCCCGCGCCTGGAGGGCCATCGCGTAAACCACGGCGAGATGGGCGTCCTCTGGCGCGAGGCTCGCTGCGAGCCGCAGCTCCTGCACTGCATCTTGGAGCCGCCCCTCCCGCAC
>DOUU01000367.1:0-262 GCA_003520425.1 Deltaproteobacteria bacterium
CGGCTGCTCAGACTTCGGATCCGAGCGGCTGCTGCCGCCTGCAGAGTGGTGCGCCTTCGCCAGCGCGCGACGCAGCGAGCTCGAAGGCCTGCGCTGGGTCTTTCTCGGCGCAGCGAACGATCGCGAGGCTTCGGAGGCAGTCGCGCGCTCGCTCCGGAAGATCTTCGGCGGTGCCTTCGCGTACGAAAACCGCTGTGGCGAGCTGGCGCTCACCAAATCACTCGCCGTGCTCGCGGGAGCGCGGCGCTTCATGGGCGTCGAC
>DOUU01000367.1:325-6580 GCA_003520425.1 Deltaproteobacteria bacterium
CCGCCATGCAAAGGCGAGAATGTGTGCATGCGGCTCTTCACAACCGCCGAGGTTCCGCTCACCCCCTGGTGCGAGGACGCGTCGGGCGCGAGCATTCTCCCCCCCGAGGTCGACTAGGTGGACCGGCACGAGCTGCGCCATCGCGTGCGTCGTGCGGCCGAGCACCTTTCCGGGCTCTGGGTCGCGGCGGGNNTCTTGCCGTGGGCGCACTCGTCGCGCAGGGGCTCGTCTCCCTGCTGCCTGCGACCGGGGGTGACGTCGAAGCTGCGAGAGCGCTCGGAATCGTAAGCGTCACGATCCTCGAAGGTTACTCCAAGTCAGCCGACTCACGCGCCTACGTGGTCGCGCTCGCCAGCGCACTGGCAGTGAGCACGGGGATCTGGTGGGCGTGGGTGAAGGCGGTGGGGGCGGACAGAGACGCCTCGTCTACGGCGCCACCACGCGATCGAGGCCACGCGAAGAGATTGGGACGCCACGGGATCAAGGACCCTGCCGGTACCCTCGGTCCGCGGTCCACCCGAGTGACGGTGCAGGAGGCCCTTCTCATCTCGGCTCTCCTCATCCTCGTCTTTGCGCGCCTGTGGAACGCGCGGGGGGCGTGGATTGGTCCGTGGGTCGTCCTTTCCGAGGAAGGGGAGGCTCTTGCCTGGGTCGACACCGTTCTGCGAGGGAGAGCGCTGTCACGTGACGTTTTTTGCCTGTACGGGCCGCTCTCGACCTGGGCCGTGGCGCTCTTGTTCGGCGTCTTCGGTCCCTCGCTCGGACTCTGGCGTACCTGGATCTTTGCGCTGAACGCGGTGGCGCTGTTTGCGACCTACCTCCTCCTCCGCCAGCTCCTGCGCACGCGAGCCGGCTCGCTGGCCGCGACCGCCGTGATCGGCCTCATGTGCTCGCCCCCGATTCCCGGAATGAGTTGGTCGATCTCGCGCGTAGGTCTGGGCCTCGCTGCGCTCGCGTGTCTCACACGCTCGCGCGCGGACTCGCAGCGCGCCGAACGCTGGTCCCTCGCGACCGGTGCGCTCCTCGGCGTGGCCCTTCTTTACAGCCAGGAGGTCGGCCTCGCATGTTCGGCGGGAGTGGGCGCAGCGCTCCTTCTAACGCGCCAAGATCGCCTGCGCGCTCTCTTGTGGACGGCCGCGGGTGCGGCGCTTGTCCTTCTGCCCTGCGCCGCCTATCTCGCTGCGAACGCCAGCTTCGGCGCGACGATCGACAACCTGTTCCTCTTCCCACGTGTCCGCCTGCTCGGCTTCGATACCTTTCCGTTCCCGGAGTTCGCACCTACCGGCGAGTCACTGCGAGCGTATGGGATTCCCGTGATTCTTGCGGTGTCCGGCTTCTCGACCGCGACAAAGCTGCTTCGGGGTGACCGGGACGCGCGCACGCTTGCAGATGTCGCGCTTTTCGTCTTCGGGGCGCTGCTCTTCAATTCCGCGCTCTCGAGGCCTGACGATACTCACCTCTTGTTCGCGGCGCCGCCCGCAATGATTCTCCTTGCGGGACTCATGGAGGACGGGTGTTTCGCACTCTCTTCTCGCAGGCACCGCGTCGCTGCCTCTCTGGGTCTCGTGCTTGGTGCGCTCGCGCTCGCGCTCTGGGGAAACACGGCGGCGGTGAATCTCGCCTCGCTTGCCGCTCCAGCGCCCGCTGGACTTCGCCCGCTCGCGCTGCCTCGCGGCGGCGGCGCGCTCCTTCCCGATGCGTTTGCGCACGACCTCGAAGCCGTGGTGAGCGAGATCCAGTCGCGCACCACAACGGACGAGCCGTTCTGGGTATTTCCCAACGAAGCGCTCTTGTACTTTCTCGCTGATCGCCCGCAGCCCACCCGATTCCCGCTCGCCCACTTTGCAGTGACTAGCGCGCAGCGGCTTGAGCTCATTGACCAATTGGAGCGGGTGCGTCCCCACTACACCGTATTGTATCGAAATGCCTGGCCGGTCGATGGGATCCGGTACGAGGTCTCGCTGCCCGAGGTCCTTGCGTATCTCAACGCGAACTACGAGCTGGACAGCAACATCGGTGTGTTTTCGATTCTGCGGCGTCGGAGGTAAACGCTCGCGGCGGCGGCGGAAGCGGCGGGCCTGGATTCAGCCNNCCTACGCCAACCCCATCAGCACGATGCCCACGGTGTGCGAGGGAGACGGCGCCAGCCAATGCCGCACTGCCGGGCGCGGCGACGCCGGGGAGAAGCCAGAGAGCGGAGACCAACCCCCGCCGGCTGAGAAAGACGGGGACGACCGCGTCGGGGAGCGGAGGCTGTGCAGGGTGGTTTCCTGCAGGGGGGCACCCACGGCCTCAATCCGCGCTGTCGGTCTCCCCAGCCGATCCGCCATTGCCCCTTGGAGCACCGGGATCGGGCCCGCCCGTCGCAGGCTCTCCGCCCTCCGACCCGCAACGCGGTCAAGGAGTGAAGGCCGAATGAACGCCGTTTCTCCCACGTTGCACCTCTTCGTCAACCCACCCCCGCCCTCTGGCGTCCGGAGGGTGCCGCACCCGCTTGCGCTGCGCGCTCTCTAGCAAGGCGCCCAATTGGCCTTCGGGGAGAATCGGACCGCGGGGGATTTCGCATTGCACTGGCTTAACGCGCCCTTACGCGCCCTCGTGGGGGACGGACTCCGGGGCGAGTGCAGGGGCCAGCACGGCTTCAGAGGGGAACTCGGAATGCCGATCGCAAGAGCCAGCCGGAAGACCGGTCCCGGCTTTGGGAGGACACCGGCGACCGACCGCAGCAGCATGGGCGGAGAGGATCGTGTCGGTCTCGTTGCGAGGGCGCTGGCGCGCTGGCTTTGTCGCGGTCGGCATGACCGCCGCGCCTGCCTACGCCTTTTCGACACATCCTGGAGCGGATGCCTCGCCGGTTGCAGAAAGAAATGCGAGCGGCGCGTGCCGGTTGTCAGCGAAGCCGGGGCCATCGCCAGCTGATGAGCGCCTGGTTTCGCGAAGGGAGCTGCTTCACCGCAGAGCCCGCCTCGTCGAGATCGATCCGCGCCCCTTCCAAGCCCTACTCGTTCTGGCCCATCATGAGGACCACCACGGAAGCGATGCTTGGAGCACGGCCAGGGGCGCTTGGACCGGCGCCCGCTCGCGGGTTGATCGGAAGCCGAATGCTGACGCTCTAGATACGCGCGTCGTCTATCCTGGGGCTCCAGACTCCGGCTCTCGCGTCGGAGTGCGATGACACACTTCGGATCGAATGAGAAGAGGTGCTGAGCTCGACGGAAGGATGAGGTATGAAGCCGATGGAGACTCGATGTGGGCGGTCGAAGACACCGGAACAAGCGGGAGAGGCCGCACCGCCCAGGGGCGCAAGCCCGTTCCGGCCTCCTGACTTGGGAGAGCGCACTTGGTTCCCGGTGAACCCGACCGAATGGCTGGGAGCGTTCCTCACCTGCGTCTTAGTGCTCTTGGCGGCCTGCGCAGTGGGTCCGAACTACGTTCGACCGACCACGGTCGAGACTCCTGCCGCCTACAAGGAGATCCAAGGCTGGAAGCGGGCTGAGCCGAAGGACGATGTCATTCGCGGAGCCTGGTGGGAGATCTTCGCCGACCCCGAGCTTAGTGCCCTCGAGGACCGGATCGAGGCGTCCAATCAGACCCTGGCTACGGCAGAGGCGCAGTTTCGAGAGGCACGAGCGCTCGTCGGCGTTGCCCGATCGGCCTTCTTCCCCACCGCCACGGTGGGCGTAGGAGTCACGCGCTCACTCTCTTCATCGACGTTCTCGCCGGGGGTTTTCACGCCGCAGGGGACGAACATGTCTTATTCCCTCCCTCTCGACATCGCCTGGACTCTGGACGTCTTCGGGGCAGTTCGACGGGGGGTCGAGGCGAACGTCGCCAACGCGCAGGCGAGCGCCGCGGCTGCTGCTTTTAGTCGCTTGACTCTTGAGACGGAGCTCGCCGTCGACTACTTCCAACTGCGTGCCCTCGATTCCCAGGAGCAGCTCCTCAAGGACACGGTCGTCGGTTACCAAAAGTCCCTCGAGCTGACACAGAATCGCTACAATGCCGGTGTGGCCGCCCGAACCGATGTGGCGACAGCCGAAACCCAACTCAAGACGACGGAGGCACAAGCCATCGATGTCGGGGTACAACGGGCCCAGCTGGAACATGCCATCGCGGTCCTGGTCGGCGAGACACCATCCTCCTTCTCCCTGGCGCCGGCGCCGCTCGACCCCCACATGACCCCTCCCCCTGTCCCGGTCGGGATCCCATCGGAACTTCTCGAACGAAGGCCGGACATCGCACAAGCAGAGCGTAGCGTCGCGAGTGCCAATGCGGAGATTGGCGTTGCCATCGCGGCGTACTTTCCCACACTCACCTTGAGCGCAACCGGTGGACTCGAGACCGGAGATTCGTCGCGATGGTTCGACATTGCGGAAAGTCGATTCTGGTCGATTGGACCCACTCTTACAGAGACGGTCTTCGACGGTGGACTGCGAGGAGCGAAGACGGACCAGGCGAGGGCGACCTACGATGCAACGGTCGCTTCTTATCGTGAAACCGTGCTCACCGGGTTCCAGCAGGTGGAAGATAATCTCGCTGCACTGCGAATCCTTCAGAGCGAGGCCGAGGTCGAAGCAGATGCGGTAAAGGAGGCGGAGATTTCGACCGCCCTCACCCTCAATCAGTATAAGGCTGGAACGGTGAACTACATCGATGTGGTGACGGTGCAGGCGATCGAACTGTCGGACAAGATCACGGCCGTGAATATCCTGGGGCGTCGCATGTCTTCTTGCGTTCAGCTGGTCATAGCCTTGGGGGGCGGATGGAACGCGGCGGATCTGCCTTCGCTCTAGATCAACTTCCGCAGCTACCGAAGCTTGGACCGGCCGGCGAACCGACCGGATAAGTCGACGACTATGGGGACCGCCGTGGCCTTGGAAGCGCCTTTCCAAGGATCAGCTTGATCACCCAACGGTTCGATGCATTGGTGAGCCCGTATCCCAACCCAAGGTTCAGCTCCAGCGGGCCGTTGAGAAGATCTCCGGCTACGAAGAGATAGTGCTGCTGTTGTGAAACCGCGGGGACGGCGTTTAACTGGCCGATGTCGCCGTAATACTCGAGCCCGATTCCAAACCCGATCCCTGTGTCCCATCGGATCTTCGCCGCTGGCTCGAAATCAGGAACGCCGTTTCCGCCTGAGAGCGACCAATCAAGGATCGGATTGACGTAGTACGCCCAACGACCGGTTTCGTACCCAACGATCGGTCGAACTTCGCTGGACCAGGCGTCTGGCTCGAACTCGTGCGAGATCCGGGAAACTTCGAAGTTGACCCCGAGTCGCCAGTGCTGCCAGGTGTCTTCCGGCACGACCCATTTCGTCCTCAGCTTGGCCCCGGCCCAGTAGGCCTCTCCATGAGAGTCGATGACAAATTGAAGGTAACTCCCGACCTCCAAGTAGCGCGTGATCCCGAGCGCGGGCTCAAAGGTGAGATGATTGAGGTGGTCTGGGGGGATTTCATTCGGATACTCGGGCACGGTGTGCCCTTCGAGCACGTTGTTGTAGTGCAGTTCGAGACTCGGCTGCAGCGGTTCATTGATCGCTGCGTCATAGACCTCGATCTCGAAGGCGTCAATCGCCTGGGCCGACGTGTGAACGAGGATGTTTGTCGCGACCAGCATCAAGGCCGCCTGGAACGGATGGAGGCCGAATCTCTTCGCCATCCTCCGTCGTCTGTCCTCGAGCGTCATCGGGTGCAAGACAGGGCTCCAAAGCGGGCATCGATGCACCTGCGATGAGCCAGTCGCCTTCGATCCACGGGAAGGGCTCCTCGGGGGTGAACCGGCGCGGACCGTTCGGGGGCGTCCTCCGCCTGTCCTCGCTCCTTGCGAGAGTGGTCGAAGGAAAAGAGAAGCGGTGCCGCCGCCCATCGCCCGCCCGGATTCCAGGTTCGCCCCCCCCGCGCTGAGCCCCTAAGGTGAGACAGGGGTCTCGCCGATTCCAGACTGACCCCGATTGGCCCTGGACAGTCCGGATTGGCGGGGCCGGAGGGAGAATGGACGAACCGGCAATCAAGGGGTCGATCTTTGCAAGCGTGATCAGAGACTTGCGGGAGTTGACAGACGCAGGCCGGATCTCCCAGGAAGACCTCCAAGAGCGGCTCTCTCCCCTTGAACAGAAGCTTTTGGAAAGCGGAATCAATGCGGCGGCGTGGTACCCCATGGAAAGCTACGCACGGATCACGGATCTCCTCTGCGAGCTTCAGGGTGGGAGGCCCACGGAGTATTTCCGCGGGCGGGGCTCGGCCAACGCGAGGC
>DOUU01000272.1:0-3234 GCA_003520425.1 Deltaproteobacteria bacterium
GTCGGCGTCCTGCTCGATCGCGCCGGACTCGCGCAGATCCGCGAGCATCGGCCGCTTGTCGGCGCGCGCCTCGGGCCCACGGTTGAGCTGCGAAAGTGCGATCACGGGAATGTGGAGCTCCTTGGCCAGACCCTTGAGCCCGCGGCTGATCTCCGAAATCTCCTGCTCGCGCCGCTCTGCAGAGCCGTCGGAGCGGGCCAGCTGGAGGTAGTCGACGATCACGAGATCGAGGCCTCGCTCGGCCGCGATGCGTCGCGCCTTGGCCTTGATCTCGAGCACACTGGCTGCGGTGCCATCATCGATGAAGATCTGGGCTTCGGCGAGGCGACCCGCCGCGTTCACCAGGCGTTGGTGATCGTTCACGGCGATGAAACCCCGCCGGAACGCTGTCGAATCGATGCGTGCCTCGGAGGCGAGCAGCCGCAGCACGAGCGAACGGCTCGTCATCTCGAGAGAGAAGATGGCGATCCTCTTGGCGTGATCCGCGGCGGCGTTGCGCGCGATGTTGAGTGCGAGCGCCGTCTTGCCCATGGACGGTCGTGCGGCAATGATGATGAGTTCGCCGGGTTGGAGTCCGCCCGTGATCTCGTCGAGATCCTTGAAACCGGTGGGAAGTCCGGTCAGCTCCCCTCCCCGATTCATCAGCGCCTCGACGAAATCGAACGCCTCGTGGATTTCGTCGTCGAGCTTGCGGAACGCCTGCCGGCTCCGGGTCTGGCCGATCTCGAACATCTTGCCTTGGGCGAGATCGAGCAGCCGGTCTGCGTTCTCCGCCTGCTCGAATCCCATCTCGACCACCTCGGTCGCGACTCCGATCAGCGCTCGCTTGACGGATTTGTCTCGCACGATTCGAGCGTGGTGGAGAACATGCGCGGCCGTGGATTCGTAGTCGACGAGCTCCGCGAGCACCGTGTGACCCCCCACGGCGTCGAGCTGCTTGTGGCTTAGGAGGTGGTCGGAGAGGGTGTGCAGATCCACCGGAGAGTTCGCGTCCTTGAGCGCGATCATGGCCCGATACAGGATCTGGTGTGCGGGATGGTAGAAGTCCTCGGGCTTGACCTCGGTGAAGACCGCGTGGAGCGAGGAGTCATCGAGGAGGATCGCCGAGAGGACGGCCTTCTCCGCCTCGAGGTCGTGGGGCGGGACGCGGCCCTGAGCCCGCGCTGTCGCCCTGAGCTCGCTCTGCGTCGCCCCTCGTGTCGCCCGCGCCACGCCACCCCCCCCGGAATAGCGGGTTCACCCGACGGCCCTCTATATCACTCTGCGGCGGTGACTTTCACCTTGACATTCGCCGCGATTTCTCGATGAAGCCGGATCAAGACCGTGTGCTCGCCCACGTCTCGGATCGGCTCCTCGAGCTGGATCTTGCGGCGATCGACCTCAATGCCCTTGGCAGCCAGCGCCTCGGCGATCTGGCTTGCGGTCACCGAGCCGAAGAGCTTGCCCTCCTCGCCGGCTTGGGCGGTGAACTCGAGCCGCTGTGCCTCCAGACGGTCGCGCTGCGCCTCGAAGGCCCTGCGTTCACGCGTCACGCGCTCGGTGACGACGCGCTTGTGGTGCTCGAGCTCGCTCACGTTGGCATCCGTTGCGGGGATGGCCTTGCCCTGCGGGAGAAGATAGTTCCGCGCGAAGCCCGGCTTGACCGACACGACATCGCCTGCGTCTCCGAGACTCGGCACGTCTTCTCGCAAAATGAGCTTCACGTGGGCCACGGCTAGATCCCCACCGCGGCGAAGGGGATCAGCGCCAGCTGGCGGGCGCGCTTGACGGCCACCGTGACCGCTCGCTGGTGGAGGGCGCAGTTGCCCGAGATGCGGCGCGGGATCAGCTTGCCCGTCTCGCTCACGAAGAACTTGAGGGCTTTCGGGTCCTTGTAGTCGATCCCGAGATTGGCGTCCGCGCAGAAGCGGCACACCTTGCGCCGCGTGAACATGCGCTTGGCGGCCTTGCGCGCCTTTTTTCGCGCCTTTGCCCGCAAGCGGGCCTTGGGCCCGTAGCTGCGCTCGCGCTCGCCGTAGGCGCCGCGCTCGCCATAACCCCCGCGGTCTCCTCCGCCGAAGCCGCCTCGCTCGCCAAAGCCCCCGCGCTCCCCGAAGCCCCCCCGCTCGCCCCGGTCCGCGAAGGGCGCGCGATCACCGCGCTCGCGCTCCCGCTCGTCGCCTCCTCCGTCTCTCATGCCCATCGCCTACTCCTCGTCCTCCTCGGGCTCTTCTTCCGATTCGACGTCGTCGGGATCGACGGCGTTCGCGAAGGGCGCCGCACTGGCTGCGGCGCGCGCCTCGCGCTCCGCTTGCTCCCGTGCTCGCTCCTCCTCGGCCTCCCGCGCGGCACGTTCGGCGGCGCGCTGCTTTCGCAGACGCTCCTCCTCCGCGGCCGCTGCCTTGCGGCCTTCGATGTCCGTCACCTCTTCGTTCACCATCACGGTGAGGAAGCGAAGCACCGACTCCTCGAGGCGAAGCGTGCGCTCGAGCTCCTTCACCACGGGACCGCGGTCGAGGTATTGCAGGGTGTAGTAGTGACCCTTCTGAAACTTCTGAATCTCGTAGGCGAGTTTGCGCTTGCCCACGTCATCGATGGCGAGCCGCACGGCGCCCTGCTTCTCGATCAAGGCGTCGAGCTTTTGGAGCATCGCCTCCCGACCCTCGTCGGAGATCTCGGGCTGAATGATGAAAGTCGTCTCGTACTCCCGCACTGCGTTCCTCCTCGTGGACGGTCGCCGCGGCGACCGAGTCTCCAGTCCGCGCGCCGACCGGCGGGACCGGTTCGGGCCACGAGAGACTGAGGCGAAGTATGGAGAGCCCGGGGCGGGCTCCTTGGGACGCGAGACCTGTAGCGCAGAGACGGTGGGAACGGAAAGGCCCGCGGCCGGCGGGACCCGGGGGGCCGTCCCGGTCCGCGCGCGGGTCCGCCCTCCCCTTGCCCGGGAGGGCGAGCCGGCCTTGCGCCGCCGGGCGCACTCCGCGGTTCCCCTCGACTGCGCGATTTGGGTCCGGCTTCGGAGCTCGTTGCGGACTAGCGGATCCCGAGGGGGCGCCGCACGAGCTCCCACAGCAGAGCGCCGAGCGCGATCGAGACCAGAATGAGCACGACCTTCGGCAGCTGCGCGATCTTCCAGAACAGCACGTGCACCGAGGTCGGCTCCACGTTCTGCAGGATCACGATGACGAGAAGGACTGCACCCAGCGCTTTCAAAATGCCCACGGGGTGGCGGGCCACGAATCCGCCGACGCGCTG
>DOUU01000272.1:3329-3557 GCA_003520425.1 Deltaproteobacteria bacterium
CCCCGATCGGGTCGCCTCGGCCGCGGGAGGCTCGATCAAGATGCCCTTTGGGCGCTCCGATACGCCACGCGCGGGGCCGCACTTCGCGCGCGGGAGCCCATCTTTGATCGGCAAAACGATCGGCAACTACCGGATCGACGAGAAGCTCGGGGAGGGGGGCGTGGGCCTCGTCTGGAAGGCAACCGATCTCACCCTCGATCGGCCGGTCGCCCTCAAGGTGCTGCGCGC
>DOUU01000272.1:3623-3749 GCA_003520425.1 Deltaproteobacteria bacterium
ACCTTCGAACACCTCGTGCACGCGTTTGGTCCGATGCGGTTCCAGCGCGCGCTTCCCCTTTTCTTCCAGGCTCTCGATGGCATCGAGTACGCGCACGACCACGGCATCGTGCACCGAGACATCAAG
>DOUU01000478.1:0-132 GCA_003520425.1 Deltaproteobacteria bacterium
CGCTCCCAGACCCGGTGTACTTCGCCGTCAATCCGCACCTCGCGCACGAGCGGGCCGCTCAATGGGCGATCTCGCGCGGTCTGGCGAGCGCAGATGCCGCAAGAGGCCTCGGCCACCAGTGGTTCTCCCATT
>DOUU01000478.1:287-424 GCA_003520425.1 Deltaproteobacteria bacterium
CTGCAGAACCTGCGAGACGACCTTTGAACGAATGGTCGCCTCGCTCGTGTACCCGGGAGGTGCGGCGAAGCGTGCGTCCACGTGGAGGCAGCGGTTGTAGAAATATTCCGCCGACTCTCGGTAGAGATCGAGCGCCT
>DOUU01000478.1:453-6831 GCA_003520425.1 Deltaproteobacteria bacterium
TAGGAGAGGTAGGCGTAGACGTAGTCGAGCTCCGCGCACCACCTCCACGTCTCTACCGAGCCACCTCCCGGGATCCAGATCGGCGGGTGGGGCTTTTGAATCGGACGAGGCCACGGATTCACGTAGCGGAGCTTGGTGAAGCGCCCGTTCCACACGAACGGATCGGGGCTCTGCCACGACTTCATGATGAGATCGTGGGCCTCGTGATAGCGATCGCGGAGCTGGCTTGGATTCATGCCGTACGCGTAGCAGGTATCCATGGGCGTCCCCACCGGNNGGCGGATTGTAGAGCGCAAGCGAGTTGCCCATCACAACGATCGCCGCGTGAGCTGTGCGCCGTGCGAGCGATGCCGCGATGAGGTTGGGCGACGGCATGAGTCCGTAGCCGTTTTGGTGGTGCTCATTCACGCAGACGCCGTCGAATCCAGACTCCGCAGCGAACTCGAGCTCGTCCATGAAATCGTTGTACATGCGGTGCGCCTTTGCGGGATCGAAGAGGCGCGAGTCGATGTCGACCCAAACGGAAGGATGCTTCTGTTTGAAGTCGTCCGGGAGATCCGTGTACGGCATGAGGTGGAACCAAAGAATTTTCATGAAAGCCTCCCGCATGCCAACCTCGTTCTCGGCCATTTTAACGGCCCTTGGACCCCGGCGTGGCAAGGGGACGACCAGGGAGTGGGAAGAGCCCATGTCACGCGGCCCTCGGGCCCTCCTGCGATGGGGATGCCGCAGGGCTCCACGCGATGCAGGCCCGCGGTAAGAGGAAGAGTGCCCTGACCGGCATGCGGCACGAGGGGGAACGAGCGCTCTTTGCCCCGGGGCCCAGGCGCGGCCTCCCGCTACCATCGATCGCGAGCGCGGCCGCTTTTCCCTGAGAAGCGCGGGGCAGCGCTGCGCCGGCGCGACCAAAACTCTTGTCGCTTCAGCACCCGGGAGGACCCTTGAGTGAGATTCGACTGACGTCCCTCGTTCCCGCCGGCGGCTGAGCTCGCAAGCTCGGTGCCGAGGACCTGGTCCAGGTCCTGAGAACGCTGGCTCCGCTGCACCACCCCTGGGTCGACCGAGACGTCGGGCCCCTGGAGGACGCGGCACTGCTGCGCCCAGAGCCCGGATGTGAACTCGCATTCACGGTGGATTTCATCACGCCCGTGGTCGACGGGCCCGAGGAGTACGGCGCGATCGCCGCTGCGAATGCGCTCTCCGACGTGTACGCCATGGGGGGCGAGCCTCAGGTCGCCCTCGTGATCTGCGGCTTTCCGGAGGAGAAGGTGCCGCGCTCCGTGCTCGAGCGCATCTTTCGCGGGGGCGAGGCCAAGGCGGCGGAGGCCGGCTGCGCCATCGTCGGCGGCCATACCGTTCTCGACCCGGAACTCAAATACGGCCTGTGCGTGCTCGGAAGGGTCGACCCGGCGCGACGCCTCACCCACACCGGCGCGCGGCCGGGTGACCGCCTCGTCCTCACCAAACCGCTCGGCTTCGGCATCGCGGCTCAGGCGATTAAGCAGGCTGCCCTCTCCCCCTCCGACACCGCCGCCGTCATCGCCGCGATGTCCGCTCTCAACAAGGCCGCCAAGGACGCCGCGCTTGCCGCCGGTGCGCGCGCCTCGACCGATGTGACGGGCTTTGGACTGCTAGGTCATCTCCATCATCTCCTGCTTGGCTCAAAGCTCGCAGCACGAGTGTGGAGCGAGAGGGTGCCGGTCCTGCCGTTCGCTCGCGGCCTCGCACGGGCCGGCATTGCGCCCGGGGGCAGCAAGCGCAATCTCGCGTACGTTGAGCCCCACACGGTGTTCGACGCCGCGCTCGATGGGACAGAGCGCCTGCTCCTGGCCGACGCGCAAACCTCGGGCGGATTGCTAATCGCGGTGCCACGCAAGAGCGAGTCGCATCTTCTGGCGGAGCTCCAGCGAGGGGGAACGCTCGCAAGCTCCGTGATCGGGGAGTTGATGGAGGGAGCTGCGGGACATATGCAAGTCACAGCCCATCGAGGCGAGGTCTAGGATCCGGGTCGGCGGCGAGGAGTGCGGAGCGGCGGGGATCCGCACGCAGATCGTTTTGCACGAGCCAGCCCCTCCGCAGGCATCGGAACGGATTTTCTCGCAAGCGGTCGTCCAGCGCTCCGGCACGCCATCGCTCCTGCGCACCCCCTCGGATAGGATCGGGACGTGGCCCGCACCGCACTCCCCACCGCTCCTCCGCCTGCCGCCAAGACATCGACCGTCCGCCACCGCGTGCCGTTTTTCGAGACCGACGCGATGGGCATCGTCCACCACGCCAACTATGTCCGGTATCTGGAACTCGCCCGCGTGATTTGGCTTGACGAGCACGACCAGCCCTACCGGGCCTACGTCGCCGAGGGTCTCCATTTCGCGACGACGGCCGTCGATCTGCGCTACCACCGGGCTGCGGTTTTTGACGACGAGATCGAAATCACCACTTGGCTCGTGTGGGTACGCGGTGCGTCGCTGCGCATGGCGTACGTGCTGCGGCGGGGCGAAGAGCTGCTGGCCACCGCCGCAACGGAGCACGCAATGGTGGATACGAGCGGACGGCCGCGACGCATCCCGGCCTCGCGGCGCAGCTCGCTTCAGCGTCTGCAGATCGAGAGCGATCGCAATCCCCGCTAGGGAGCGCTCCCGCCGTGGCGCTCCGGTGCGCCAAGGACGGCGAAGACACGTGTCCGAACGCCAAGTCGCCCCGCGGGTCCGGAACCTCGCCGGGCGCGCCTTACGTCCGCTTCACGGCCGCCACGGGGGCAAACGCCACCGCAGCCTCCGCCGGCACGGCGGGGCTGATCAGGAAACCCTGCATCTCGTCGCAGCCCCAGCCTGCGAGAAGCTCGCGCTGGCCCATGGTCTCGACCCCTTCTGCGATCACGCGCAGGCGCAGCGCTCGCCCCATCGACACGATCGCTCCGAGGAGCGCAGCCTCGTCGGCGCTCGTCTCAATATGCTGCACGAAAGAGCGGTCGATCTTGAGCACGTCCACGGGAAGGCGGCGCAGATAGCTGAAGGACGAGTAGCCGGTCCCAAAGTCGTCGATCGCGATCCGGATGCCGAGGCGCCGGAGTGCTTCCAGCGCACCCACCACGGCCGCTTCATCCTGCAAAAGCGCACTCTCTGTGATCTCAAGCTCGAGCCAGCGCGCATCGACCCTGGTCTCGGCGAGCGCTCGGCGCACGCTCTCCACGAGTCCCCCGCCACGAAACTGATGGACGGAAAGATTGACCGACACCGGAAGGGGGGCGCGCCCGGCATCGCGCCAGCGGGCAAGCTGCCGGCATGCTTCCAGCAGCACCCAGTCCCCGAGCGGGCGGATCAGCCCGGTCTCCTCGCACAGGGGAATGAAGACCCCAGGCAGGACGAGGCCCTCCTCGGGGTCGCGCCAGCGCAAGAGGGCCTCGAAACCGGTGAGTCGACCCTCGGGCAGCGCCACCTTCGGCTGGTAGTGCAGCTCGAACTCACCGTGCTCCAAGCCGCGCCGCAGCTTGCTCTCGAGGATGAGCCGCTCGAGGGCCACCGCGTTCATCGACTCGGTGTAGAACTGGTAGTTGTTTCGGCCCCGATCCTTGGCGTGGTACATCGCTGCATCGGCATTGCGCAGCAAGGTCTCGACGTCGTCCCCATCGAGAGGGCGCGCCGTGATGCCGATGCTCCCGCTGATCACAACCTCGTGCCCTTCCAGCGCGAAGGGCACAGAGAGGGCGTCGAGGATGCGCCGTGCGACCTTCGCGAGGTCCTGCACTTCCCGCAGATCGGTGAGCAAGATGGTGAACTCATCGCCCCCCAGACGCGATACGGCGTGGTCCGCATCCATGCGGCCCGAGCGTGCGATCACATCGCTCGCCCGCACAGTCGCAACGAGCCGGTCCGCAACTCCTTGGAGGAGTCGATCTCCCACGGAATGACCAAGGGTATCGTTGATGCGCTTGAAGTGGTCGAGGTCGAGGAACAGGACGCCGAGCACGCCATCGTTTCTGCGCGCCTGCGCGAGCGCCACGCCGAGTCGCTCCTTGAACAAGAGACGATTGCCGAGGCCCGTCAGACTGTCGTGGTAGGCGAGATAGCGGATCTGCTCCTCGGCCTGCTTGCGCTCTGTCACGTCCTGGACCGTGCCCTCGAGGCGCTGGGGTCGCCCGTTTTCGCCGAGGCCGAGCGTCACCTGGGAGTGGACAACTCGCTCCGAGCCGTCTGGAAGAACGACGCGGTGATCAATCTGCGCGGAGCGGCCCTCGCGCAGGCAAGTCTCCGCGGCGGCGAGAAGGGCTGGACGGTCATCGGGATGGATGCGCTCCATGAGCGTTTTGAGCCGTAACACGGCCTCTCCTCGGGGAAAGCCGTAGATGGTGAGAAACCCTTCGGACGTATGGATCTCGCCGCTCCCGAGTTCCATCTGCCAGCTCCCCATGCGGGCCAGGCGCTGCGCGTTGGCGAGGCGCTCCTGGCTTCGACGCAACTCCCTCACGGTCTCTGCCGCACGCAGGAGATAGCGGACCCGGTGGGAGAGGATGAGCCATGAGATGGGCTTCGCGATGAAATCGGTGGCACCAGCCTCATAGGCGCGTCGCACGGATTCGACATCGTCGAGTCCGGTAATCATCACGACGGGCGTGTGCAGGGCCCCGGGCATCCGACGGATCTCCTCGCAGACAGCGAAGCCGTCGATCCCGGGCATCTGTACGTCGAGCAACACAAGGTCTGGATCGCGCGTGCGAAAGAGTGCGAGCGCACTGGAACCGTCTGCGGCCTCCTCCACGTCGAGTCCGTGAGGCTCAAGCGCTTCCCGCACGAGCAGGCGCATCGTGGGATCATCGTCGACCACGAGCACAAGACGCCGCTTCGCCGGCGAGGACTCCCGGCTCATGCCAGGCCTCGCTCGCGCTCGGCCACGAGCGCCTCCCGCACGCGCAGGAACTCCCTGGCCATGCGCTCCACAAGCCCGGCGGCGTCCGTGGTCTGGCCTGCCCTGCCGAAGGCTTCGACTTCCCGCGCGAGCTCGGCGAGCTCGCGCGCGCCCACGTTGGCGCTGCTGGACTTGAGGCTGTGCGCTTGGCTCTGAAGCGCCCTTGCGTCATTGTCCGCCAGCGCGCGCTGGAGCGCTTCGAGCTGGTCGGGCGCGGTCACAAGATACGAGTCGATCACGCGGGCGAGGATCGTCGCACCCCGCTCCGGCGAGAGCTCGCGGATCGCATCAAGGGCACGGCGATCCAAGAGCGACGCCTCCCGCGCGGCGGCGGAGTCCGAGGCCGGATCGGGAACCGAGCCGCTCCCTGCAGAAGGGGCCGCCGCGGGCCCTTCCCCGCGCGCCTCAGGCAGCCAGCGTCGGAGTGTTTCGAGCAGCTCTTCCCGGCGAAAGGGCTTGGTCAGGTAGTCGTCCATGCCGGCGTTCAGGCACTCCTGCTTGTCCCCCTGCATGGCGTTCGCGGTGAGCGCGATGATGGGGGTGCGACGCACGGAGCCACCCTGAAGACGCTGTTTCTCGCGCTCCTCTTGAGATCGAATCGACTGCGTCGCTTGATAGCCGTCCATCCCCGGCATCTGGATGTCCATGAGGATCGCGTCGTACTCGCCGTGAAACGCCAGATCCACGGCCTCGAGGCCATCGGAGGCCACGTGGACGCGACAACCGAGGCTCTCCAGCATCTCCCGGGCCACGTCTTGGTTCACGACATTGTCCTCGACCAACAGGACAAGCCCGGAGAGCTGAGGTGTACCCGCGCGAAGCGGGTCGCACGCGGGCCGGTGTCGACTGGCCGGAGACAGAGGACGCTCCATGACCTCGGCGATCCGGTTGTAGAGCTCGGATTGGCGAACGGGCTTTGTGAGGTGCGCGGCGATGCCGGCCTCGCGCAGATCTTCGTTGTCCCCTTCGACATCAAGGGAGGTCAGCAAGAGCAGGCGCGTTGCGCGCAAGGACGGCTCGGCCTGAATCGCTCGGGCGAGGGAGAGGCCGTCCATCTTCGGCATGTGCATGTCGAGGACTGCGAGATCGAAGCGCGCGCCCTCGGCCGCCGCAGAACGCAGCGCCTCAAGAGCGGCCGGGCCATCCGGCGCCACCGCCGCCCGCATTCGCCACGCCAGGACTCGCTGTCGAAGAATGTCACGATTCGTTGCGTTGTCATCGACGATGAGCACACGGATGTCATGCAGGTCGGTCGAGGGTTCCGCGGCGGTCCGCCACGCCTCGGAGGCCCGTGCGAGCGGTACGGTGAAGAAGAAGCGCGATCCTTTCCCGGGCGCGCTTTCCACCTCGATCGCGCCGCCCATGAGGTGTACGAGCTGCTTGGAGATCGCGAGCCCGAGCCCCGTGCCCCCGTAGCGGCGGGGCGTCGAGGCATCGGCCTGGCGGAAGGACTCGAAAAGCTGCGCTTGCGCCTCC
>DOUU01000381.1:0-961 GCA_003520425.1 Deltaproteobacteria bacterium
CAGATGCTCGAGCACGTGCCAGATCACCACCTCGTCGAAGAACGCGGCGGGGTAGCCCGCATCCGCGAGGCGGGGAGCGATGCGCAATTCTGCCCGCGGGTCGGCGCCGCGCGCGGCCGCGGCATTCGCCTCGACGCCATGGGCCTCGAAGCCCTGCTCGGCGATTTCGTGCAGGAGGAGGCCGCGACCGCAGCCCAGATCGAGAACCCGGGCCGCGGGAGCGAGCTCTCGCAGAAAGACGCGCACATGCCGGGCTCCGATGAGCCGGACGAGCCACTCGATGGGGAGAAGGAATTTCGCACTCGAGGGATCCCCATAGTACGCCTCCGGGTAGAAGGACTCGATCTCGGCCTTGCTCGGAAGCGGGAAGAGGCGGCCCGTGCCGCAGCTGTCACAGGTCACGAGCCGCGACGTCAATCCCTCCACGTCGTAGGCAATGCGCACCTCACGCGCGTCGCACACCGGACAGGGCTCGCCGACGACCATGCGGCGCCCCCATTCCTCCGATCGGCGTACGGGGCGTTCGTAGTGGGCCTTCGTCATGGGCTCCTCAAAAGACCGCGCATCGTGCGCGCTCGGCCGGCACCGGTCAAGTCCGTAAACATGGCGCGGTCGCAGGTTCGCGGGCGAGGGGTACCATGCCGTGCGTGGGTGCGGTCGACGTCATCGGCATTGATCACGTCGTGCTGCGCGTCGCGAACCTCGATCGGGCGCTGCGCTTCTACTGCGAAGTGCTTGGCTGTCGTGAGGAACGCCGCCTCGGACCGCTCGGCCTCGTGCAGCTGCGGGCCGGCACCGGCCTGATCGATCTGATCGATGTGGCGGGGNNGGCGGGACCGCTCGGCAAGCTCGGGGGCCCCCCTCCCGGACCTTCCGGCCGGAACGTCGATCACGTGGCGCTGCGCATCGCGAGCTTCGACGAAGCGAAGATCCGGGCTCACCTCGAATCCCATGGCGTGGC
>DOUU01000381.1:968-10156 GCA_003520425.1 Deltaproteobacteria bacterium
GCCGGGGAGGTCGGCATGCGCTACGGGGCGGAGGGCCACGGCCCCTCGATGTACATCCGGGACCCCGACGGAAACACCGTCGAGATCAAGGGACCTCCCAGCGTCTAGCTCGGGGCGCGCGCCCAGAAGTACCGCGCAGCGCCGCCGGGCACGATCGAGACCTCACCGGTCTCAACGAACCCCGACTCCCGCAGCGTCGTATGCAGCGTCGAACCCTCGGGAAGACCGTGCAGGTTCCGATGCGCACGCAAGAAGAGGTCGAAGATGGCTCCGCCCGAGGCANNCGCGGCATCTGCACCGCCAGCACGCCGCCCGGCGCGAGCTTCGCGAGCACCCGCCGAAACAGCGCCGGCCGCTGGCTGGGCGGGAAGTAGTAGATGTTGTTGTTCAACATCGCGAGATCGAAGCTGCCTTGGGGCAGCTCCATCGTCATGAAGTCACCGGCGCGAACTTCGCCGCGCCTCGAGACCTCGGCCTCCCGCAAGAGCCGGCGCGCCTCCTCCGCCACCTCCGCGTCGAGTTCGACGCCGAGACCGTGGGCGTCGCGATAGCGTGTCAGGAAGCCGGCCAGGTAGGTGCCGTATCCACAGCCGACATCCAGCACGCGTCGCGCGTGCTTGGCCTGCGGCACTCGGGTCAGGGCTTCGAACGCCCGGCCCTCGATCAAGCGGGACGACGCTGCGGCCCGG
This sequence comes from Deltaproteobacteria bacterium, assembly GCA_003520425.1. Taxonomy (GTDB): domain Bacteria; phylum Myxococcota_A; class UBA9160; order UBA9160; family UBA9160; genus UBA9160. The sequence goes on from DOUU01000381.1 coordinate 1,658, forward strand.
GCGGCTTCCCCGGCCGTGCCGTAGAGCGGCCGCTCTGCGCCTTTCATCAGCGCCGGCAGCGACTCGAAACGCGGGTGCCAGCCCAGGACAGCCTGATCGAGCATTGCCTGCAGGGCGGCTGCATCGGGTGAGTCGAGGAGCCATCGCACGGAGGCGCCGACCTCGAAGGCCTCGCCCCTTCGATCCAGGAGGCCGTGGGCCTCGGCGGCCCGGAGCCACGCGGCGACGAGATCCTGCGCCAGCCCGAGGCGGCCTGCGAGTTCGCTCGAGGTGTGAGGACGGCGCAGCGTCTCGAACAGGCCAAGACTCACGCCGGTGCGCAAGAGATGGACGCGCCCGAATGCGCCCAGGGTGGCGCTGAACTGGCGGAACTGGAGGAGGTCGTGAAGCCCCGGGCTCACGCGTCCGCCGGCTCGAGCTGGGCGAAGCGGACGACCACGGTCTTGACGCCGACACGGTCGAATCGCACGCGGAGCTTGCGCCCGGCGCCGCTGCCCGCAGCCTCCAGTACCGTGCCCTCGCCGAAGATGGGGTGACGCACGCGTGCACCGCGCTCGCTGCGCATCGCGTCCTCGTCCTCCGACTGCCCCACGATATAGTCAAGGGCCCGGCCACGCTAATCGCGGGCAGGCGAGGGCTCAAAGTCAGCGCCCCTCGTCAGGCTTGACGGAATCTCGGAGAGGAAGCGCGAGGGTGTGGCGAAGCTGTGCGAGCCGTAGCGCCGCCGCTCGCGTGCACAGCTCAGGATGAGGCGCTCCCTCGCCCGGGTCATCCCGACGTAGCACAGCCGCCGCTCCTCCTCGAGCCCGGCTGGGTCCCGAATCGAGGCGGAATGCGGAAAGATCCCCTCTTCCATTCCGACCAAGAAGACGACGGGAAACTCGAGGCCTTTGGCCGTATGGGCGGTCATGAGCGAGACACGCTCGGCCGCGCCCTCATACGCGTCGAGGTCGGAGACGAGGGCGACTTGATCCAAGAACAGCTCCACCGGGGAACGCTCGTCCCCGGGGCTGCTCGTGTTCGCGGCGGCGAAGTCCTCGGCTCCCGCCAGAAGCTCCCTTAGGTTCTCGAGGCGCCCCTCTGCCTCGGGCGTTCCCTCGCGCTCGAGGTGCGCGAGGTATCCGGTGCGCTCGAGGATGCGAGCCAGGGCTTCCGCCGGTCCGAGCGACGTGACCTCGCGCGAGAGCAGCGAGAGCAGCTCGAGAAACGCGCCCACCTTCGGGCCCACGCGGCCCGCCTCCCCGCTCTCTGCCACAAGGGCAAGCGCTTGGCGCAGCGGAAGGCCCCGCTCTGCGGCGAGCGTCTCGGCACGCTCCAGGGTGGCCTTCCCGATCCCGCGTGGAGGGGAATTGACGATGCGGCGCAGCGCCATCGGGTCCGCGGGGTTTACGATGGCGCGCAGGTAGGCGAGGGCATCCTTCACTTCGGCGCGCTCGTAGAAACGGACGCCCCCCACCACCACGTAGGGAACGTTGTACTTCAGCAGCTCTTCCTCGAAGGGACGCGACTGCGCATTGGTGCGGTAGAAGACCGCGCATTCACCGTACGCGCGGCCCTCCTCGCGCGCCGCGGTCAGAATCTGTCGGATCACGAACTGCGCCTCATCCCGCTCGTCGCTCGCCTCATAGCGCCAGATCTTCTCGCCGCCCGAGCGCTCGGTGAACATGCGCTTGTCCTTGCGGGCACGGTTGTTCGCGACGACTGCGGTCGCCCCCTCGAGGATCGCCTGCGTCGAACGGTAGTTGCGCTCGAGCTTGACCACCGCCGTGTCAGGGTAGTCCCGCTCGAAGTCGAGGATGTTGCGCAGGTCGGCGCCCCTCCACCCGTAGACGGATTGGTCCGGGTCTCCCACGACGCAGAGGTTTCGATGCTCGCCCGCCAGCTGGCTCACGAGCTTGTACTGAACACGGTTCGTGTCCTGATACTCGTCGATCATGACGTACTGCCAGCGCCGCTGGTAGTGAGCCGCCACCTCTGGAAAGCGCTCGAAGAGTTGGGTCGTCTGGAGAATGAGGTCTCCGAAATCGAGCGCGTTCGCATCGGCCAGGAGCCGCTGGTAGGTCGCGTAGACTTCGCTCGCGAGTTCATCGTCCAAGTCACGCGCCGAGCGGGCGGCTTCGGAGGGAAGGAGGCCCGCGTTTTTCCACTGATCGATCCGCCAGCGCAGCCGCCGCGGATCGTTCAGCTTTGGATCGAGACCGTGCCGTCGCAGCGCCTCCTTCACTTGAGCGAGGGAATCGTCTTCGTCGTAGATGGCAAAGCCGCGCGAGAGACCGAGATGCCCGATCTCCCGGCGCAAGATGCGCACACACGCCGCATGGAAGGTCGTCACCCACACGCCCTCGGCCGCGGGCCCAAGGAGCTTCGTCACCCGCTCGCGCATTTCGCCAGCGGCCTTGTTCGTGAAGGTCACCGCGAGAATCGCCTCGGCCGGGATCCCGCAGACTCCAATCAGATACGCGACGCGGTGTACAAGGACCCGCGTCTTCCCGCTCCCGGCGCCAGCGAGAACGAGCAGCGGGCCCTCCGTGGTCTCGACGGCGCGGCGTTGCTCCGGGTTCATGCCTTCGAGAATCGACTCGCCGAGCACTGCTCTGGCTCTCCTCAAGGATCGGTTTTTCGCCGGGGGTCGGTGCAGAGTAATCGAGATGGGCTCTCCACTCAATCCGTCTCGAAATCCCCTTGCCGGGCGAGCTCTGTCAGGAGCGCGCGCACGCGCCGACACGCTTCCGGGACCGCGCCGCGGCCCGCGCTCGACAGGCCCTCGCCACGTTCCGCGTCGAGCTCGACGGCTACGATGCGCAGCCGCGGACGCGGGCGGCCCAGCGCGGCAGCTAGGGCGAGAGCGTCCCCCACCCCGAGCGCGTGGCTCGAGAGGGCGTGGCCACGCGCGAGCTGTCCGGGAGAAAGGACGCGTACGCTCCCGGGTGACGCACCGGAGCGCAGCGCGTCGACGAGGACCGCGGCGTCGATCCCTTCGAGCTCGTCGAGCAGGTCCACCCCGGGCCGATCACACGCCACCGCGCTAGCACCGCCCGGCAGCGTCTCGCGGCTGAGCTCGCGCGCCACCTCGAGCCCGATCGCGTCGTCACCCTGGGGCGATCCGAGCCCGATGACCTTGATCCTCACGCGGGGCTGCGGCGCTCGATCTCAAGCGAAAGGAAGTGGGTGGAGCACGAGATGCAAGGGTCATAGTTGCGGATCGCCATCTCGCAGGCGCGACGCGCCTCGTCGTGCGGGAGCGCAAGGACGCTCGGGGCGAGCGCCCTCAGGTCCGCCTCGATGCAGGCCTGGTTTTGGGAGGTGGGCGGCACGATCCGGACGGCCAAGACAGAGCCCTTGTCGTCCGTCTCGACCCGCACATAGAGAAGACCGCGCGGCGCCTCCGTCGCACCATGGCCGACCCCGGCGCGCGGCGCGAACTCCGCGGCCGGCGCGGGCGGCGGCTCAAACTCTCGGATCACCCGAAGCGCCTCCTCGAAGGCGTAGATCACCTCGATGGCACGGGCAAAGATGCTGGCATAGGGGTCCGGGGAGGAGAGCCTTGCTGCCACGCTCTCGCGTGCAGCGAGCGCGGAAGGAGAGAGCCGATCGCTGTTTTGCAGCAGCCGCGCGAGGGGCCCCACGAGGTAGGGAGAGCCGTCCGCCCGACGGCAGTGGAGCGCGGTCGAATGCGGAACCTGCTGCTCGCTGAACGCCGTCGCGAACTCCGCGGCTTCGATGTCGAGACCCGAGGACGAGACAATGCGACCCTCGTTCATCGGGTACTCCGAAGGGTGGCGCAGCGAGACGAGCTCGATGGCCTGGGGACGGCTCGGCACGGGCAGCGACGTGAAAAAGCGCAGCACAGCTTCGGCGTCACCGCGGGCGCGCACAATCTCTTCCGCGAGCTCCTCAAGCTCGCTCCGGGTGGGCGTGCGTGTGAACCCGCCGATGCAGGCGCCGACCGGGTTCACCGGTCGCCCGCCGAGCAGGGACAGGATCCGGTTGCCGAGCTTGCGCAGGCGCAAGCCTCGTTCGACTTCTCCCGGACGGGAACGCGCCAGAGCGATCCCGTCGTCGAGTCCGAGGTAGTCGGGGGCCGCGAGAAAGTACATGTGGAGAAGGTGGCTCTCGATCCACTCGCCACAATAGTAAAGACGCCGCAGCGCCCGCACGGTGGGATGAAGCGTGACCCCGAAGATCGACTCCACGGCATGGAGCGTGCTCATCTGGTAGGCGACAGGGCAGATCCCGCAGATCCGGGCCACCAGGTCTGCGAGCTCCCCCGCGGCGCGTCCGCGCAGAAAGGCCTCGAAAAAGCGCGGCGGTTCGTAGATCTCAAGACGCAGATCGAGGACCCGATCGCCCTCCACCGTGAGGTGCAGGGCGCCCTCTCCCTCCACACGGGCGAGGCTTGCGATCTCGATCGTTCGCCGCTCGCTCACGCGCCCCCTCCCTTGCCGTCACCCACCCGACGAAACGCGGGATGATGGCCGGTGATCCCTCGAAACCGCTACACCCGATCCGCCGCTCCGAGGCCCAGGTCCTGGAAGCGAGCCGCGAGCGCCTCGGGATTCGGGTCGTCGCAGGGTCCGAAGCAGGCATAGCAATCCCGAGCCAAGCCCGGACACAGGGCGCCGCAGCCCGCTCGGGTGACCGGGCCCATGCAGGGCAGACCGCGCGCCACGACCACGCATACGTGGCCCTGCCGCTTGCACTCCAGGCACACGCTATGGCTGGGAAGGTCCGGCCTCGTGCCGAGGAGGGCCCGGACGATCACCCGCAGAACCTGTTCTTTGTTGACCGGACAACCATGGATCTCGTCGTCGACCCGCACGTGCGCGGAGATCGGAGTCGACGTGGGCAGCACCTCGAGCCAGCGTGGCTCGGGATAGACCTGCCGCTTCCACTCCTCCACGTCGGCCCAGTTCCGCAGCGCCTGGATTCCACCCGCAGTGGCACACGCGCCAATCGTAATCAGCGTCCGTGTTTGCTCGCGCACCTGGCGGATGCGTTCGGCGTCGCGCGGCGTGGTGATGCTCCCCTCCACCAAGGCGAGATCGTAGGGACCCTCGAGGGAGCGACTTGACCACTCCAGGAAGTAGGCGATCTCGATGCGCCGCGAGAGCCACAAGAGCTCATCCTCGAGATTGAGGATCTGAAGCTGACAGCCATCGCAGGACGCGAATTTGTGGACCGCCAGCCGCAGCCGACGGGGCTCGCCCGGCGCAGAGCCGCTCACAGGCCCCTCGTGAACAGCAGCCGCTCGACGCGGGTCAGCCGGAAGATGGGGCCGTCCTTGCAGACGAACTCGGGGCCGAGCTGACAATGCCCGCACAGCCCGACCGCACACTTCATGTTTCGCTCGATGGAGAGAAAGATCCGGTCGCTGGCCAGCCCGCGGCCTCGCAGGTTCTGGATGGCGTAGTGCATCATGATCTCCGGGCCGCACATGAGGAGGACGGTCCGGCTCGGATCGAACTCGATCTCGTCGAAGAGCTCGGTCACGACGCCGCTGCGATCACGCCACGCGCGGTCCGGCTCGTCGGTCGTGAGCAGCACCCGCGCATCCTCCTGTCTGCGCCAGTACTCGAAGCGCTCGCGATGGATGAGATCGGAGGGCTTCTTGACCCCGTGCACGATCGTGAGCCGCCCGTAGTTTGCGCGACGGCGGAACATGTAGTCGATGGCACCGGTCACGGGAGCGCAGCCGAGCCCACCCGTCACCACCACCACGTCCTTCCAGCGCGCTTCCTGCAACGGCCAGCCCGTCCCATAGGGCCCTCGCAGCCCAAGCACGTCGCCAGGGCCCAACCCATCGATCACTCGCGTCGTGCGTCCGACGATGCGGATCGTGTGTTCGAGCATCTCCTCTTCGGGATCCGAGGAAATGGAGATCGCGACTTCGCCGACGCCGGGGACGTAGACCATGTTGAACTGCCCCGGCACAAAGTCGAATCGCGGCCGCGCGTCGGCGGCGAGCAGCCTCAGGCGATACGCGTGAATGCTCGGGCCGTAAGAGCGCTTTTCCACGATCTCCGCCGGTTCGGGCAGGAGCGGGCTGCGAACCGTCATGCGCCGGGCTCCCGGAGCGCGCGCATTTCTTCCGTGAGGTCGATTCCCACAGGGCACCAGGTGATGCACCGCCCGCATCCCACACAGCCCGACGTGCCGAACTGGTCGATCCAGCTCGCGAGCTTGTGTACGAGCCATTGGCGATAGCGGTCTTCGATCTTGGGTCGATAGTTGAGCCCATAGACTTGCGCGTGCTCTCGGTTGAAGCAGGAGTCCCACTCGCGGACACGCACGGAGCGCACCCCGGCTTCATCCGGCTCTCCGAGCAGGGGCTCGTCTTTCTCGTCGTGACAGAAGCACGTGGGACAGACCATGGTGCAATTGCCGCAGGACAGGCAGCGCGAGCCCACGTCGTGCCAGCGCGGGTGCTCGAGATTGCGATAGAGAACCTCGGGCAGGTCGGCGGTCTCGAGCTTTCGCTGCATGGTCGCGGCACACGTCTCGAGGCTCGTCCGCTCGCGGGCAAGCGCCGCCTCCGGCGCAGGGGTAAGCGGCAGTGCCTGCTGCACCTCGCGTCCGAGCGCGCTCCCCGCCCGCACGAGAAAGCCCCACTCCTGCTCGGTCAACGCGAGGTCGAAACCCTGCGTGGCTTCAGGGCCTGTCGCCATGGAGACGCAGAAGCAGGTGGACGCCGAGCGGGTGCAGTTCACAGCGACGAGAAACAGCTGGCGCCGGCGCGCCGCATAGTAGCTGTCTGGATAGCGACCTTCGAGAAAGATGCGGTCTTGCACCGAAAGCGCCGCGAGATCACAGGCGCGCACGCCGATCACGGCGAGCTTCGGGGCGTCGGGGTGCAGCTCCTGCGCACGAAAGGAGCGGCCCTCGGGCTCGACTTGCAGCAGCTTCTCCCGGGGTGCGAACACATAGGGCTTGAGCGATCCCGGGCCGTTCACCACGTCGAAAACCGTGTCGCGCCCGTTGGGCTCGAGTCGGTACCGGCCGGGCTCTTGAGCCTCTCGCAGGCCACGCGGCAACTCGTCCACGGAGCGGACCTCATCGAACACCACCGCGCCGTCCCGGGGCACGGGGCCCATCACCCGGTAACCCCGCGCCCGCAGGGCTTCCAGCAGACGCTGAAGATCGGCGCGCGCAAGGAACTGTGCGGGTGCGGGCTTCGCCCCAGTCACGTGCCTCCCTCCGTGGGCGGAGGTCGAGTACCAACCGTACCAGGGACAGGCGGGGACGCGAGTCGGCCACGCGACGAGCGCGACTCGCCCGAGGGTCCTCCTATTCGACGGTGACGCTCTTCGCGAGGTTCCGCGGCTGGTCCACGTCCGTCCCTTTCAGCATCGCCACGTGATAGGCGAGCAGTTGGAGCGGGACGGTCGCGAGGACCGCCGTTAGGTACTCCCCCAGTTCGGGCACATACACCACGTCATTCGCCTTGGCGGCGATGGTCGAATCCCCCTCGGTCGCAATGGCGATCACGATGCCATCGCGCGCACGCACCTGCTCGAGGTTCGAGATGACCTTGTCGTAGACCGGGCTCTTCGTCGCGATGATCACAACGGGCATCTTCTCGTCGATCAGCGCAATCGGGCCGTGCTTCATCTCCCCCGCCGCATACGCCTCGGCATGGATGTACGAGATTTCCTTCAGCTTGAGTGCCCCTTCGAACGCGATCGGCACCATGATGCCCCGACCGAGATAGAGGAAGTCTTTGGCATGCATGTAGCGGTGGGCGATCTCCCGAATCTGGCCATCGAGCTGGAGCACACGCTCGACGAGGCGCGGAAGGCGCAGCAGGTCGGCAAGGCGCCGCTGCACCTCATCGCGGCCCAGCCGGCCACGAACGATTCCGAGCTTTACGGCAAGCAGATAGAGTGCGACGACCTGCGTGGTGAAGGCCTTGGTGCTCGCGACGCCGATCTCGGGACCGGCGTGTGTGTAGAGGACGTCGTGGCTCTCCCGCGCGATGGTTGCGTCTCGGACATTGCAGATCGCAAGGACGCGCGCACCGCGGCTCTTGCCTTCGCGCAGCGCGGCCAGGGTATCCGCCGTCTCCCCCGACTGGGAGACTGGGATCACCATGCAACTCGCATCGAGGATCGGGCTGCGGTAGCGGAACTCGCTCGCCAGATCGACCTCGCAGGGGATCCCCGCGAGCTGCTCGATCAGGTACTTGCCCGTGAGGCAGGCGTGCCACGCGGTGCCGCATGCGACGAGAGCGATCCGCTGGATCTTCTCCACTCTCTCCTTGGAGAGATCGATNNCGGTGATGGCCCGCGGCTGCTCGAAGATCTCCTTCTGCATGAAGCGGTCATAGCCACCCTTCTCCGCGGCCACAGGATCCCATTGGATGGCGCGGGGCTCGCGGTCGATCGGACGCCCTGCACCATCGAGCACCTGCACGCCGTCTTCCGAGAGCACGGCGATCTCCCCGTCGTTGAGGAAGACCATCTGGCGCGTGTAAGGGAGAATGGCCGGGATGTCGCTGGCCAA
>DOUU01000353.1 GCA_003520425.1 Deltaproteobacteria bacterium
CCCGAGCCCGCTCGAGAATGCGTTCACGAAGACTGCCGCAAGAGGAAGGCCAAGGAAAAGAACCAGGAAGGCGAGCGCGAGGGTGATGAGGATGCGTCGCACGAGGGCCGGCTCCTCAAGCGCCTTCGCTCGGGAGACGCCTCCTCCGGAGGGAACATGCGCGATCTGCGGGTGCGCGACCGCCCCCACCTTACGCCTCCTCGCGCCGGCGGACCATGCCTTGCAATGCGTTAATCGCGAGCAGGAGCGCGAACGAGACCACGAGCAGCACGACAGCCACCGCGGTGGCCCCGGCGTAGTCGTACTGCTCTAGTTTGGTGACGATGAGAAGGGGAGCGATCTCGGTCCGCATCGGCATGTTTCCGGCGATGAAGACCACCGAGCCGTATTCGCCGACGCCGCGGGCAAAGGCCAGTGCGAAGCCGGTGAGGAGCGCCGGGGCGAAGGCCGGGAGGAGAACGCGCAGAAAGGTCTGAACGCGGCCCGCACCGAGGCTTGCCGCCGCTTCCTCGAGCTCAGGATCGATGTCCTGGAGCACGGGCTGAAGCGTGCGCACGACAAACGGCAGGCCAATGAAGGTCAAGGCCACGACGACGCCGAGCGGCGTGTACGCCACTTTGACGCCGAGCGGCTCGAGCAGGCTCCCCACCCAGCCGTTTTTCGAGAAAAGGGCAGTGAGCGTGATGCCTGCCACGGCCGTCGGCAAGGCGAACGGCAGGTCCACGAGCGCATCGACGAGGCGCCTGCCTGGGAAGGGGTAGCGCACGAGCACCCAGGCCACGACGAGGCCGAAGACTGCGTTCACGCTGGCCCCGACGAGCGCCGCACCGAAACTCAGCCGGTAGGCGGCAAGCACGCGTGGGCTCGTCACCGCGAGAACGAACTGATCCCAGGTGAGGGTGGCGGTCTTCACAAACAGACCGGCCAGCGGGATGAGCACGATGAGCGCGAGGTATGTGAGCGTAAATCCGAGCGTCAGTCCGAAGCCCGGCAACACCGATTTCTGCTTCAGGGCGAAGGGCATGGGACCTTCGGTCTCTCCTAGCGGCCAGGCTGGTAGATCTGGTCGAAGATCCCCCCGTCCGCGAAGTGCTTGGCATGGGTCGCCTTCCACCCGCCGAAGTCCTTGTCGATCGTGACAAGCTCGGGGGTGGGATACTTCTTCGCCCACTTCGCAGCGATCTCGGGCAGGCTCGGCCGGTAGTGGCTCTTGGCGATGATCTCCTGCGCCTCAGGGGTGTAGAGGTATTCGAGGTAGGCCCGGGCGAGCTCGCTCGTCCCCTTGCGGCGTGTCACAGCGTCGACCCACGCGACGGGAGGCTCCGCCAGAATGCTGAGGGAGGGAACCACGACCTCGAACTCACCGTGCCCGAGCTGCTCGACGGCGAGATAGGCCTCGTTCTCCCATGCGATGAGCACATCGCCAATCCCCCGCTCCACGAACGTGGTGGTCGAGCCGCGGGCCCCCGTGTCGAGGACGGGAGCGTTGCGGTAGAGCTTCTCGACAAACTCCCTCGCCTTCGTCTCGTCGCCGCCGCCTTTTCTGAGCCCGTAGGCCCACGCCGCTAGATAGTTCCAGCGGGCGCCACCCGAGGTCTTCGGGTTGGGCGTGATGACCGCGATACCAGGTCGGACGAGGTCATCCCAGTCCTTAATGGCCTTGGGGTTTCCCTTGCGAACGAGGAACACGATGGTCGAGGTGTAGGGGCAGCTGTTGTTCGGCAGCCGCTTCTGCCAGTCGGCGGGGAGGAGCTGCGCGCGTTCGGCAAGCTGATCGATGTCGAAGGCCATCGCGAGGGTCACGACGTCGGCGTCGAGGCCATCGATCACCGCGCGAGCTTGCTTTCCAGAGCCGCCATGGGACTGATTCACGGTGACCTTCGCGCCGCCGTGGCTCTTCGCCCAAGAGGCCGCGAACGCCTGGTTTATCGAGGCGAAGAGCTCGCGGGTCGGGTCGTACGAGACGTTGAGGAGAACCGAATCGGCGGACGCAGCCGGGCCCGCGAGCCCGGCGATCCAGAGGAGGGCGTAAAGCGCCCCTCGAAACCTCGGCACGTTCCCTCCCGTCCCTTCCCACGGCACACAGGCCACTGCATCCCGGCCGCCGAGCCGGCACGCCGCTCGCAGGAGCAAGGCCTATGCCGGTCCTGGAGCGTGCGCTCGAGGGGCGGAGGCCCGCGCGAGGCTGTCATTTCATAGAATCTGTGAAACTTGCTGGGCGCTATCGTGATATTTGATAGGTTTTCCGTCTAATGTGATAAGGTGTCACGGGGGCTAGGCTTTCATGGATCGATTCCGACCTTTGCTGCTTGAGCTCTGGCGCGAAGCGTGCCGGCACATCGAGATCGAGCAGTCGCTCGAACGAATTGCGCCGATCCTCGGGCGCGAGCTTCCCGTCGATATCCTCCTTGTGCGACGGATCGATCTTGCGCGCGGAGGCCTCGAGACCGTCGCCTGCGCGGTCGGCCAGGACGGAAGCCCGCCCAAAAACGCACGCAGCGAGCTTTCGCCCCGGGAGCTTGAGCGTCTCGTGGCGTGGTGCCGCCGCGGCGAGATTGCTCATCACGCCGGGGAGAAGCTCGACGCTACCGCCCCCGGCCTTCTCCCGGAGGGGCTTGATGGCGACGTGCTGGCGGGGCCGCTTGTCTCCCGCGACGGGCCCATCGGCGTCGTGCTGCTCGTCTCACGAAGCCCGCGCAGCTTTCACTCCGAACACGAGGCCCTCTTCTCCACCTTGATCGAGCCCTTCACCGTGGCGCTCGAGAACGATCATCGCCTGCGGGAGATCTCTACATTGCGCGAGGCGGCGGAGGCGGACCGGCTCTCGCTCCTCTCCCGCCTCGGCCGCACGGAGCTACGCGAGCCGATCGTCGGTGCGGACGGGGGACTGGGTCCCGTGCTCGAGCGTGTCGACCTCGTGGCCGGCCTCGATGTCCCGGTCCTGATCCTCGGCGAGACGGGCTCCGGCAAGNNCGGGACCGGCAAGGAGGTCATCGCCCGCGCCATCCATGGCCGCTCCCACCGATCCTCGGGGCCCTTCCTCCGCGTGAACTGCGGCGCAATCCCGCCGGGTCTCCTCGACTCAGAGCTCTTCGGTCACGAGCGCGGCNNACGGGCGCGGTGGGAGAGCGGAAGGGATGGTTCGAACGGGCCGACGGTGGGACGCTTTTTCTCGACGAGATCGGGGAGCTACCGCTGGACGCGCAGGTGCGCCTGCTCCGCGTGCTCCAGGACGGCACGCTCGAGCGCGTGGGCGGTCACCGCCAGATGTCCGTCGACGTTCGGATTGTCGCAGCCACCCACCGCGACCTAAAGGCGATGATTCTCGAAAGGCGTTTCCGGGAAGACCTCTGGTATCGAATCGCCGTCTTCCCGATCGATCTGCCGCCGCTGCGAGATCGCGTGGAGGACCTGCCGGGCTTGGCCGTCCACTTCGCCCTGCGCGCGGCAAAGCGCTTTGGCACGCCGCCCCTTCTGCCTTCGCCATCGGATCTGGACCTCCTGATCCGGTATCCCTGGCCCGGCAATGTCCGGGAGCTCGCTGCGGTGATGGAGCGTGCCGTCATCCTCGGCAACGGCCGGGCGCTCGAGGTGGAGCGCGCCCTGGGACCCGTGCCTTCAGTGCGGCCCGCGCAAAATGACCCTCCGAACGTGGCGGCGCCTCCCTCTTCCCCCCATGGTGCGCCGCTCGCACAGCGCGAAGGGAGGATTGCGACCCTCAATGAGGCCATGGCGCGGCACATCGAAATGGCCCTTGTGCAGACCCACGGCCGCATCGAAGGTCCGTACGGCGCGGCGGCGCTCTTGGCTATCAATCCCCACACCCTCCGGGCGCGCATGCGCAAACTCCGCGTGGACTGGCGGCGACACCGCCGGAGCCCGCCTTCCTCCGCGCTGCCCGCCACAGCCGGTCATTTCAACTCTTAGGGCGAAGACCTTCGGGTCTCGCCTCTCACAGGCGGGCAGCTAGCTCCGGCATCGCTGCCGGTGGACATTTCGAGGCGTGCGCGCGTCCCCTCGTGCACCACCTTCCCGTCGTGGGTGAGCAGCGAAGCGCGGACGAGCTCATCGTCAAAGTCGAGCGCGAGTTTGCCTTCCTTCACGAGCTGAAGGATGAACGTCGCGACGTTGCGCCCGAAGAGCTGACTGGCATGCGCGGGGTGGGCGCTCGGCAGATTCAAAGGCCCGCGGATCTGAACGCCGTGGGCGAGCACGTCCCGCCCGACTTGGGTGAGCGCGCAGTTGCCGCCCTGCTCGGCAGCCAGATCGACGATCACCGATCCCGGCCGCATGCCCTCGACCGTGGCCTCGTCGATCAGCAGCGGTGCGCGCTGGCCCGGGACCTGAGCCGTCGTAACGACGACGTCCGCCGCGCGCACGCGCTCGCCGAGGAGCGCCCGCTGGCGCGCGTAGAAGTCCTCGCTCTGCGCCTTGGCGTAGCCGCCGCTGTCCTCCGCGTCCCCCGTCTCGAGCGCGAGCTCGACGAAGCGGGCACCGAGACTTTGCACCTGCTCCTTGACCGCGGGCCGGGTGTCGTAGGCCTCTACCACAGCGCCGAGGCGCCGTGCGGTCGCGATCGCCTGGAGCCCTGCCACGCCTGCACCCACCACGAGGACGCGCGCAGGCGAGATGGTCCCCGCAGCCGTCACGAGCATTGGGAAGATCTTCGGGAGCGCCTGCGCCGCGAGGAGCACGGCGTGGTAGCCGGCGATGGTCGCCATCGAGGAAAGCACGTCCATGCTCTGTGCGCGCGTAATGCGAGGGATGAGCTCCAGGGCGAAGGCGGTGATGCGCCGTGCGGCGAGCTGCCGGGCCACGCCTGGCATGTCGAGGGGACGCAGGAGCCCGACGAGCGCCGCACCCTCGCGGAGGAGATCGATCTCATGCCCGCCGTGCTCGAGCGCACGCGGGGGCTGGACCTTCACCACCAGGTCGGCGCGGCCGAGAAGGAGGACTGCGTCCGCGGCGAGGGTCGCCCCGGCACGTGCGAACGAATCGTCGTCAANNCATCCGGGACCAGCGCGACGCGGCGCTCGCCGGGCCAGGTCTCCTTGGGGACGGCGACGATCAACGATCGACCTGCGCGGCGCGCTCCATGCCGCCCCTCCTCGCTCGCGTGGGCGGCCGCAGCATAGGTCAGGCCCGCGCGAGTCCGCACGGTTTCGGGAGTGCCGAGCCGGGTCGAAAGTGCCAGGGGAAAGGAGCGTGGCCGTGTGCCTCAACCTGCGACATGGAGGCCTACGGCTCCACGCCCGGCGCAGCGGGCTGAGGACCCTCTTTTCACTCACGGGCCCGCCGCGAGCTTGTCCCTGCCGGACAGTCAACCCTCTGCCTTGAGTTTCGTGCATACGTTCCCCGTCTCGGGCCGCAGGGCCCGTCTTCCATCGCTTCGTTCGCAACACCGCAGCGCCGCCGGCCCGGGCCAGGAGCTTCCATCCTTCCATTCGTGCTCGAGCCTGCTCGCGGAGCGGCCCGGCACACGTTGCCTGGCGGGAGAAGGGACCGACCAATCTATCCGACGGCTTCCTCGCAAGGAGCCAAGGCAGATTGCGGCCTGGTCCCGACTGACTCCCTCGGCGACGGCCTTGGATCGCGTGCGATCATTCAGGCAGCGTGCTGCGCGTCGTCGAGTTCGACGCGCAGTCGCTTCGGATCGTACAGGGTCCCGTCGCGCAGAATGTAGTAGGCGATACGCAGCAAATGCCTGGCCAACGCGACCGTTGCGATCTTCCGACGACCTCGCGAAGTGTGCACACGTGCTCCGATCGCCTGCAACGGAATCGCGTCCGCTCCCCGGCAGCGGTGCATCAGGACGTGCGCGGCCTGCACGAGCGTCGACCGCAGCGCTTTCGACCCCGTCTTGGTAATTGAACCCAGGCGCTGTGCGTCTCCACTCTGCCGTACCGAGGGCACGAGGCCTGCGTATGCGGCGAGGGCCTTCGCATCCGGGAAGCGCCGCACGTCGCCCACCCAGGCGTAGACCGTCGTCGCCGTGAGCGCGCCCACCCCGGGGATCGTCTGCAGCCGTCCGATCGCGTCCAGCGCCCTCGCGCCCTCTCGAAGCGCTGCCTCGGTCTGCCGCTGCTCGAGCGAGAGTGCGGCCTCCTGGCGCTGACACAGCTCCAGCAGGTCGCCGAGATGACCATCGATCCCCTGCGGCGAGGCCAAGAGTTCGTCCAGGGCTGTTCGCAGAGCATGGCCTCCCGTTCGCACCTTGTATCCCGAGGCTCGCAGCGCACAGCGGGCTCGAACCTGCCAACGATTGCGCTCGCCCTGAATCATGCGCCGACGGCTCAGCAGCGCCCGCAGCTCCCGGATCGCGCCGGTCGGCAGATAGACCGGGTGCGGATACATCCCCGTCTGCAACGCACGCGCAATCCAGTAGGCATCTCGCCGGTCGGTCTTCTTGCGCGAAGAGGCGATCATCCTCAGCTGGTACGCGTTGAACGACAGGATCTCCACACCGGCACCCGCCACCGCGTCGTTCACCAGGTAGGCCATCGTCCCGACCTCCTGACCCACGCGCAGCCTGTCCTGCTTCGCGAGCTCCGACACCAGCTCCCCAAGCGCCGGAGCCGTCGTCTCGACCTTGCCCCGGGCTCGGATCTCCCCGTCCTCGCCCAGCAAGCACCAGACGCTTGCCTGACTGTGCACGTCGATGCCAAGATATTGCATGGTCCCCTCCGCTCGGGTCGAGCATCCACGCCGGCTCGACCGGTGACATTGGACCCGGGCCGCAAGGCCCGAGGCCGTTGAGTGCTTCCCGAACGGGGAACGTATGCCGACTCGTGGCGGAGGGGACCCTGCCGCGCTCGATGGCTGACACATCAGCCATCATGGCATCTATCCGCAGTGCGTCTCCGCGCAGTCCCCGGCGTAGACGGCGGGCGCCTCCACCGCCTCTCCCGCTCCGCGCACCAGCACCGCCACACCCTTGCAGCCCTCGCGAAAGACNNAAGACGGTGACGCCCTTAAGCCCACGGCGCCACGCGGACGTGTAGATCGCCTCCACGTCGCCCGGTGTGGCCGCGGCGGCGAGGTTGATCGTCTTCGAAACAGCGTTGTCCACCCGCGCCTGAAAGGCTTGCTGAATCGCGAGGTGCCACTCGGGCGCGATATCGGGTGCGGTGGGAAAGAGGCGCCGGATCCGCTCGGGGACGGCCGCGATCCCGCGTACACCCCCTCGGACCCGAACCTCGGCCAAGAGGTCGGCGCTCCAACATCCCTCCGCGCGCAGCGCCGCTTCGAAACGCTGGTTGGCCTCCGGAAGCTTCTGGCCGTCGAGCACGTGACGCACGAAGGCCAGGGCGAAGAACGGCTCGATCCCTCCCGTGCAGCCGGCGAGGATCGAGAGAGTGCCCGTCGGTGCAATCGAGGTCACGGTCGCGTTGCGAAGCTTCTGGCCCTTCGCCTCGGCCCTGGACCCGGCATAGTTGGCGAAGGTCCCGCGCTCGCCAGCCAGCGCCGCAGACGCCCGCTCGGCACGGTCGCGAATGCGCTGCATCACCCGACCTGCGACGTCGACGGCGGCATCGCTGNNTCGCTGTCGTAGGGGATGCCGAGCTCGACCAGAAAATCGGCGAATCCCATGACGCCGAGGCCGATCTTTCGGTTGGCACGCGTGATGGCGGAAATCTCCGGGTAGGGGTACCGGCTCACCTCGATCACGTTGTCGAGGA
>DOUU01000219.1 GCA_003520425.1 Deltaproteobacteria bacterium
CCGTACAAGAAGGGACGCATTCCCGTGGTTTTCGTGCACGGCACGGCGTCGAGCCCCGCACGTTGGGCAGATATGGTGAATGACTTGATCGCAGACCCACGGCTCCGCGATCGCTACGCCTACTGGTTCTTCACCTACGATTCCGGGAACCCCATCGTGTACTCCGCGTACCAGCTGCGTGCGGCGCTCACGAAGGCGGTCACACAGATTGACCCAGAGGGGTCGGACCCCTGTGTCCGCGACATGATCGTGCTGGGGCACAGTCAAGGTGGGCTCCTCACGAAGCTCACGGCGATCGACTCGGGCGACCTCTACTGGTCGAACCTCAGCTCCGTCCCTTTCGATCAGGTGAGGTTCACCCCGCAAGACCGAGAGCTCCTCTCCCAGGTGCTATTTGTGAAGCCGCTTCCCTTCGTGCGAGAGGTCATCTTCCTCGCCACGCCACACCGCGGGAGCTATCTCGCGAGCCCCCAGCTGGTGCGGCGCCTCGCCCAGTATCTCGTGCGGCTGCCGAGCGACGTCGCGCGCGTCGGCGCAACGCTCGCCACAATGCCCGCGCACGGCGATGCCGAGCTCGCCCTGCGCCGCATTCCCACCAGCATCGACAACATGTCCCCCGGCAACCGCTTCATCCGGGCCACCGCGAGCATCCCGATCGACCCAAGCGTTAGAGCCCACTCGATCATCGCCGTAAATGACGACCTGCCCTTCGACCGGGCAGGCGACGGTGTCGTGAAGTACCAGAGCGCGCATCTCGAAGGTGTCGCGTCAGAGCTCGTGGTAAGGAGCCCCCATTCCGGGATGCAGGCCGCGCCGGAGACGATCGAGGAGGTGCGACGCATCTTGCTCGATCACTCGGCGGCTTCGGCCTGCCCACTCCCGAAGAAATGACGTTACCCCCGAACGGAGAGCCAGCCCGCCAGGCAGGTGTTTGTGAAGAGGTGCAGGCGAGGAAGCGCTGCGCGTTGTGACCGCCGGCCCNNTCCGGTCATACAACTCGCCACTGCACGAATCCGTGGTACACCAATCGTCCGCATTGTCACGGACTGTGGCCCGCGATCCCCATCGGACACGGGAGTCAGCAGACCCCCTCCCGGCTACCCCTGGGGCGCGGACTTCTTGCCCGACTTCGCCTTCTTGGCCGGCTCGACCGTGATCGCCATCGCCTCGGTATAGGTGGCGACGAGCTTGTCACCCACCTTCGCCTTCTCTAGGTGCACCTCGGGCCCGGCCTTCACTTGGTAGAGGTTGCCCTGCGGTCCCTCGAACACCACCATCCGGTTCTTCATATCGATGGCCGTGATGGTGACGGTGGCCCGGACGGCGGCGGCAATCCCGCCTCCTGGCTGCTCGCCGGGTGCGGCCCGGCCGGCCGCCACGGCAGCCTCCGGCTCCACCGGGGCCTCACCCGGTGTCTGCATCTGCATCATCAGTCCTTGGACGTACTTGACGACCACCTTGTCGCCGACATGCACCTGCTCGAGGTTGCGGACCTCCGGCCCAACCTTGATGGTCTCGGTCTTGCCGTGGGCTTCCTCAAGCGTGACCTCCCGGCTGTTGAGGTCGAGCGCCTTCACCGTGGCGGTCACCTTGAAGCCACGCGACGCCGCCACCTTGCCAGGCGTCCCCGTGGACTTCATCTCCATCGGCCCGGTTGCCTGTCCGCTGTCTTGCGCAGCGCCCACAGTCGCCGCGAGAACCACGGCCGCGGCGGATGCGATCAGCAATCTTGTCGGCTTCATGGTGACTCCCCTTTTCGAGTAGGTGGACAGGTGCACGGCGCGATCCGTGCTGGATTGCCCCGTCAACGTTTTGAATGGTAGTCTGCCCATAAGGAGCGGAGTTGTGAAACCAATTCCGCAAGGGAACTTCACCTTCTCGCAGCCTGTTCCTCCGAAAGGAACGGTCCGTCGCGCGCCGTACCTACCGCGGCCCCTGAGTCTCGCTGGCGGATAAGGACACCTGGCCTTCAAACACTGCAGATCGTTCCACTTGGGGGCTCACGCGAGAGGCCCAGTCGGGACTCCGAAAAGGGTAGATCATCTGTTGCCAAAACCCCGCAGGCACCGATTCCGGGGCGCCATATCTCTCCGGCATTGACCGATCTCGTGGAAGGTAGATCGTGCCAAACAGTCGGTCGAAGATCACGAAATGGGGCGCAAAGTTCTTGTTGTAAGCCTCGGGGTAGGCTTCGGAATCATCGCAGTGATGCCAGTGATGAAACTGCGGACTGGCAACAATCCAGCGCAGAAATCCGAAACTGATCCTCGTGTTCGAATGATTCAAGAATCCTTGAAATCCAAGAACGATTGTGTAGGCAAGCAGTGGAGCGCTGGCAAAACCGAGACAAAAAATGGGGATGAACTGAAAGCAATCTCCTAAGATTTTGTCGACCGGGTGCAACCGAACATTGGCCAGCCAATCCATCCGTCGCGAACTGTGATGAACTCTATGGAATCGCCACAACCAGGCGTATTGGTGAAGAGCGCGGTGCAACAGGTAAGCCAGGAAGTCCGCGACAATCACAAGCTCCAGAAATTGAACCCATGCAGGTTGGGTTGCCACAATGCTGCTCGAGTCCAGACCGCCGAGCTGACGAATCAGCAACATCGCCCCGAAGCTCATTGCATCGCTGAACTTTCCCACGAAGCAGCCCGCGACGTAGTAGATGACGTCTGTCGTCCACCCGGGACGAAACACGGGCTGTTGGCGCAGAGCAACCAATCGCTCCAGCGGCACAAACACGAGTGCAAACATGAGGAGACCAATCACGATCTGTAAGCCAACCGGAGCAGACAAATGCGTGAATCCCAAATGACTGGTCGCATTTGAAGGGACCTGATCCTGTAGAGCACTTTCGCTCGCAGGGGTCCCTCCCAAGTTCCTGACACAGTCTTGCAGCAATCATGCCCGGTCTCTACGCGGGACTACGAGCCCTTTTCGTGGCTGCCTGTCGCAACAAGGGATCCTGCCTGAGGCAAATTACCGCGCCAAGGTTGGCCGAGATTTCACATGAAGCCACGAGAAGTGAAGTGAATAGGGCCGTCCCCCTTCGCTCGGGAGCCCGCGACCCAGGTGCGTCTCGAGCTTGAGGTCAAAGCGCTCAAAGCCCTCAAGAGCGAGGCCGAGCCCGCCGCGGCCATTCCCTGCAGCATGCCAGTGTGTGGGGCATCGCATGGTCCCTCGCAAATGCACTTCGATTGATTTGTTGAAATTCGCTGCACAGCGAGTCTTGAGCGGTTTCTTCCGACGAACGGTTGGCTTCGCACCGGCTCTCGCCGTGCACGGCGAGAGGTGGTCGTTACACCCTCGCCGGTCCGGCGGCCCGCACCTCCGGAGAAGCCCGGTCGGCGAACTGCGCGAAATTCTCGCTGAAGCGCTCAGCGAGGGCGCGCGCCTGTCGGTCGTACGCCGCGGTGTCGCTCCACGTACCGCGGGGCGAGAGGATCGCGGCAGGAACCCCTGGGCAGCTCCGAGGCACTCCGAAGCCGAAGACCGGATCGGTTTCAAAACTCGCGCCGGAAAGCGCGCCCGAGAGCGCTGCTCGCACCACGGCGCGGGAGTGGGCGATCGCGAGGCGATTTCCTTCTCCGTAGGGCCCTCCGGTCCAGCCCGTATTCACCAGCCAGCAATCGACCTTGTGCCGAGCGACGAACTGCCCGAAGAGGTCCGCATACACCATGGGATGCAGAGCCATGAAAGGAGCACCGAACAGGGGCGAGAAGGTCGCGGTCGGCTCCTTCACGCCGCGCTCGGTACCGGCGAGCTTGGCGGTATAGCCGGAGAGGAAGTGGTACATCGCCTGCGCGGGGTTGAGCTTTGCAATCGGGGGCATTACGCCGAAGGCGTCGGCAGTGAGCATGATGATATTGCGAGGGTGTCCCCCCACGCCGCCCTCTACGATCTTGGGAAGCTGGGTCACGTGGTAAGCGGCACGCGTGTTCTCAGTGAGAGAGTCGTCGTTCAGGTCCACTCGGCGGGTCTCGGGGTCGATCGCTACGTTCTCGAGCACCGTGCCGAAACGCCGGGTCACCTCGTAGATCTCGGGCTCGGCCTCGGGGGATAGCCGGATCACCTTGGCGTAGCAGCCGCCCTCGAAGTTGAAGATCCCCTGTTCGATCCAACCGTGCTCGTCGTCCCCGATCAGCGCCCGCTCGGGATCGGCCGAGAGCGTGGTCTTACCCGTGCCGGAGAGGCCGAAGAAGATCGCGGTGTCGCCCTTTGGTCCTTGATTCGCCGAGCAGTGCATCCCGAGCACACCCCGCTTCGGCAGGAGGTAGTTCATCGTGGTGAAAACAGACTTCTTGATCTCCCCGGCATAGCTGGTGCCTCCGATGATCACGAGTCTCGCACCGAGATCCAGCAAAATGAACGCCTCGCTCCGCGTGTGGTCCACTTCAGGAATCGCCTGGAACTGCGGGCAGTGGATGACCCTGAAGTCCGGCACGAAGGCTTCAAGTGCGGTGCGGTCGTGCTCCTGGATGAACATGTTCCGAGCGAAGAGGCTGTGCCACGCGGTCTCAGTCACCACGCGCAGCCGAAGTCGGTAGTCAGGATCGGCACCGGCGTAGCAATCCTGCACGAAGATGTCGCGACCCTGGAGATACGCTTGGAGCCGTACCAGGACCTGCCTAAAGTGCGAGGGCTCGATCGGCCGGTTGTACTTTCCCCACCAGATGTCCGCCTCGCTCGAAGGCTCGCGCACGACGAACTTGTCCTCCGCAGAGCGTCCCGTGTACTGCCCCGTGCGGACGACCAGGGGCCCCGCGTGCGAGATCCAGCCCTCGGAGCGGCGGACCGCCTCCTCGTAGAGGGCCGGGGTCGAAAGGTTGCGGTAGATGCGACCGAGGTTGCGACCGAGGAACGTGAGATCAAGCATGAAAGGTACTCCCCAGAGCGTCCGCCCCGTGAGCAGGAACATGGACAATAGCTCGCGCGAAGGTCAAGCGGGCGAACTGCTCGCTTCATTGTAGGGCGCGGCGGCAGGTTCGAGATCAGCGTAGAGCGAGAGTCCTGGCGGGTCCTCGCGCCGGCCAGCCGCCAGGACTGGCGCACCGTCGGAGCACCCTCCCATGACTCGTCGAGGCAGGGTGCCGCGGGCGCGATCCGGACGGTGCATCCTTCTCCAGTTCCCCTAGGGAGCACAAAGAACTCGCCGAAGCGCCCAATGATCTGCACGACCCCCTCGGCGGAGCGTCGCTCAGCGAGAACCTTTGCGGCGTCCCCCTTCCCCAGTTGCTTTCGCCGCCGCGCTCCTCGCCGCCCCTTCCCGTCACTGATAGGTTAGCCACGCAGACAGGCTGTCCCGACATCCCGGGGGGGCGCTATGCCTTGGTTCCAGCAGCTGCTCTTCGACTCCCACGCAATCGCCTCCGGCCTGTTCCTGCTCTCGTTCACGATCGCCACTGGCCTGGCACTCGGTGCGCTGCGCCTTCGGAGCATCCGGCTCGGAGTCGCGGGGGTGCTCTTCAGCGGACTTCTGATCGGTCACTTGGGCTTTGCGCCCGATCCCACCGTCGTCGATTTTGCGCGAGAGTTCGGTTTGATCCTTTTCGTTTACACGGTCGGGCTCGCAGTGGGTCCTGGATTCTTCAACGCCCTCCGAACTCAAGGACTGCGTTCGAACCTGATAGCGCTTGGGGTGGTGCTGGGAGGTCTTGGGCTCACCGTTGCTTCGATCGAGCTGGGCGGCATCTCGCCCGCAGTCGCCGTCGGTCTCTTCAGCGGCGGGACGACCAACACACCAAGCCTCGCCGCCGCAACCCAGGCGCTCGAGGAGAGCACGCTGTCGCATGACGCCATGCAGCGGGCGCTCACCGAAGCGGGGGTCTCGCTTGGCCCGGTAGCACCCGAGCAGATGCACGAAGAGGTCGCAAAGCTCCCCGGGGTCGGATACGCCGTTTCCTACCCCTTCGGGATCATCGGCATCATCCTCCTCTTTGCCGCCCTGCCGCGACTCTTCCGGCTTGACCCCGTGCAGGAAGGCGAGGCGATCGAACGGCTGATTAAGCAAAGCACACCGCCGCTTGAGCGTGTCGCGATTCGGGTCGCAAAAAGAGAACTCCACGATGTCGAGCTGGGCCAGATCCCCGGGGCGCCGTGGGGATCCGTCGTTGTGAGCCGCATCGTGCGCGGGCGCGAGCAGTTCGTGGGCCAAGCCGGCTTTCGGCTGGCCTACGACGATGTCCTCCTCGCGGTCGGGCCCGCCGCGGAGCTCGAACGCTTGACGATCAACGTTGGCGAGCGGGCTGACATCGATCCCCTGGAGCTTCCCAGCACCCTGATGCACCGCTGGGTCTTGGTGAGCCGCAAGTCATGGGTCCGGCGGGGGCTCGCCGAGCTCGACCTTCTCGGCCGATACGGTGTCCAACTAACCCGCGTCCGTCGCGCTGAAGTTGAAATGCAGCCGCGGGCCGATCTGCGTCTCGCCCTCGGTGACCGGCTCCGCGTCGTCGGGACGCCCGAGGCAGTTGCGGCTGTCGCAGCGGAGACCGGCGACTCTCCCCGTGCACTTGAGGAGCCCGAGCTGATCGCTGTCTTCTCGGGCATTGCGCTCGGAGTCGTGATCGGAAGTTGCCCCATCTCCCTCCCCGGCATCCCGGCACCTGTGAAGCTCGGGCTCGCGGGCGGGCCGCTCCTCGTGGCGCTCCTGCTCGCACGAGTCCAGCGCATCGGGCCTCTCGTCTTCTATTTGCCCCGCTCAGCCAGCATGGCCCTTCGGGATACGGGAGTCGCCATCTTCCTCGCTTCCGTGGGCCTGAAGAGCGGGGACCGTTTCCTCGCCGCGTTGACCCAGGGCCAAGGCGTCTGGTGGATGGTCTGGGGTGCAGCAATCACTCTTTTGCCACTCCTCCTCGTGGCGCTCGTAGCGTATCTCCGCTTGGGCCTCCCCTACGCGACACTCCTTGGCGTGCTGGCCGGGAGCATGACGGACCCGCCGGCACTGGCCTTTGCCAACGCTCAGACTCGGTCGGAAGCGCCGTCGCTCCCTTACGCAACGGTCTACCCGCTGACCATGATTCTGCGAGTCGTCCTCGCGCAAGTCATGATTTTGACGTGGGCCTAGAAGCGCCTCGGTTTTTCAACTCCAGGGATTCTTCCTGCGAAGGTGTCATAGACCATCGGCGTATCAGTCAGCCTTTGTGCAAAGATGATTCAAGAAACCTTCACTCTACAGGGAGCCGTAAGGCGGTAGCGGGATCTGTGAGGCAGCCCGGCCCGACGATGGCGACAACTCCCGCCTTTCGCCGGGAGACAATGCACGATATGTACTATCAAACCCAGGCATTCCCAACGATTGCCGACTCGAGGGACGGCGCGCCGGTAACAGCGTAGCGAGAGGCGCCTTCTTCCGCATTCCTGAAGGGACAGCGAGTGCTGTTTACTCTTCTCAAAGACCTCCGGCTCATCTTTCGCGATCGCTGGTTCGTTTTCCTCTCGATCGTAGGCCCGATCCTCATCATCAGCATCATCTCCGCGGCGCTTCTCGAGACAGGTGCCAGGCCAGCGCTGTCGATTGCGATCGTCAACGAAGATGGCGGACCTGTCGCGAGGGAGTTCGAGAAGGTGCTCTCCGATTTCGCCACCGTCGTGGAAGTCAGCCGCAAAGATGCAGTGCGCTTCGTGGTCGATCTCAACCGCGGCCCGATGGCCGTCGTTTTTCCCCGCAACCTGAGCGAGAACTATCGGCACGGCAGGCCCACGGAGATCACTCTCTTGACCGATCCTGCTCAGGAGGATGCGGTACACGCGGCAAAGACGCTCTTGCTGCTCATGGAGAAGCGAGCGCAGGCACTGGCTGACCCCTTCGCCCAGCAGATGATTCGCCTCCAAGAGCGAAATCTCACGGGAAACCGGCTCGGCATTACGCTCTTCGAGCAGAACCTGCCAGGATTTTGCATCATGTTTGTTCTGGTAGCCGTGATCTTCAATGCATCGCTCGGCGTACACAACGAGCGTGAGTGGGGGACTCTGCCCCGATTGCTCGCAGCCCCCGCAGGACTCCACCGGATCCTGATTGGCGCACTCGGAGCGCGCTTCATCCTCGGCGTCCTCGAGATGATGATCCTGCTCGTGTGGAGCCATTTCGCGTTCGGGGTCTCGCTTGGCTCCTCGCCCGCTGCCCTTGTGGTCCTCACGTGTGCTGTGGTGCTTCCCACCGTAACGACAGGACTGCTTGTCGCTGCCGTGAGTCGCACACGCGAGCAGGCTCAGCCCCTCGGCCTCGCCCTCGTCATGGTGCTCTCCGGTCTCGGAGGGCTGTGGTGGCCAGAGTCGATGGCGCCCGAGTGGATACGAAGCGTCTCCCGCGTGGCGTATACGACCTGGGCGATGCAAGGCATGAACGATCTCGTGCTGCGGGACAGAGGACTCCCAGCCCTGACGCAGCCGGTAGTGGTCTTGACGGGCTACGGGATCGCCACGTTTGCGCTCGGCCTCTGGCTATTCCGGCTCCGCCACAGCTTGCGTTGATGTCGGTGCCAGGAGATCCAAAGAATGGTTGCCATCTTCCTGAAGGATCTTCGCCTTCTCCTCCGCGACGCCAGCGCGCTGGTCCTTTCCCTCCTCGCACCCATCGCAATGATCACGATCATCACATTCGGTCGCTACGAGAGCGAACCTCCCCGTCCGCTCGTGCCCGTTGTGGACTACGACGAGGGGCCGGTCGCCGGAGCCTTCGTCGAACTCCTCGGCCGGCACGCGAATGTCGCCGTGATGGACCAAGCCGGTGCCGAGCGCGTCGTCCGCGACCTCAATCGGGCACCGGCGGCCATCATCTTTCCGGAAGGTCTGAGCAAGCGCTACCTGCAGGGCCAACCGAGTACGATCACCATGTTGACGGATCCGGCACAGGGCGTCGCGCTCGACGACGTCCGAGCGTTGCTGCTCGTGATGGACCGCGATGCGGCAGAGCTCGCGGATCCGTTGCACGAGGAGCTCCTCGTGTATCAGGATCGCAATGTGACTGGCAGAGACCGCGCCTCGAAATCTCGGGAACAAAACGTCCCGGGCTTCGCGTTGATGTTTGTGCTCCTGGCCGTGGTATTCGGAACTTCGTCGGCGATGCACGATGAGCGAAGTTGGGGCACCTTGCCGCGTCTTCTTCTCGCTCCCGCGCGTTTCACGCGGCTCTTCGTCGGAAAACTCGGCGTCCGGGTCGTCCTCGGCTTCGTACAATTGCTCGTGCTCCTCCTTTGGGGCCGGCTCGTCTTCGGGATCTCTCTCGGTCCCTCCATACCCGCGCTCCTCTTGCTGACCGCTGCGATCGCGTTCGCGACTGCCGCGCTCGGACTTTTGATCGGGGCGGTTGCCGCGACGCGGGAGCAGACCCTGCCCCTCAGCCTCGCAGCGACTCTCGGTCTTTCTGCGCTCTGTGGGCTGTGGTGGCCGCTCAGCTTCGTCCCGGCATGGCTCCGCAATCTCGGTCAGCTCTTCTTCCCGACCTGGGCCATGTACGGGATGACCGACCTCATCTTGCGAGAGCGCGGTCTTGGAGCGACGCTTCTGCCGGTCGGCGTGACGGTGATGCAAGGGGCGGCATTGCTGGCGATCGGCCTTTGGATATTCCGAGCGCGGTACATGCCCCGATGACCGAAGGCGTCTCGAGAGGGACTCAGACTCCAAAACGATCCCGATACGGCTGGAAGCGGCGCGCCTCGGCATCGGGATCGATTCCAAACTGGCGCAGCGAGTATCGGTGGCGCCCGTGCTTTCCGCGCGGATTGCGACGCAGAAAGCGCTGCATCCGGAGGTTCGCGTCCTCGGTCAGGGGAATGCCGAAGAAGTCATAGACCCGGCGCACTGTTTTCATCGGATCCGCGGTGAATCCCCGGTAGTCGACGTCGAGAAAGTTCCTCTGCCTGGCAGGCTCTCGGTCACGCGCCCGCAGGTACCGCTCGAGCCCGCGGTGCAGGCTCTCGACCTGATCGCGACCGATCCGTTGAAGGTCAATCCCTTCACTAAACGCCGAATAGAGAGCGGCGGTCAGGCTCGCAAGCGAGGCGGTCACCTCGAGGGGGTCACGATGCACGTGGATGAAGCCGGCATCGGGATAGTTCGCGAAGATCTCGTCGATCCCGAAAATATGGGACGGGGCCTTCAGAATCCACCGGTTTCCTGCGCGTTGCCACTGAAGATATTGTAGAACGCGTCGGTGATACCTGTACCCGGGTCCAAGATCGTGCTGCTCCATCCACTCCTGGTAGCTCGGGATTTGGTACATGGACGGAAACTGAAAACTCCGGAACGAGAAGGCCATCATCATGAGGCACTCCTCGGGAAGACGTGCGCCCACCTCGTGAACGAGCCGCAGCTTCGGCGCAAGGAAGCGATTGAAGAGCCTAATCTCCCGCTGCGCTCGCCTGATCCGCACGTCTGTCCCGTAGGTGGGTCGTTGCGGTGCAGGAATCGGGAACATGAGCTCCCACGAGAGCGGTGCACGACTTTCGGGATCCTGCGCGAGCAGACGATGGAGCAGGGTCGTCCCGGAGCGCGCCAAGCTGATGATGAAGAGCGGCCGCCGAATCGACTGCTTCGCGATTTCGGGATAGCGCTTGCGATCGTGCTCGAGCCAAAGACGCTGTTCGAGCAATCGGAGGATGTTCGTGCGAGCCGCGATACGCCCGAGGAACGTCAAGCTTGCTTCGGTCTCGCAAGCGCGGACCAGGACGTGAAGCGGCTCGAGAAAGTCATCGTCTCCGAAATCATGGAGGCCCGTACGGCGGACGGCGCTTTCGAGGAGCTCTGCCGCGTCAATGCGCACGCGCCTCGAGTGTGGAGCGGCAAGCCGATTGGCGAGGCGAACCGCGGGGTGCGGCCGATGAAGCGGCGCGAAGCCCTGCCTCGCTTCGCGAGGCTCACCCGACCGCAAGGGCTGCCACGCGAGAGGAAGGTGGACTGCCCTCGGTGATCCTGGGCACCCGATTGGCGAGAGATGTGCGCACAGGAATCAAGGAAACGCTCTCCGCAGCCAGCGACCGAAGCTTTCGGAAGCCGAGGCCAGCCATCACGGTCTGGCTTTGCATTGCCTTACAGGAACCTTCTCGGATGAAGGAGCCTGCCAAGAACTCATTCTGGAGCGGCTGCACGCCCAACCCTCCTCGCCGATCCCACCGGGAGCGGCAGGAAATGTACCCGAGCATCACGTCCGTCGTCCGCGCCGGAGAAGAATCGACGCAGGGACATCGGGCGATCGGGCCCAGGAGTCTGTTTCCCGACGACCGCTCTTGGATCTTCTGATCGCCATCCTTATCGATCAAGGCGAAGCACAGCCAGCCTATGCCCCGCCCGGGTTCCGGTATCCGCTGACCTTTTGGCGCATGAGCTCGAGAAGTTCCTCGAAGGAGCGGTCGCGCAAAACGCTTGCGAATTGGCTCGCGTAGTTGCTCGTGAGACTCACGCCTTCGACGACGATGTTCGTTGCGAGCCACCGGTCGCCCTTTCTGTGCATCTCGTAGGTCACATCATACACATCCTTGCTCGTAACCAGCTCCGTTCGCACGGTTGCGGTGTCTCCTCGTCGCTCTTCCCTCGCGAACCGGAACTTCGGATTGCGGAACAGAAAGAGCTTCTGGAGATAGGAGCGAAGGATGAGCTCGTCGAAGAGTTCGAGGAACTCCTCCTGCTCATCCTGAGAGCGCTCCCAGAGCAGCGGGCCGATGGCTTGACGTCCCATGGCGCGCGTATCGAGGAGCTCACGCACCACCCCTCGGAGCGCTTCGAGCCTCTGCTCGCGGGTCAGGTCAGTTGCCGCGAGGACACTCGCCTTGTCGAGCGTCCTTCGCACCGCCGCGGACGGACTCTCAGGCGGTGGCGTTGCCCCGGCGGCCGTACCAAATCGCCATACAAGCGCGAGCGCGGCGAAGGTTCGGAGGAAGGCCGCTCGGCGCGTCATCCCACAGCCCCTGGCCCCATCGGTCGAATGTCTGCCCTCAGTCCCGCAACCCTTTCCCCGTCAGATGCATGAAGACCCGCTCTAGATTCACAGGGCGCACATTCAGCGATTCAATGGCGCCGGGTCGCTCGGCAAGGACTGTACAGATCGCGCCCAAGGCGCGGCCGGCGTCCGTCACGAAGATCCGAGTGAGCTGGTCTTTGATCTCAACCTTCTTGACCTCGGGGATGGCGCGCAGCTCCGACACACCGAGTTCCCCGCGGATTTCGATCACGCTTCCCATGCCGACGATCTCGAGCAGCTCTTGCAGGGTCCCCGCTGCCACGATTCGCCCGTTGTCCATGATGGCGATGCGGTCGCACAGTCGCTCGGCCTCTTCCATATAGTGCGTGGTGTAGAGGACTGTTGTTCCCTTTGCCGCGAGCTCCTGGATGGCATTGAGAATGTGCTCCCGCGACTGCGGGTCGACTCCCACGGTCGGCTCATCCAGAAGGAGAAGCCGAGGATGGTGAACCAATCCGCAAGCGAGGTTCAAGCGTCGCTTCATTCCACCGGAGTAGGTTTGGACACGGTCATCGGCGCGCGTCGTCAGGCCGACGAGGTCGAGGACATCATTCATCCGCCGCCTGAGCTTCCGTGCGGGGACACCGTAGATGTGGCCGAAGAAGGACAGGTTTTCCCGGGCGCTCAAATTGGGGTAAAGACCCACGTCTTGCGGGACGAAGCCCACAAGCTTTCGCACGGCCCAAACGTCAGAAACCGCATTCTTTCCGAAGATTCTCACATCGCCGTACGAGGGTGCGAGCAGGGTCGCAACCATCGACAGGGTTGTCGTCTTGCCCGCCCCGTTTGGGCCGAGATAGCCGTGGCAGCCGTTCCCCTCGAGTTTGAAGGAAACTTCATCGAGGGCCCGAAAGTTCCCGAAGTTCTTGCTGAGGCTCTCGGCTACGAGT
>DOUU01000144.1 GCA_003520425.1 Deltaproteobacteria bacterium
GCGGTGTCGTAGGGCCGGCAGCAGGCGCGGATCGCCGAACCCACGCGGCGCAGCAGCTCGTCGCCGACGCCGTGGCCGTACTGGTCGTTCACGTCCTTGAAGCGGTCGAGGTCGAGCAGGAGGACCGCGGCGGGTTGACCCACGCGTTCGAAGGCAGCCGCGGCGGCGGCAAGGGCGTCGTCGAAGGCCGCACGGTTCTTGACGCCCGTCAGGGGATCGATCCACGCCTGGTCGCGCAAGAGATCGATCATGCGACGCAGGCGTAGCGCCGCGGCCACGCGCGCCCGCAGCTCCACCGGATCGAAGGGCTTGCGGATGTAGTCGGTGGCTCCGATTTCGAGGGCGCGTGCCAGTCGCTGCACGTTGTTGTCTACCGTGAGAAAGAGGATGGGAACATCCCGCGTGTTGGGCGTCTCCTTGAGGTGTCGGCACAGCTTGAGGCCGTCCATGCGAGGTAGGTTCACGTCCAGCAGGATGATGTCGGGGCGTTCCTGAAGCGCGATCCGAAGGCCTTCCTCGGGCTCGAAGGCGTGGAGGACGCGTTCCACTCGGCCGGCGAGCTCACGTTCTAGCGTTTCGTGAACGACGCGGTCATCGTCAACCAGAAGGACGCTTTCGGCCGGCATGCCCCCCCCTTGGAGAGCCGACGCGGTGCCGCAGATTTGCAGCACGCACGAAGGGGCCGCTTTGTTCTTCGGAGGACCGCCGAGAGGGCTTGAGGTGGGGACGGCGAGGGCTCGCGACGGTGCGAGTGTCGAGCCAAATCTCGGGACACGCAGGCGAATCCGTGCCGCTCGCTGCGCGATCGGGCATCATGAGCTGTGGGGGCGGCGGCGCCACAGCGGAGCCGGGCAACTCCCGGAGAAGCGATGCGGGATTCAACGCGCAGGAGCGAGCATGGATTTGTCTTCACCAACTCGAGACGGACGCCTTTTCGGGCCTCGACCTTTGCGGAGAAGGTCTGCGTGAAAGACCTGGGAACGGCCGAAGGTCGTTCGATGCAGCTCGTGAGATTCGAGCCGGGCGCCGTATTCCCTGTGCACACCCACCGCGGCCCGGAGTTCATCTACATCCTCGAGGGCGAACTCATTCAGCGCGGCAGGCGCCTTGGGCCAGGCTGGGCGAGCGTCGCGGCCGGCGGTTCGGTCGATGACGACGTGCGCAGCGAGTGCGGCTGCACGTTTCTCACGGTGTACTCGGAGTGAGGGCCAAGACCGCCGCCCTGCCCGAGTCAGAAGCGGCGGCCGTCGAGGTCGGTTNNAGTGACGGCCAAGACCGCCGTCCTGTCGCGGTCAAACGCCGCGGCCGTCGGGGTCGGTTACGACGTTGCGACGGATCGCGAGCTTTTCCTGCTCGAGCTTGATCGGTTGGAGGAGCTCCCCGCGAAGCTGCGCATCCCGAGCCGCCATTTCGTCTGCCTGCTCGTGCTGGACGGACGAGCCGACCTGCCGGGAGATGTGCATCGCTGTGCCGCGACTCTCCTCGGCCAGGGCGCGGTGTACCTGTGCGTCTGGGGCCCGGGGTGCGGACGAGTCCGCTCCCTGGTCGACGATGCCATCCTGATCTCGGAGACCGAATCGATGGAGGAGAGCCTCATCCTCACGGAGGACCACGAGGGAGAGGCCCTCGAGGACGCTCTCGTCCACCTGCTCGAGCGCAGCCTGCCCGCGGCTCGCTATGTCGAAAGCTGCCGGGCGGCGCTCGTGGTCACGGTCAACGCCCCGGGCTGGACCCTTGCGTGTCGGGAGGCGCTTTGCGACCCCCGCGAATTCGTGGCCGGCTTGGCCTTGGTGGAAGCCTGAGCGCGCCGGCACAAGGCCCCCCGAGCGCATCGCCGCGGTGGGACCCTGCCCAGTACGCGCAGTTCCGGCGCGAACGGGCTCAGCCCTTCTACGACCTTCTCGCGCGGATCCCAGACTGCGACGCGCGCGCGGTCGCCGACCTGGGCTGCGGCAGCGGCGAGCTCACGCGCGAGTTGCACGCGCGCTGGCCGAAGGCCGAGGTCTGGGGTGTCGATCAATCGGCCGAAATGCTCGCGGGCGCCACTTCGCTGCCGGCGCGAGCGCGTCTTTCGTTCGTGCGTTCGGAGCTTCGGGCATGGCAGCCGGAGCGCCCGCTTGACCTCATCATCTCGAATGCCGCGCTCCATTGGGTGCCCGACCACGCGCAGCTGCTGGGACATCTCGTACGGCTCCTCGCACCGGGTGGAGTGCTTGGCGTGCAGATTCCGAACAACCGGGAAGAGGCCTCCCACCGGATCCTCGAGGAGCTCTCTGCGGCGGAGCCGTGGGCGAGTCGCCTGCGCGGTGTGCAGGGCCCGCAGCCGATTGCCAGCGCGGCTTGGTACCTCGAACGACTCTCTCACCTTGGGCTCGAGGCACAGGCATGGGAGACGATCTACTACCACCGGCTCCCGGCCCCGAGCGCGATCGTCGATTGGCTGAAGGGCACTGCCCTAAGGCCGGCCCTCGCCGTCCTACCGGAGGCCGATGCCCGCGATTTCGAGTCAGCGCTGCGAGAGCGGATCGCGCACGCGTATGCCCAGGGACCGCACGGGGTGATCTTCCCCTTCCGCCGGCTCTTCTTCGTGGCCCGCGCGCCTTTCGCGGCTTAGCTGCATACTGGGGGCGTGTTCCGCGCGGAGGTGCCCGGGTGAGCCCCAACCCGACTGCGTTCGAGAAGCCGAGCTCCTTGGAGTTCTTGTTCAACCGTGCCGTGGGATTCCTTGTCGGGTTGGGCCTCGGCTTCCGTCACAACTATCTCCTCCAGGTGCGCGGCCGCAAGAGCGGCACGCTCTACTCGACGCCGGTGGACGTGCTGAGCGTTGCAAGCGGCCGCTACCTGGTCGCGCCGCGCGGCAACACCCAGTGGGTGCGAAACGCGCTCGCCGCGGGTCGCGTGACCTTGAAGAAGGGCACGCAGAGCAGCGAGTTTGAGTTGAGAAGCGTGCCGGACGCACAGAAGCCGGAGCTCCTGAAAGCCTATCTCGACCAGTTCAGGCTGAGCGTCGGCCGCTTCTTCCCCGTCCCGCCGGGCTCTCCTCCCGCTGCCTTCGCGCCCCTCGCGAGTCGGTATCCCGTATTCGAGCTCGTCGGGCCACGCTGACAAGAGGTCTTGAGGGACGTTGCGACCTTCTCCCGTGCGAGGTCTCTCGGCGTCCCCTCGAAGCCCCGGTGCCCTGGCGACTCCTCGCGTATCTTCCGAGCGTGCGGATCTGCTCGCTCGACCACATCCAGCTGGCAATGCCTGCGGGCGGCGAAGATAAGGCGCGAGCCTTCTATTGCGGAGTGCTGGGTCTTGCCGAAGTCGCCAAACCCTCGCACCTCGCCGCACGCGGGGGTTGTTGGTTCGCGAGCGAAGGCGTGAAGATCCATCTCGGCGTCGAACCCGAGTTCCGGCCCGCCACCAAGGCCCATCCCGCGCTGCGGGTATCCGGCCTCGCAGAGCTCCTCGAACGCTGCCGAAAGAGCGGCTATCGGGTGGTCGATGACGAGCCGCTCGACGGCTACCGCCGCGCCTATCTCGCAGACCCGTTCGGCAATCGGATCGAGGTGATGGAGCCGACCGCGGACTAGGCGCCGCGCACCTCGGCGTACGCCCAGTCGAGCCACGGCAAGAGCGCCTCGATGTCTTCGCGATCGACAGTGGCACCGCCCCAGAGGCGCAGCCCCGGAGGCGCGTCCCGATAGCTCGCGATATCGAAAGCCACGCCTTCCTGCTCGATCCGGGTGACAAGGGATTGGATCGTCTTGGCCCGCGCCGCCTTGTCGAGCCCCAGGAACCACGGATCCACGACCTGGAGGCAGATGGAGGTGCACGAGCGCGTCGCGGGATCCCGCGCAAGAAAATCGATCCACGGCGTTCGCTCGACCCACGCGGCGATCGCCGCGAGATTCGCCTCGGAACGGCGCGCGAGAGCGGCCAGTCCTCCCTCGCGCTCCGCCCAAGCGAGGCCATCGAGTGCGTCCTCGACGCAAAGCAGAGACGGCGTGTTGATCGTCGAGCCTTCGAAAATGCCTTCGCTGAGCTTGGCGCCCTCCTTCAACCGGAAGATCTTCGGCAGGGGCCAGGGAGGCGTGTAGGAGAGCAGCCGCTCGACTGCGCGGGGCGAGAGGGCCAGCATGCCGTGTGCGGCTTCACCGCCCAGCACTTTCTGCCACGACCAGGTGACGACGTCGAGCTTTTCCCAGGGAAGCGGCATGGCGAAGACGGCCGAGGTGGCGTCGCACAGGGTGAGGCCCGCACGTCCGCTGCGAATCCAGTCGCCGTTCGGAACGCGGACCCCCGAGGTCGTGCCATTCCAGGCGAAGACCACATCGCGCTCAAAGTCCACCGCGGCGAGATCCGGAAGAGCGCCATACTCGGCGCTCAGGACACGTGCATCGAGCTTGAGCTGCTGGGTCACGTCCTCCGCCCAGCCCTGGCCAAAGCTCTCCCACACGAGGACATCCACGCCCCGTGCACCGAGGAGCGACCACATCGCCATTTCGACCGCGCCTGTATCCGAGGCCGGCACGATGCCAAGCCGCCAGCCGCTCGGCAGGTCGAGCAGCGCCCGACTGCGATCGATCACGGCCTTTAGGCGCTCCTTGCCGGCCTTCGCGCGATGCGATCGACCGAGCGGTGCGTTTTTCAGCCCCTCGAGGCTCCAGCCCGGCCGCTTCGCGCAAGGGCCTGACGAAAACTCCGGGCGCCGGGGTCGACGGGTGGGCTTCATGCCTTGATCCTCGTGGGCTGCGCAGTCTATCAGCGGTGGCGCAGGGTCGGCCACGCGACGCGGAAGGAGACTTTCGGACGGTAGAGATGCGATCCGGAGCAGCCGCGTGTAGCCCTGCCGATCGCGTCGGAGTCGCACCCTGCGCGGGCGAGCGCGCTCGAGGCGCGCCGCCCGCTCTTGGGCCGTCCGCGGGCTACGACTTCAGGGTATCGAGCAGGAGCTTCATCTCGTCGGCGATGCTTCCCGGAATGATGTAGCCGTCCGTATTCCGGATCTGGTCCATGTGGTCGCGAACGCTCTCGGGCGTCGCCGTCTTGCCCTTGCCGGAGAACCAGCCCGGCGTCAGGCCTACGAAGATCCGCGCCACGCGACCGCCGCCGACAGAGAACACCTCGTGGCTGAGCTGGCACTGGTCGGACACGAGGAAGGCGACGAGCGGCGTCACGTGCTCCGCCTTCACTGCGTCGGCGAAGCCGCCGAGCAGGGACTCCGTCAATCGGGTCTTCGCGATCGGCGCAATCACGTTGGTCTTGATGTTGTGCTTCGTGCCTTCGAGGGAGAGCACATTCGAGAGGCCGACAAGGCCCATCTTGGCGGCGCCGTAGTTGGTCTGTCCGAAGTTGCCGAAGATCCCGGCAGCCGACGCGGTGAAGACGATCCGGCCGTAGTTGCTCTCTTTCATCACCCGGAAGGCAGGCATCGTGACGAAGAACGCGCCCTTCAGGTGCACGTCGAGGACCGCCTCCACGTCGGGCGGCGTCATCTTCGCGAAGGTCTTGTCCCGGAGAATACCGGCGTTGTTGATGACGATGTCCACGCGCCCGAACGCGTCGAGCGCAGCCTTCGTGATTGCCTCGCCGCCTTCCGGCGTCGAGACCGAGTCGTAGTTTGCGATCGCCTCTCCGCCCTTCTCGACGATCTCCTTGACCGTCGAGTCGGCCATGCTCGTGCCTGCGCCCGTTCCGTCCGGGTTCCCGCCGAGGTCGTTCACGACCACCTTGGCTCCCCGTGAGGCCAGGAGCAGCGCATAGGTCTTGCCGAGGCCGCCCCCCGCGCCGGTGATGATGGCCACCCGGCCGTCGTATCGAATGTCCGTCATTGCAGAGTTCTCCTTCGCTTGGGGTCCCGGGGAATGCGGGACCACCCACGTGTTTCCCGAGTGCCCAGGGGTGCCGGCCCGGCGGGCGCCGGGCGCACGGCGGGGACCATAGCAAGCGGCTGACGTACGGCCGGCCGAGACTTGTGGAAAGCTGGCGGGACCGCGGGGCGCTCTCGGGCCCCGGTCCCCGGGCGCCTTCGGCGACTCCGGGACCTGGCGGCGGGCGTCCGCCCGGCCGAGGCGATGCGGAACTACTGAGGGGCGGGAGTGGCGGTGCCGCCATCCTTCGCCGTGGTTTCGACCGGCGCCAAGCCCTCGCCGCTCGCATTCTTCTGCCGCAACTCGGCGAGCAGTCGCTCCGGGCCTCCCTGACCAATGATCTCTTGGAACTGGGTGCGATAGCTCGAGACGATGCTCACCCCTTCCACAATCACGTCGATCACGTACCAGGTTCC
>DOUU01000030.1:0-8889 GCA_003520425.1 Deltaproteobacteria bacterium
CGAGCGCCGCGCTCGCGACCCCGACGGCGGCGGGCTGGTCGCGCATGACGGTGTCGATCACCGCGGTCTGCATGCCGAGCGCGGCGATGTCCCGCTCCTGCGCCGCGTCGCGTTCGTCGAGGACGAAGCCGTGCGCGAGGCCGCGATAGANNCCGCGCGCCGAAACCTCGACGCCAATGCCACGGAGCAGGCGGTCCGCCGGGCCTTTGACGGGCGCACCGGCCACGATCGGCGTGACCGCGATGACAGGGGCGCCGGAGGCGGCGATCGCCTGCCGGACGCCCGGGACCGCGAGGATCGGCCCGATCGAGACGACCGGATTGCTCGGGCACAGCACAACGACGCGAGCGCTCCGGAGCGCCTCCCCCACGCCGGGGGCGAGTCCCGCGCGCCGCGCCGCCGAGAGGTCGACGGCACGCACTCCTTCGGGTGCGCCGTCGNNACGGATCTTCGGACATCGGGAGGAGGCGGGCGCGCACACCGTACGCGCGTCGCACCTCGTCGGTCACCTTCGCAAGGCCGAGGCCCGCCCGCAGGCGGAGGGTTCGATGGAGCGAGGTCGCAAAGTCGCGATCGCCGAGACGAAACCACGTCTCGTGTCCGAATGCGGCGAGCGCATCCACCACGGCGAACCCGTCGTCCTTCAGGCCGTATCCGCGTTCTTGGTTGACACGACCTGAGAGCGTGTAGGTCACGATGTCGAGGTCGGGCGAGACATGCACGCCGTAGAATTCGTGGTCGTCGCCCGTGTTGACCACGATCACGACGTCCTCGGCTGCGACGACCTCGAGCAGTCCGCGCAGGAAACGGGCGGCTCCGACGCCGCCCGCAAGCGCGACGATCGGGCTGGAATCGCGCGCCGGCCGACTCATGCGCGGCCTCGCGCCGGCATCCCCGAGGACGCCGCAGCGCTGCAATCGGGTGTCACGGCTCCGTGTGCCGCGCGCGCTGGTCTTGGAGGGTCCGGAGTTCGGCCTGCAGCTTGGGCAGACGCAGGGCGATTTCGCGGAACTCGGGGCGATCCGCAAGGTCGGGCGCGCCGGGAGCCGGCACATCCGAGAGTTGTGCCTTGAGCGACTCCTCGTCGCCAGCGATCTGCCGCTGGAGCGCCGCGATGCGCGCATCGAGATCGGCTGTGCTGCCGTGGGCGCCGGGCTCGGAGGCGGCGAGCGCGGTCTTCTCAAGGTTCGGATCCGCTTGGCGAGGGACCTGCGAGGCCTCTCCCGCGCTCGAAGCGGGCGCCGGGGCGGCGTGCGCGGCGGCCGTCGGCTCGGCGCTCGCCACCTCTGCGACCTTGGGATCCGCTGTCGCAGGGGGGCTTGCGGGGGTCGCCTCGGGCGCGGGCTCGCTGCTGGACGGGGAGGGCGGAGCGGCCGCCGCAGAAGCGGCGTCGCGGGCTAGAGGCTCCTCGGCTGCGGCCGGCGCTGGCGCGACTTGAGAAGGCGCTGCATCGACTCGGGAGGATTCGGCTTTCGCCGAGTCTGTGGCAGCCGCCTCCGGGGCTTGGCTTGTGGGCGCCGCTGAAGCGGGTGGGGAGGCCTGGGCCGCCGCAGGAGCCCCCGCGTCCGTCGCCGACGACTCGCCCACGGCCGATTCCGCTGGCGCCGCGCTGTGCGGCGGTCCGCTTGCGACGGGTGGGGCCGCTTCCCGGACGGCGGGCTCGGGAGGGGCCGGCTCGGCAGACGTCTTCGGCACTTCGGCCGCAGCGGGGAGCGCGGTCGTGGACGAAGAGATCGGCATCGCCTGCGGCGGCGCGCTCGTGGGAGTCGGCCTGCTCGCCTCGGGCGCGGGCGCAGCTGCCGCAGGGGTGCTGCTCGTCTCGCTGGGCGGGGCTACCGGCGCGGTCGCCGTCGCCGCGGGGCTCTCGGCCGCCGGGGATTCGGCCGGAGGGGGAGGAAGCGAAGCCGCTGGAGCCGCCCCGGCGACCGCCCCTTGGGACGCGGCGGGCGCCTCTGTCGCCTTCGGCGCCGCTGCCGCCGCTGCCGCCGCGGCCGCCGCGTCGCCTTCGCTCGGTGTCGCTAACGGAGCCGCGGCGGCGCCGCTCGTCGTGGGGGGCTGCGCCGGGGGCGCAGCGTCTTGGGAAGCCCAGCTCCCACTCGATCCGGGATGCGCTTGGGCCGCGTCGGAAGCGCTGGGCCGCAGTTCGCTCACGCGCCCTCGCACGTCGTTCGGGATGCGGGCCTTGTCCGCCGTGTAGTGCGCGACGCCTTGATCGTCGATCCATTTGTAAATGACCGGACCTTCCTCGGCGGCGCGGGCGTTGCCTAGCGCGACCGGCGCAAGGAGCGCGACGAGCAGCGTCGCGGGCACGAGACGGAATCGCATGCGCGCGATTCTTCTGGAGCCCCCATCCTCCGTCAAGGCAACGAGAGAGCGCGGATCTGGACGGCATGCGGCTTGTCCCGTGCAAGAAGTGCCGGGGCGGGCGAGGCCGCTCCTCGATCCCCCTTTCGGCTCGGCCGCCTCGCTGCAGGCGAGGCCGCGCAGGGCCCGCGTTCGGGAGCTTGGAGACCTCGTCGCCGAGGGCCTTCCCACGGCAAGGCCCGCAGGCGGGTTCGAAGGGGAGGGAGCCTCCGCCACCTCCCGAGACACCGCTCGGCGTAAGGAGCGCGCGAAGGGGCCGCGCTGCCAAGGCGCATGGCCGGACCCCGCGCCGTCTTGCTTCGCCCCGATTTGCGCACGAAGACCTGAGGCAGGTCTCCCTCTCGCTCCGCTTCGGAGGGCCGGCCGAGCCGCCCGGCAGCCGGACGCCAGGCCGGCGGCCCAAGCGCCCGCGGAGCGGGGAGCCCCGCCGCCACCGCCACTACGGGAGCGGCGGTTCCCAGGCGAGGCTTGCGCGCCCTGCACTCTGGGGGAAGCTCCCTCGTGGGCCCTTGCTGAGCATTTCAGCGGGATTCAGGGCTCGCCGATACGTCGGCGGGGCCGGAACGTCGATCGCTGCGGGGTGATACGGCGGCGGCCGGCTTGCAAACAACCGGTCGGCCAGGCAGCCTGCGCCGTGTGGAAGGTTCGGGGGGAAGAGGCCCGCGATGCTCTCGGGCTTCAACACCAACATTCGTCATCGCGGCGTCCTGTTCCACGTGCAGACCGAGGACAGCGGCCGCGCGCACCCGCATATCATCACCCACCTCTTCCATGGCGGGAACATCCTCTCGTCCGAGAAGCGGGGGTACGAAGACCTGCTCTCCGCCAAGGACTTGCCCGACGAAGTTCGGAACCTCATGGAGGCTCAGCACAAGTCGATGCTGCAGCGGCTTCGTCGGGGAGAGTTCGACGGGCTGATCCGCGAGCGCCTTGGGGCGGCAGCCTTCGCGGACAGTTCGGACACGGGTGCGACCACGCAGCCCGAGGGTCCGGCCGTCCGTGCGGCCCCACGGGAGGGCGCCCGGGTTGGGGATCCCCTCGCGCGCGTCTTTGGCGAGGGCATCGTCTCGCAAAAGCCGCTGGACGAGGTCGTCCTCGACTACCTCGTGGAGAGCGCTCGCAAGCGCAAGCGACCGGCACGGTGAGAGCCGGCTTGAGCGACGCGGAGGCCACCGGCGGCCGCGACGCAGCGCTCGTGCGGCTCTACCACGTCTCGAAGTCCTATCTCGCCGGCACGTGGGCCTTGCACGACGTCACGTTTGAGATCGGCAAGGGTGAGTTCGTGTTTCTGACCGGTCCGAGCGGTGCCGGGAAGACGTCCTTGCTCCGGCTCATCTTCGCGGCCGAGCGCCCGAGCGACGGGCAGATCTTGATCCTCGGCCGCAACGTCGGGCGCGCGCGCGAGTCGGCGATTCCCCCCCTTCGCCGCCGCATCGGCGTCGTGTTCCAGGACTTCAAACTGCTCCCGCGCCGCACCGTCGAAGAGAACGTCAAGCTGGCCTTGGACGTCGTCGGAGTCCCGGCCCGGGAGGCTCGCGCCCGCACCTTTGCGATCCTGAAGCAGGTCGGGCTCCAGCACCGGCGTCATCACCACCCTCTCTCCCTCTCCGGTGGAGAGCAGCAGCGGGTCGCGATCGCCCGCGCTCTGGTGAATGAGCCCGAGTTGCTCTTGGCCGACGAGCCGACGGGAAACCTGGATCCGGAGATGGCGCTCGAGATCCTGGAGTTGATTTCGGGCGCGGCGGCCCGAGGCACGAGCGTGCTGGTGGCCACCCATGACCAAACGATCCTGCGACGCTATCGGCGCCGCACGCTTCGCCTTGAGGCGGGCCGGCTCGTCGAGGACACGCCGGCTCCGGGGTCCCGGGCTTGAGCGAGCCGCGCGCCCTGCGCGCTCTTTCTGCCCGCCTCCTCTACTTCGCTCGCACTGCGCTGCGAGGGTTGCGGGCGAGTCCGCTCACGAGCGGAGTGGCCGTGGTCACGATCACCGTGACCCTCGTTCTGGCGGGTGCGTTTTCGCTGGTGGTGAAGAACATGCAGAGGCTGCTCGAGCGGATTGGCGAAGACGTCACCGTGACCGCCTATCTCGAGGACGGGATCGCGGACCAAGAACGGGCCGCGCTCGCGGCGCGCGTGAAGACGGTGGAGGGGGTCCAGGATGTCGTGTCGGTCTCCAAGGAGGAGGCCAGGCGCCGCTTCGAGCGGGCCGGCCCGGGACGCGGCGAACTGCTCAACGCCCTCGGCGAGAACCCTCTGCCGGCATCGCTCGAGATCTCGCTCACGCCCGACCGCCGCAATGCGGAGGGCGTGCGGATTGTCGTCGAGTCCCTTCAGGGTCTCCCGGGGATCGCGGAGCTGGAAAACGCGCAGGACTGGGTGCAAGGCTACGCCAGTGCGCTCTCGCTCCTNNACGATCCGACTCGCCGTCTACACCCGTCGCGACGAGATCGAGATTCTGACGCTGGTCGGGGCAAGCCGGACCTTCGTCGCGATCCCCTTCCTGCTCGAAGGTGCCTTGCAGGGGGCGCTCGGCGGCGCCCTCGCCGTGGGCGGCCTTTCCGGCCTCTATCGCCTTGCCCTGCCGAGCCTTGCCGCCGGGCTCAGGCTCCTCTTCGGGGACATGCCTCCGGAATTTTTTGCGCCGTCTGAAATGCTCGTGCTCGTAGCCGCGGGCGCCCTGCTCGGAGTGTTCAGCTCGGCCGCATCGTTGGCCGGAGGCCTGCGGCCATGATCGCCCGCGGTCGAGGCGGGGCGGGGCTGCTGATCGCCGCCTTTGCGGCGAGCGCTCGCCTCGCCCTCGCTCTCCCGGCCGCCGAGACGCCGAGCGGCGGGCGGGCGGCAAAGGGACACCCCGACTTCCAGCACGCGAGTGATGCGCGGCGCGAGCGGCTCGAGTCCTTCGAGCGGCGTGAACACGGCCTGCTCGAGACGCTCGAGGGTATCGACCGCTCGGCTTCAGACCTTTCGCAGGAGGTGAGTGGGGCGCAGGAGCGTGCGCGCGAGGCCCGGCAGGCCCTCGAGCTCGCCGAACGGGTGGCGCAAGAGGCGGCCGCGCGGCAGGCCCTCACCCGTCGGGCCATGACCGCCCGCGTCATCGCTCTCTACAAGGCCGGGGCCGTCGGACCCGTGCGGGCGATCTTTACGGCGAGCGGCCCGCGCGAGCTCCTGGCGCGGGTCTACGCGCTGCAAAGCCTGCTCGAGCGCGACGCGGCGCTGGTCGCCCGTTATCGCAATGAGGGCGAGCGGCTCGCACGCGCCCGGGAGGAAGCTGTTGCGGCCGCCGCCGAGCGCGACCGCGCCGCGGCGCGCCTGGCCGCAGGAAGCCGCGAGCTCGGCCTTGAGCTTGCTTCGAAGCAGGACCTTTTGCAGCAGGTTCGGGCCGATCGCCTCCGGGAGCGGGCCGCGATCGAGGAGCTCGAGGCGGCGGCGCAGGCGCTCGAGTCGACCCTCGACGGTCTGCGCCAAGGCCCCTCTCGTGCGCCTTCGGTCCCGTTTTCGAGTCTGCGCGGCCGGCTGCCGGCGCCCGTCGCCGCCCCCCTCGCCCAAC
Organism: Deltaproteobacteria bacterium; assembly: GCA_003520425.1. Taxonomy (GTDB): domain Bacteria; phylum Myxococcota_A; class UBA9160; order UBA9160; family UBA9160; genus UBA9160. The sequence goes on from DOUU01000030.1 coordinate 5,912, forward strand.
GCTTCGGCCGAGTCGTCGACGCCGAGTTTCGCACCGAGACCTTTCGCAAGGGCGTCGACTTCGCCGCTCAGCTCGGTCAGTCCGTGCACGCCGTGGCAGACGGCGAGGTGCGCTTTGCGGGCTGGTTCCGCGGGTACGGCAAGCTTGTGATCGTCGACCACGGCGAGCAGTACTTCACCGTGGCCGGACACCTCGACGAGATTCGGGTTCAAGTCGGGGATTCACTTCGGGCGGGTGACGTCATCGGTACCGCCGGGGAGACGGGATCGCTCGGCGGGGCGCTGCTCTACTTCGAGATCCGGCGGGGCAGCGAGGCGCTCGATCCGAGCGAGTGGCTCGCCCCTTGACCCGGGGTGGGACTCGGGGGGTTCCTCTGCCATCATCTCGTGGTCAAGCCTATCGCTTGGTGCGCCGATGGCGAAGCCACGCGAGCGGCCCGCATCCGGAGTTCACCCGTTCCATGCGTTTCGGCAAGTTTCGCCTTGCTCTTCCCTTTCTGGCCGGCGCGGCCGCGGCGACGATCTTCCTCGGGCTCTCAGGCCCGGTCGGCAACGCCGCCACGAACTACGACGACCTCTCCCTTTTCACCAACGTCTTGGACCTCGTCCGCAAGGGCTATGTCGAGCCGGTGGATGAGCACAAGCTCATCCAAGGAGCGATCCGCGGGATGCTCGCCGAGCTCGATCCGCACTCCTCCTACCTCGACCCCGAGGCGCACAAGGAGATGCAGATCGACACGAAGGGTGAGTTCTACGGGCTCGGAATCGAGATCTCAAAGCGACAGGACGGATTCGTGGAGGTGGTCTCCCCGATCGAAGGCACGCCCGCGGCCAAGGCAGGAATCAAGCCGCACGATCAGATCGTCTCGATCTGTCCCGACAAGCTGCCCCAGGGCTGGACGGAGCCGTGCAAGCTCACCAAGTCGATGACGCTTGCCGACGCGGTGAAGGTCATGCGGGGGCCTCGCGGCTCGAAGATCACCGTCAACATCTTTCGCGAAGGCTTCGACCGGCCGCAGCCCATCACCGTCCTTCGGGACGTGGTCAAGGTCGTCTCCGTGGACGGCCGGCTGCTCGAGCCCGGCTATGGCTACGTGCGGATCCGCGCCTTCCAGGAGCGCACGGATCAGGACCTGCGCGCGAAGCTCGACAACCTCCGCCAGGAATCCAAGGGCGAGCTGCACGGCGTCGTGCTCGACCTGCGCGACAATCCAGGGGGCCTGCTCGACCAAGCGGTGCGCGTCGCCGACACCTGGCTCTCCGACGGCCTCATCGTCTACACGAAAGGCCGTATCGAGAGCCAGCGCCAGGAGTTCCGGGCGCGCGCAGAGGGCACGGAGCCCGACTACCCGCTGGTCGTGATCGTGAACGGCGGGAGCGCCAGTGCCTCCGAGATCGTGGCGGGAGCGCTCCAGGACCAGGGCCGCGCCCTCGTGGTGGGAACTCACACCTTCGGCAAGGGCTCGGTGCAGACGGTGTACCCGTTGGAGGACGGCTCCGGCCTGCGCCTCACCACCGCGCTCTACTACACCCCCTCCGGTCGCTCGATCCAGGAGGTCGGCATCAGCCCCGACATCACCGTCGAGGCCGCGCCGCAGCTCGCCTCGAGCGACTCTGCGGAAGGGCCGCACCGCATCCGCGAGAAGGACCTCGAGCATCACTTTACGCAGGAGGAGGCCAAGCCTGAAGCGCCTGCGCGGCCCTCGGAGGAGGGCGCCGAGACAGCCGCGGGCGAGGGGGCCTCGGGCGATCTCCAGCTCGCCCGCGCGCTCGACGTGCTGAAGAGCTGGACCTATTTCGAGCGACTGCGCGCGGGTCCCAAGACGGCGGCCGTCGAGAACCCGGAAGCCCCCGCGCAGTGAGGGCCGGTCGGCGCGGCGCGTCGTGACCGATTTCCTGCCCGGCGCGCTTCCCGAGCGGCGCATCTTCTCGATCGCAGAAGTCCTTGCCGGGGTGCGGGCACTGCTCGAAGAGAGCATGGGCAGGCTGTGGGTTGCCGGAGAGGTCAGCAACCTGCGCCGTGCAAGTTCGGGCCACTTCTATTTCTCGCTTAAGGATGACGCTGCGCAGCTGCGCGCCGTCCTCTTCCGCGCCGACGCGCGTCGCATGCCGTTCGAGCTCGAGGATGGCCTTGAGGTGATTGCGTTCGGCGAGTGCTCGGTCTACGAGGCGCGCGGCGACCTTCAGCTGCGGGTGCGGCACCTGGAGCCCCGCGGGCGCGGGGCTTTGCAGCTTGCGTTCGAGCAGCTGCGGGTGCGCTTGGAGCGCGAAGGGCTGTTCGAGCCCTCCCGCAAACGACCGCTCCCCGCATTCCCGCGTCGCGTTGGCCTTGTGACGTCGGCCTCGGGTGCGGCGTTGCGCGATGTGATCGAGGTGAGCGGACGGCGCTTCCCGGCGACTCCCCTCCTCTTGGCTCCGACGCGGGTCCAAGGGGAGGGTGCGGAACACGAGATCGCCGCGGCCCTCGCGGCATTGGCGTCGCTGCCCGCTGTCCACGGCGTCGACGTGATTCTCGTCGTGCGAGGCGGCGGCTCTCTGGAGGACCTTCAGCCCTTCAATACCGAGGTCGTGGCGCGAGCGATGGCGGCGTGTCCCGTGCCGGTCATAAGCGGTGTGGGCCATGAGACCGACCTCTCGATTGTGGATTTGGTGGCCGATGTGCGGGCACCGACCCCCTCGGCCGCTGCCGCGCTCGCGCTCCCCGACCGCGCGGTGCTCCGCGACCGGTGTGCTCGCGACCTGGTGCGCCTGTGCACGGCTGCGGAGCGCGTGGTCGAGCGCGCGGCGGCCCGCCTCGCACAGCGCAGCGAGGCGCTGGCGCGCGTCGGGCCCCTCGCGCGCGTCGCGAGCCAGCGCGTACGCCTCGACGCACTTGCACGCGCGCTCGAGCGCACGGCCCACCGCCACGCGGAGCGCGCCCGGTCGAAGCTTGCCGCGCTCGCGGGCCGCCTTGACTCGCTCTCACCGCTCGCGGTGCTG
>DOUU01000030.1:8905-9468 GCA_003520425.1 Deltaproteobacteria bacterium
GGCGAGCTCGCCGCCACCGTGGACGACACGCCGGAGAAGCGAGCCGCGGCTGCGGGGGCTCGCCCGGCCTGAGAATCACCGCGCCCGCGCGCGCCGATGCGTTGACGCTGAGGCGCCTGAGACGTAGCATCGCCGCCCGATGGACGAGGGTTCGCCGTCCGCGAAGATCCCCCCCGCCTTGACGGATGCGCTGCCCTTTGAGACCGCACTTGCGCGTCTTGANNGGCATTGTTCAGGCGCTGGAGAAGGGCGACCTCGAACTCGAGGCCGCGCTTGCGGCGTTTGAGCAGGGAGTTGCTTTGTCGCGGCATTGTGCGTCACAGCTGGAGGTCGCCGAACGCCGCATCGAAGTGCTGGTGCGCGAAGGCGCGGGCTTCGCGGCGCGGCCCTTTGCGGGCCCGGAGGACGCGGACTAGTGGACGTGGCTGCGTACCTCACGGAGCGCGCAGCGCTCGTGGACGCCGTGCTGGAAGGCGCATTGCCGGCCGTGGATACGCCGCCGCAGCGCCTCCACGCAGCGATGCGTCATCTCCTCTTCCCCGGAGGCAAGCGTCTGCGGCCGA
>DOUU01000030.1:9479-10816 GCA_003520425.1 Deltaproteobacteria bacterium
CGACCTGCCCTGCATGGACGACGATGTCGAGCGCCGCGGCCGCCCCACCGTCCATGTGGCGTTCGGGGAGGCGATCGCCGTCTTGGCCGGGGATGCGCTTCTTGCGGCGGCGTTCGAAGTCCTGGGAAGGGGCGCGCCGGGGCTACCCGCCGAAGCGCTGCTTTTTGCCGCGCGGGATCTTGCCCATGCCGCGGGCTCTCTCGCGCTCGTGGGCGGACAGGTCGACGACCTCGCCTTTGAGGCCGCAAGCGCGAGCCTCGCGAGCGTCGAGTCGATCCACGAACGAAAATCGGCGGCGCTGATCGCCGCTTCGATCGTCGGGGGGGCACGACTGGGCGGCGCGAGCGCTCCGCTCCTGGAGCGGCTGCGGCGCTTCGGGGTGGCGGTGGGCATCGCCTTTCAGATCGCGGACGATCTCTTGGACGAGCGGCAAGACGGCGCCGAGGAGAAAGGCGGCGACGCGGGCTGCTCGCTCGTGCCCCTCGTCGGTGAGAAGGCCGCCCGGGAGCGAGCCGAGACGCTGCTCGCCTCGGCGCTTCTGTGGATCGACGATCTCGGGGAGCGCGCCGAGCCCTTGCGCGAGCTCGCACGCTTCGCGGTGCGGAGGGATCGATGAGCCCCGAGGAGAGGCTGCTCGACGGGATCGACTGCCCGGCGGACCTGCGGCGTCTGCCCCGCGAGCAGGTCAGGAGAGTCGCCGAGGAGCTGCGCCGGGAGATCGTCGAGCGCGTGTCGCGCACCGGCGGTCATCTGGCCTCGAGCCTGGGCGCGGTCGAGCTCCTCACCGCCATCCACTACGTCTTCGACACGCCGAACGACCGCCTCGTGCTCGACGTCGGTCATCAGGGCTATGCACACAAGATGTTGACGGGTCGACGTCGGGACTTCGACCGCATCGGCCAGGAGAACGGGATCGGAAAGTTCCTGCGGCGCTGCGAATCGCCGTACGATCACTTCGGCGCGGGTCACGCCGGCACTTCCATCTCCGCTGCGCTCGGGATGGCGCGTGCGATCCAACACCGAGGCGAGAACCACCTGGCGATCGCGCTGATCGGCGACGGGGGCATGACGGCAGGGATGGCCTTCGAGGCGCTGAACCACGCCGGCTCACTGACCACCGACCTGCTCGTGATCCTCAACGACAACGACATGTCNNNNGGCTCCATGCCCGGCGACATGCTCCACTGGGCGCACAAGGCGGAGGAGTCGCTCAAGGTCTTCTTCTCGCCGGGGCTACTCTTCGAAGCGCTGAACTTCAAGTACGTGGGGCCGGTCCAGGGACACCGGATCGACGTGCTGCTCGAGACGTTCGAGAACGTGAAGCAGATGATCGCCAA
>DOUU01000001.1:0-7351 GCA_003520425.1 Deltaproteobacteria bacterium
CGGCCCGCTGGATCTCCTGGCGATTCAGTGATACGAGGTCGATTGCAGCGAATGTTATTGTCGGACCGCAATCGAAAGCGGATTCGTCAGGGAACGCTGGGACTCGCTGCTAAAGGGATGGGTACGCGCCTCCCCGCTGGCGTGCCTCACCGTGCGCCGCGACAGTGTGCTGCAGATGCCGCTGGGCAGGCGTGAACCGAATGAAAAACACGCGTGCGTGGATGAGGGCGGTTCTTTTCCTCCTCCTGCTTGCAGCACCCACGAGAGCTGACGATCAGCCGCCTCCGAGCGAACCCCCGCGGGACCAGGCACCGAAGCAGTCCCTGAAGGCGATCAATAAGGCACTTACCGACCCAGTCAGCGAAGCTTGGTCCATCGCGCTTCAGCAGAACTTCTTCAGAATCAGCCCTGGGCTTGGACAAGAGGAGCACTGGAATTCACAGCTGCTGTTTCAGGGAGCTTTTCCGGTAGCGCTTACTCCAGAGTGGGACCTCATCACCCGGCCATCGATTGAGTTTTTCGATTCGCAGCCGCACCCGGAACCGGAAGATCCTGCCCATATCGAACGCACGACGGCGTTTGGAGACATCATTTTGCTCCAGCTCTTTGCGCCGAGACGAGAGCTGAGTAGCAATTGGATTTTCGGAGTCGGGCCCACCTGGATCTTCCCCTCCGGCTCCTCAAGATGGACCACCACCGGCAAGTGGCAGGTCGGTCCCGCTGCGGCCTTCGGATACCTCTCGGACAAGTGGATCCTGGCGGCCCTGTTTCAGAATTGGACGTCGTTCGGAGGTTCTGGACCCTTCGCCACGAACTCGATGAATCTTCTGCCCCTCGCCGTGTACTTTTTCCCCAATGGCTGGAGTGTGGGGTACGCGGGCAACATCCTGGCGAACTGGAAGGCCAGTGCGACAAACGTCTACACAGTGCCCATCGGGCTACAGGTTGGGAAAGTGTCCATCCTCGGTCCCATTCCCTTAAAGCTCGTGCTCGCGGCAGAGTGGATGCCCGTACACCCGGCGATCGGTCAAGTTTGGAACGTTCAGCTCACGATTCAGGCCTTACGCCCGAAGCTGCTGAGGGGATATCTCAACGATCCCTCCACCCTCAAACTGCGTTGGGAGGAATGAAGCGCTGCGCTTCAGCAATGCCATTCTCGCGATTTCCCCGCGCCTCGCGCGGGCCAAGGTGGATCGACGCTACCTTTGAGGAGCAAACTTGGAGTCGGATCCTTCTCGCGGGTTTGAATTTTCCATGAGTGTCCACGGATTTGTGCATGATCTTGAGCGAAGGTCCACTGCAAACGGATCCGCGGGTTTTCCAAGAGCGGGGTTTGATGGTTCCCTGCGCATCCCACGCCTTGCTGAGCATCACGCCATGGGCAGAAGATTTCACGTCGCACTGGCCGCCATCCTCCTTCTCTTGCCTTTCTGTTCGGCGAAGGCCCAGACGGGGGGTTCTACGGACGGGACAGCGCCCGCGAACGCCACTCCGGTAGATGAGCTCACGGCGGTTAGCCGCGAGCTCGAGAACCCGATTAGCACGACCACGAACTTCAACCTCCGCACCACAACCTATTGGCTCTCCATCGTGGAGAACCGGACGCAACGCGTCGAGCAGACGATCGAGCTCGAGCCCCTGTTCCCCTTCCAGCTGACGAACGCTTTTTGGGTCATGACGAGGCCNNGACCTCCAGATTCCCATCGCCATCGTTCCCTCGGCAGAGCACTGGCTCTTCGGAACCGGCCCCACCTTCGTCCTTCCCACCGCGACGAGCGATCAGCTGGGCGACGGCAAGTGGGAGGTGGGACCCGCCGCGGTGCTGGGGTATCGCTCTTCCCGCTTCCTCGCTGCGGTATTTGCGCAGCAGTGGTGGTCCTTTGCAGGCTCGATGTTCCGTAAGGACGTGAGCAAGTTCAACGCTCAGTATTTCTTGGACTACTTCTTAAGCGACGGCTGGAGCATCGGCATGTCGCCAACGATCCAAGTGAACTGGAAGGACGCGAAAAGCCAGCAGTTGACACTCCCTATCGGGCTCGGGGTGGGCAAGGTCCTGAAGTTCGGCGAAAACATCGTGTTCAAGCTCGGTGTCGAGATGGACTACATGGTGATCCGGCCTGACAACTACGGCGAGCGCATGAGTCTTCAGTTCAAATTCACGCCTGTCCTGCCAGAACTCCATCATGGCCCGATTTTCGGAGGCTCGTAACTCCATCTCAGCAANNTTTCGGAGGTTTCTAACCCCCGCTTGAGACACTACGATCTCGGTAGCACGCCATGAACGCGTCGCAGCGCCTGGCAAGCCGCTGGATGCCGCCTGTGGCACGAATCCGGACGGCTCGACGAACCTGCTCGCGGGGACATTCGGGACCAGCAATCACGTGGGCTGGCCGACCGCTTGGAACGGCGAGATGCTGAGCCTTTTGGCACAACATCTCCCCTTAGCGCATCGTGAAAGACCACCTTCTCTGCGATTCCTGACGGATTCAGTGTTCCATGGATGTGTAGGACGAAGGCCGACCCCGCGCCGGCCGCGCGGCGCGCGAGCGGGGCCGCAGGAGGTGACGCTGCACGCCGGCGCACACGGCCTTTAGATAGGGGGCCGGCTCGAGCGGTGGATCGAGCGGCATCGATGAGCGGAAGTCGAAGGTCGCGTGCGTGAAGTATGAAAACTCGCGGTGGATTGCCCGCTGGCGCTCAAGCAAGCGCAACGCCATACGGGCGCGGTCGGAGCGAAGTGCGAGCATCGACCAGGCGGCGGCGGCGCGCAGCGGGATTTCGTGGCGCAGCCCGTGCTCCAGACGGAAGCGTACGCCCCTACGCCCCACCCAGGTGAGCCGCGGCCGCCCATCATCGGGCTGGGCCTCGAAGTGAGCAACGATCTGCTCGCGGCATAGACGCAGTGGGCTCGCGCCCTCAAGTCCGGCGACAGCGTGCACGATGCGGGGAGCGGAGGGTGAGGGGGGCGCGAACGCGGCGAGGGCTGCGCGCCGCGCGACCTCATCGCAGGGCACGATGTCGAGCCGCACATCCGGGTCTCCCGCCACGACGCGCAGCCGACCTGTGCCGATGAGCGCCACGAATGCGGCGAACGCCGCTGGGCTGTCGATCCAGCCGGGCATGGGGAAGATCCGGCTCGCTGACACGATGCTCGGTCGCAAGATCGTGATCGGGAGCTTGCCGGCACGACGTACGAGGAGATGCTCCGCGAGGCATTTTGTGAACGTGTAGGTGTTTGGGTGACCGGTCTCCGCGAGGAGCCGCTTGGCCTCCATTTGGCCGGCGCGAATTGCCCCGTACAGGAGGTCCGCATCTCGTGGGAGTGGCACCAGCCGCTCATGTGCGACAAGCGGTGCCCGCTCTTGCGTCGATTCGTGCGGCGTCACGTAGGCTGTGGAGACACCCACGAAAGACGCGATGTGCGCGCAGCTCTTGGCGAGCTCGAGTGCGTGAAGAGCTCCCGTGACGTTGATGTCTGTAGCGCTTGGCAGCGGGAGGGAGAACTCGACGGAGGCAGCGCAGTGAATCGCGTGGGTAACATCGGAGCGCACCTGCGCAAGCACATCCCCGTCGAGGCCGCAGGCCGGCTGCGTGACGTCGCCGGCGAGCACGTGAATGCGCTTCTCCCAGCCTTGGGGCTCGGCTGCAAAACAGGGCGACTGGGAAACCTTGGCGCGGAAGCGCGCACGGGCAAGCGCATGGCTGTCTGCGCGCACGATGACGAGGACACGCTCCACCCCGAGCTCCGCGTGTCGGCGCAAGAGCTCGTGGAGCACAACCTTGCCGACGAAGCCGGTAACTCCCGTGAGGAGGACCACGGGGCCGTTCGACGGACGCCGCGGGGTCACCCGTCACAAACCCGAAGTAAATCGGCGCATCCAGCGCGGCGGAGAGCGGGTTGCCCGCTACCAGAGAGGCTGGCGGCAAGAAACGCAGGAGAAACACTCACGGCGTCCCAACCCCATGATCGCGGGAGAGCGAGCTTTCGAGGCACAGCATGGCTTTCCGCACCGCCCGCTCGAGTTCCGCGAAAGCGGAGATTGGGTCCTCGTGGGGTCTTGTGTCCCGAGGACGTCACGATTGTCCGAAACCCTATCAGCGCCGTTCAGACCAGAACGATAGCAACAGGCGTCACGCTCGAGAATGTACCTCGTCCTCTGAGGGAGCGCCGTTCGGGCGTCCTTCTCGCAGGTCGTGGCCAGCGCTGCGAGAGGGTTCGCCCACGATCGTGACCGAAGGAGCCCAGTGGCTGCGGGTTCCGAGGTCGAGACGGGTCATTGGCGCCCCAGTGGAGAGGTCGGAGACGACATTTCGGGAACTCGGCAAGGAGAGGGTCTTGGCCGCGTCCTCCGGTGGATACGGCAGAGAGACGAAGTCGGGATCGAACGGTCAAATCGAAGCTCACCCCGGTGAGGAGGTCGGCAATGGCTTGGGCAACGTTCGGATGCCTGGACGGTGCATGATAGAGTCGCGAGATTCCCGTGCTGGAAGGCGGATTGACATGGGAATAGGGCATCGGCTAGAAGATGGTCTAACCGGATTGGTCCGACCAGATTGGTCCGACCGTCCAGGCAAAACGCAGGTTCCGAGCGCACCAGACGCGACTCCCACGCGTCGCGGTCTTTCGGCCTGGGGAGATCCGGGCGGTCTGCTCCCGCCCCCTCTTGTCATGCCGAGAGGAGAAGATGCATGAACCACCTGAGCACTCCGACCTCCCAGATCCCGATTCGGCACGTCTCCTTCGACGAGTCCTTGCGGGACCTTCCCAAGCACTTCGCAGGTGAGGGCGACTTGATCACAAGCCACCTCGTCGCGGCCTTGTCAGGCGTGTTTCCGGATGGCGAGAGGTTTTTCGTGCGTTCCGTGCAGCACTTCCGGGATCGGATTACGGATCCTGAGCTGAAGCGCCAGGTGGCGGGCTTTAGCGGGCAAGAAGCGATGCATGCTCGGGTGCACAACGCCCTCAACAATCGCCTCGATGCACTCGGCTACCCGACCAAGCGTTACGAGCGGCACACAAGGTTTGGGATGGAGCTCCAGACGCGCATGATGTCCCCTCTGCGGAATCTGGCCGTGACGGCGGCTCTCGAGCATTTCACCGCCACCCTCGCAGAACTTCTCCTCAGCAACGAAGCCGCGCGGCTCCTGCTTGGCCACGAGGCGGTGCGGGATGTCTTCCTATGGCATGCCCTGGAGGAAAGCGAGCACAAGGCTGTGTCCTTCGACGTGTATAAGGCGGTGGGCGGTAGCGAACGCATGCGTGTGAGGGTCATGAATATGATCCGATGGAGCTTCGCCCTCGCGATAGCAGTTCAGGTGCTGTTGTCGCTGCTCGGGGATCGCGACACGTACCGCTGGGGCAATTTCCGCCGGAGCTGGCGCAAGTTCCGCACGGCACCGTACATGCGCAGAGAACTCTGGCATCAGCTGCGGGACTATAACCGACAGGACTTTCACCCCAACGACCGCGACACCACGGCGCTCGTCGAGCGGTGGCGCGCCGAGCTGTTCGGCCAGCAGGGCGCGCTGAACGACAAGCTCACGAGTTCAGCCGCCTGACGAAGCCGCACGAGGATGGAACACCTGGATGTCTTGGTCGTCGGCGCCGGCCTTTCGGGTATCGCAGCCGGCCACTACCTGCAGAGCGAGTGCCCATGGGCGAGCTACGCGATCCTTGAGGGGCGGGATGCGATCGGCGGCACCTGGGATCTCTTCCGCTACCCGGGCGTCCGCTCCGATTCGGACATGTTCACCCTCGGCTACTCGTTCCGTCCTTGGGACGGGGAGAAATCGATTGCTGACGGTGCCTCGATCCTGCAGTACATCAAGGATAGCGCCGCCTCAGAGGGCATCGACAAGAAGATCCGGTTCCACCATCGCGTGGTNNCTCAGCGCGGCTTTCCTCTTCTCCTGCAGCGGTTACTACCGATACGACCACGGCTACCTGCCGGATTTTCCGGGGATGGAACGATTCCGGGGTCCGATTGTTCACCCGCAGGCGTGGCCCGAGAATCTCGACTACGCCGGAAAGCGCGTCGTGGTGATCGGGAGCGGGGCCACGGCTGTGACGCTGGTCCCGGCCATTGCCGGAGCCGCGGGACACGTGGTCATGCTCCAGCGCTCGCCGTCCTACATCGCATCGATCCCCCTAAGAATTTCGATCTTCGACCTCCTCCGTAAGGTGACCTCGCGTCGTCGGGCTGGAGCCATCATGCGATGGATCCTGGCCATTGCCACCCAGATGTTTTACCAGTTGAGCCAGTGGCGTCCCGCGCTCGTGAAGCGGATGCTCCGCAAGGGGCTCGAACGGCAGCTGCCGGCGGGCTACGACATCGATACGCACTTCACCCCGCGGTACAACCCGTGGGACCAGAGGCTCTGCGCGACCCCGGATGGCGACTTCTTCAAGGCGCTGTGCGACGGGTCGGCTTCGATCGTGACGGATCACATCGAGACGTTCACCGAGAACGGTTTGCAGCTCAGGTCGGGGAGCGAGCTTGCGGCCGATGTCATCGTCACCGCGACCGGTCTCGAGATGCTCTTCCTGGGGGGCATCGAGCTCTCGGTGGACCGCAAGAAGATCGACGTCGCAAGCCGGCTCGTCTACAAAGGCATGATGCTGGAGGGCGTTCCGAACCTTGCCGTGGCGTTCGGCTATACGAACGCGTCCTGGACGCTGAAGTGCGAACTGACCTGCGGGTATGTCTGTCGCGTCCTCAACCACATGCGCAAGGCGGGCCTCAAGCAGTGCATGCCGCTCAACAGGGATCCGTCTGTTTCGGCACAACCCATGGTGGGGCTCTCGTCGGGCTACGTCCAGCGCGCGGTGGATCGGTTCCCGAAGCAAGGCTCGGAGTTTCCCTGGCAGGTTCACCAGAGCTATCTCCGCGACTTCTGGGCGCTCAAGATGAGGGGAGTCGAGGATCAGGCGATGGTGTTCTCGAACCCCGCCCGGAACGCCAGGGTAGAGGCCGTCTGAGGGGTGAGCGGTGAAGAGCTTCGACGGCCGCGTCGCCGCAATCTCGGGCGCGGGATCTGGCATTGGCCGAGCCCTGGCGATCGAGCTTGCGCGGTGCGGCGCCCACCTTGCCCTCTCGGACATCAATAAGAGTGGTCTTTCGGAGACCGTTAAGAATTGCGAGAACTCCGGCGTGAAGATCACCTCGCAGCGCGTCGATGTCGCCAAGCGCGAGGAGGTCTATGAGTGGGCTGATCGAGCCGCCGCAAACCACGGCAAGGTCAACCTGATCTTCAACAATGCAGGTGTTGCCCTCGGGGCAAGCGTCGAAGCGATGTCCTACGAGGACTTCGAGTGGCTGATGAGCATCAATTTCTGGGGAGTGGTCTACGG
>DOUU01000001.1:7396-7586 GCA_003520425.1 Deltaproteobacteria bacterium
CGGACGCGCTGCGCATGGAGCTCGAAATCGAGGGCGCAAGGGTCTCGTGCACGACCGTTCACCCCGGCGCGATCAAGACGAACATTGCCCGAAATGCGCGTGTGGGCGACAGTGTCGCGTCGCTCGCCGGTCGAAGAGGAAGTCCAGAGGACTTCGACAAGATCGCCAGGACGCATCCCGACCGGGCGGC
>DOUU01000001.1:7606-12681 GCA_003520425.1 Deltaproteobacteria bacterium
CCTGGGAGTGAAGCGTCGGCGATAGCCGCTGCTCGTAGCGAGACGCGGCGAGCGAGGTCGCAATGCGCCAGAAGCCGAGGCTCTTCAAGCGAAATTCGGACGAACCGGGATCGACGGTTCCCTGCGATCTACCCGGCTTTCTCGTGTTCCGGAGCGGCCCGTCGAGTGAGAGCGGATGCCCGCTCGAGCCGCTTTAGCACGTACTCGCGCTGAATTCGCAAAAATGATCGAATCGCCCGCTCTGCCGCGTCCGCGTCGCGCCGCACGAGCGCCTTGCGGGCGGAGGCAANNGCTCGCGGGGGCCTAAGGCGCTGAAGAACAGGAACCACGGTCGCAAGGATCGCCAGCAGGCCGTTGCACACCATGCGCAGCACGAGGTTGTGGCTCGCTTCGGCGATCAGCTCGACAAGTGCGGTAGTCGTGCGCAGATATTCGGCTTCGCTGGCCCGTTCGATGCTCATGGCGTCGAGCAATTCAAGCGCGCTTGAAATCTCCGACTCCGTGGCCCGTTCGACAGCGAGCCGGAGAGCGCCCGCCAGCAGGAGCTCGTGGACATCGAGAAGCTGGGCCATAAGAGCGGCATCGAGGCCATCCGAACGCTGAAGGAGATGCGAGAGGACATCGAGGCTCGCACGGTGCACGGGGATCACCCGCGACCCGCCCGGGCGGATCTCAATCAGCCTTTGCTGTGCGAGGATTCTAAGCGCCTCGCGTGCCGAACCTCGGTTCGCCCCCACCCGATTGGCTAGCTCGCGCTCCGAGGGCAGCCGCTCCCCTGGCCGGTAGCGGCCGCTCAGGATCTCGTTACGGATCTCGCGAGCGATCGCGTCGGGCCGCGGCGCATCCNNAGGTTGCCCTCGAAGGGCGCCGCGGAGGTGAACGTGTGTGCCAGCCGGGCGATCTTCGCGAACCGGATCATGACGCGGAGCGGGACCAGGACGCCGAGAGGGCACGCCGCCAGGCCCCGCCTGGGCTCGTGGATCTGGGAAGCGCGGAAGCGATCACCGACGTTCGTCTTGGCGCGAGGAATTCCGACGCTCCGGGCGACGTGCCAGGGCTGCGGCGCTGTCACGAGGAATCCAAAGCTCAGGGCCAGAAGGAGCAGCGCAGCGAGGCGGGGCCCGAAAATTCCCGACACCTCGAGGACGCCGGCGGAGCAGAGGGCCCCAGATACGCGACTCGCAAGACGATCGGCTCCAGCCATGAACTCCTCGAGATCCGACTTGAAAATGGTCCAACCAGGTTGGTCGAACCAGATTGAGGCGGGAGATAGGCGGCTGTCAAGAGGCCGTTCTGCGGCCGCTCCAGGAGGTCGGGAGCCNNGATGCGCCGCGCCGGCGCTATGGCATCGGATGCGACGTGGATCTGCTGCCGGACGGCTTTATGCGGCCTGGCGACGGGCGTTTTGCGCGGTACTGCCGAGGGCTTCGCGGGCTTCGGAGCACACACTGCCGAGCTGTCGATCTCAAGCCGCGCGCCGAGCGCTAGAAGCCGCATCGCGTGCACTGTGCGCTGTGACTTACGGGCGAGCGCTCCGTCGCGCCAGCCCGAGCGCAGTCGCGATCCCCTCGAGCGCATCGAGGTGCGCGTCGACTGAGCCGAGCCCCGCGCCCATCGTGTTCACCGAGAGATGCGAGGCGCCGGCCGCGCCCCAGCGCTCGGTCTGCTCGGCAACCTTTTTGGGGCCGGCGGCGCCGAGACTCACGCGGCCCTCCATCCCGAGTGCGTTCGGATCGCGCCCTGCCTTCGCGGCCGCCTCTTCGACGATCGCGCGCGCCGCATCCAGTTTCGGCCCGGGCGGGTACTGCGGGAACCAGCCGTCGCCGAGTCGGCCCGCCCGGCGGTAGGCCGGGGGCGACATCGCGCCAAACCACACCGGGATGGGGCGCTGCACGGGGAGAGGTTTGAGTCCGGCACCCGTCACTTGCTCGTGCGCGCTCACGTGCGTGACCGACGGCTCGGTCCACAGCCGACGCATCAGCTCGATTTGCTCGCCCATGCGTGCGCCGCGGTCCGAGAAGCGTTTGCCAAGAGCCTCGTACTCGACGGCGTTCCAGCCGAGACCGACACCAAGTCGGAAGCGCCCCCGCGTCAGCAGATCGACCTCCGCGGCCTGCTTGGCGACAAGCACGGTCTGGCGCTGCGGCAGAATCAAGACACCGGTCGAAAACCCGAGCCGCGTCGTCACCCCGGCGAGATAGCCGAACAGCACNNCGAACAGGACGAGCGGCTCGTGGAATGTGCTCTCTAGGGTGTAGGGGCCGCTCCAGCCCGTGTGCACCGCGGGGTCGGCTCCCACGACATGATCGTAGGCGAGGATGTGCGTAAAACCGAGCGCCTCCACGCGCTCGCCGTACCTGCGTACGGATGCAACGTCGGGGCCGATCTCGGTCTGCGGAAAAACGACTCCGATGCGAATGCCGGAAACCTCCGAGCTGCGCTCGACCCAAGGTAGCGCGGGAAGTGCGCTCGTCAGTGGCAGTGCCCGAAGCCCGGCGATGCGCGTTTCGACGTTCAGCCCGCGGTTTCCGAATCCGCNNCGCCGCCATCAATCCCGGAGCAGAGAGCGCAATCGTTTTTCGTATTCGGGGTCAGGGAGGAGGAGGAAGCTCGTGACGCGGTCCGGAGCTGCAATATTTTCGGCCACGCTCCTCGCAGCTTCACGCTCTGACTCCGACCCCACAACCCCGAGCAGTACGATATGTCCCGCAACAACCTCCGTATCGACACGAAGCTTCGCGGTGCGCAGGTCCGCCGCGAGCGCAGCCGTGAGCTCGGCCTTGAGCTCCGCATCACGCGTGATCCAGCTCTCGGCGTCCGCGGTCTTCAAGGGTAGGTAGCCGTCCACCTCGCGGATCCCCTCGACTCGCCTTGCCGCAGCCTCAAATTGCGACCGTTGGTCTTCGCTCTGCACAAATCCGACGAGGAAGGCGCGGTCCATGTAGACATGCGGCGAGACATGAATGGCCGCTGTAGCGTCGGTTTCCACGAGGGCCTCGCGGACCTGAAGCGAGAGCCGTTTGTCGTAGGCTTGCGCCTCAACGCTCTCTTCACTTGCAGCCGCCTTGGCCATCGCCCGATAGGGGCGAACGCCTCCGCCGCACCCTCCGAGGGCTCCGGACGCAACCAAGCCCACCGTCCAAAGCACAAGGCCAATGACTGCATGGGCTGGTCGGTGGCGCAGGATTCGATGCGCGAACGCTTGCGCGCCATCTCCAAGAGATTCGTATTGCGCCGTCCCTCGGAGCTCCGCTGCGTCCACGGCGTCCCCCGTCCTTCGATTGCGACTCCGCGGCACCGCACACTATGCCGACGATCGCGTCACGTCGCTCGGGCTACAGCGGTGCCTTGATCACGGGGGAAGGCATTTTCGTAGGCAGCTTTTCCAAGCCCCTCCCAGATTTCCCAGCCCCCTTGCGATCACGCTGCGGGGCAGCGGCAAGGATCCCCACGAGATTCAACGAGCGATGCCTCGGCCCCCGGAGGCGGAGACCCCTGGGGGGGAGGCACCCAAGTGCGGCGCGGCCCAAAAGCGAGGAGGGGAGGGGCCTCCTTGGCGCCCTGTGCGTCCACGTAGATCCTCCAAGCGCTTCTCGGCCGGGTNNGCGTCCACGTGGCTCCTCCGCGCGCTTCTCGGCCGGGTGACCCGCCTGTGGTCGACACCGCAACCGGAACGATGGGGTGGTGTTGGATGGCCAGGGCAGGGCACCGGACGCATCCACACCTTCGAGGAGGTCAACATGTTCAAAACTTGTGTCAGGGTTCTTACAATCGCTCTTACGACCGCGTTCATTGCCGGCATTGCGAGCAGCGCCATCGCAGAGACGAAGTGGGAGAAGAATCATCCCCGTCGAGATCAGGTGAACGATCGACTTGAGAATCAGAATCGTCGGATCAACCAGGAGCGGAAGGAAGGTGAGCTCACGAAGGCGCAAGCCGCGAAGCTGCACAAGGAAGACCGCCAGATCCGGCAGGAAGAGCGCGACATGGCCAGNNGGTCACATCACGAAGTCAGAGCAGAACGTCCTGAACCAGCAGGAAAACGCGGTCAGCCGGCAGATTGGGAAGTAGTGCGGTCGGGTTTCGAACTTCGAACGAGGCCTGAGATCTCACAGGGGGGTGCGAGTCATGCACCCTTCTGTGTGGTCCTCCCCGACGACGCAAATCGCAAGTCTCCGCGCTTGCGGCCGCAATAGAACCTTAGGCTCGACGGTCCTCGACTGCTCAGCGACTTTCCCCGGGATCAGCTCGCGCCTTTTCGAGCTGCAGAGGCGATTCGGTCAGGGCTTGCCTTAGCGGTCTCGCCGACCACCAGCGCAGGTCAGTCAAATCTGAGTACGTAACGAACGCGAGCCGGGGGCGGGGCGTCCCCTCCTGGCGGTCGGTGGAGCTCGGCGCGATGATCGCCGGGCGCTCTCCGGTGGAGTCGGCGGTGGGAGGCATATGTCGGCCGAGTCCGCGAGCTCGCGGGATTCCGCGCACGCGGTGACTGCCGCCTTTCTGGGATGGACCCTCGACGCGTTCGACTTTTTCGTGTTGGTGTTCGTGCTGCCGACCATCGCGGCGGAGTTTCACCGGTCAGTCGCCGACGTCGCGTTCACCATCACCGCTACGCTTGCGATGCGGCCGTTGGGAGCGATTCTGTTCGGTTGGCTGGCAGATCGATACGGGCGGCGCACGCCGCTGATGGCCGACATCATCTTCTATTCGGTCGTCGAGGTGCTAAGCGGGCTTGCTCCGACCTACCACACGTTCCTGGTCCTGCGGGCGCTCTACGGAATCGGGATGGGCGGCGANNCAGCAGGGCTACGCGGTCGGCTACCTGCTCGCGGCCGGGGCTTTCTTTTTCATCTTTCCTCACTTCGGATGGCGGGCGCTGTTCTTTGTCGGCGGAGTGCCGGCGCTGCTGACGATCTACATCCGCAGCAAGGTTCCTGAATCCGCAACCTGGGAGCGAACGCGGCCCACGACTCTCGATGTCACCCGTGCGATTCGTTCCAACCTGGCGCCGCTGGGGTACCTGGTGCTGCTGATGACGATGATGAATTTCGTGTCGCACGGCACCCAGGACCTCT
>DOUU01000214.1 GCA_003520425.1 Deltaproteobacteria bacterium
TCGAATCCCTCCCTCTCCGCCAACTTACGCGATTCGAAGCGACGAGCCAGACTCACCACAGAAGCAATACGGAAGCAAGACCCGGCCCTCTTCGGTCGTCGTACTTCGTCCGGTCCGAGCCAGCGATCACCGGCCTCTTCCGCGAATCAATCGACGCCGCGAGCCGGCGCTATCCGCTCCCGCAATGCCATCTCCATCGCTTCCGGCGACGGCGAGGTGACCGGGACGGCGTTCGGCCAGGATGCGAGCGATCTCCGCGCGGTCTCCCTCCGAGAGGCGGACCTGCGCCGCCGGGCCNNTGCAGCTCCTGATGGACCCTATCGTTCAGCGCCCCTTGATCGCGCAGGGCCAACAGCGCATCGGTTTTCGCCCGATAGATTGCCCGCCGCACCTCATCGGTGACCGCCAGCCGCCGCAGCGCTTCAGTTCGCGCCAACTCATCCTCCGACTGCAGGGACGAGAGCTGATCCGACATCGCATCTCGCAATCGNNAGCGCGGCGCACTTCGAGGTCGATTGGATCAGCCTCGGAAAGGCCGAGGCGTTGCACCAGCGGCACGAGCGTCACCCCTTGACCAATCAGGGTGACCATGATCACCACCAGCGTGCAGGCTATGATTTCCGCGCGCCCGGGAAACACTTTCCCGTCCCCAAGCAGCACTGGGACGGAAAGCGCGGCTGCGAGCGAGACCGCGCCGCGAACCCCGCACCACGCGCCGAGAACCACGGAGCGAACATCGGGATAGCCGCCCTCCCGCTGGCGCAACCGCCGGAAGAACCAGAGCGGCACGTAGGCGCCGGGGAATATCCAGACGAGGCGGGCACCGATCACCGCGATGCTCACCACGAGCGCAATCCCGACGATGCCGGGCACTGTGTTGATCGCCTGCTGCAAGCGACGCGGCGTCTCCAACCCGACAAAAAGGAACATCACGGCGTTTAGCATGAACGAGAGCTGATCCCACGAGGAGTAGAGCTCCACGCGGCTCTCCGGTGCGATGTAATGGAGTCGCCATGACGCAACGAAACCAGCGATCACCACCGCGAGCACTCCTGAGGCGCCGACGTGGTCCGCCAGGAAGTAGGCCACGTACGGCGCAAGCAGCGATAACGCGAAGAGGAGTCGGGTGCCTCGCGCGTAGCGGTTGATCGTGGCCGCGGCCCAGCCGACCGAGGCTCCGATCATGACCCCGATTCCCGCAATCCGCGCAAAGGAGAGCCCGATGGATCCGGCCTCGACCACACCCGTCAGCACCACGACCGTTGCCAGCCCCGCGCCGAGCAGCCCGGTCGCGTCGTTGACCAAACTCTCGCCGCCGAGGATCGCTGTCGCGCGGCGGGGCATGCGCACCCGCTCGAGCACCGCCTGGACGGCAACCGTGTCGGTCGGCGAGACGATCGCGCCCAACAGGAAGCAGGCACCCCACGGCAGAGCTGGAAGCGCCCAATGAGCAACGAACCCCACCACGAGGATCGTGAAGGCCACAAGCCCGATTGCGAGCTGGAGGATCGGCCGCAGCCAGCGGCGGAAGTCGAGCCACGATGCCTCCCAGGCGTCCGCATAGAGCAGAGGAGGCAGGAAGACCGAGAGGATCAACTTCGGTTCGATCTCCAGCGAGGGGAGCGATGGAATCAGCGACCAGACCATTCCCGCCAGGGCGAGCAGCACCGGCGCCGGGATCGCAACCTTCTGCGCCACGAACGACATCAGCCCAATGACGCCGAGTACCAGGATCAGAGTCGGCAGGAGCTCGCCCATCCCCGGAGTATTGCAGTTCCGCTTTAGGCGACACGGGACCCTCGCTACGGTCGCCAGAAATGTTCGCAAGTCGCTGCCCTGGCGAGTGGATTTCCGTTGATTGAGAGCCTACCCGCTCGTCTTCCATGGCACGAGCCAGATGCTCAGGGCGTTGCTGGAAGGATTTGGCTTGGCCTATTGCGTGAGCTCACTCCACCAGAAACCCACATCCCACCCGGTCGTAGTGGGGACACGGCAGGTTGGAGATGACGATCGCCAGGCGCTTCCGTCGCTTGGAGTCGACAACGTTCGGCGCCTTCAGGCTCATCAGGTCCTTTCTGGGGCGATTTTTGTGAGAGACTGCCGCTCGATGACGAGATACGCCCTGACCTGGCCTAAGGTTGCGCTCCTCGCCTGAGGGCCCCACAGTCGTCCCGCAGGGGGCCAGTAGGCCATAAGGCGGGGCCCCATCGAATCGGATGTCGTTCTTCCCCTTCCTCGTCCGTCATCTCTGCAGAGGGCAATCCGTCCCTCACCAGGAGGCACTATGAAGCTCTATGGCGCCAGCCCGTCCCCTTTCTTTCGCAAGGCCCGGGTCGTGCTCGAGGAGAAGGGCATCCCGTATGAGACGGAGAATCTGGTTCCGGTCCCCAAGACCCCGGAGCTCCTCGCGCTCCACCCCATGGGCAAAATCCCAGTCCTTCGGGACGGAGAAACGGTCGTCCCCGACTCCTCGGTGATCTGTGCCTATCTCGAGAAGAAGTACCCGCTTCCCGCGCTCTATCCGGACGATCCGCCCGATCTCGCGAAAGCCCTCTTCCTCGAGGAGTACGCAGACACCCGCATGGCTGAGACCCTGGGGGCAATCTTCTTCGAGCGCTTCGTCAAGATCCACGTCCTGCGCCAAGCGACGGACGAGGCACGGGTACAAGAGCTCCTGGTCAGTGCGGTGCCGGCAGTGCTGGACTACCTCGAGTCTCAAATTCCCAGCGATCGCGACACGGTGCTCCCGCGTTTCAGCATCGCGGACGCGGCGCTCGGGGCCCACCTCGGGAACCTGTCCTTTGCTGGCCTCGAGATCGATCGCCAACGCTGGCCCCGCACCGCGCGCTACTACCAAGCGCTCCTTGCGCGCTCCTCATTCAAAACTGCGATGGCGTAGTGGGCTCACCCCTGAGGAGACGATCCATGCAATACGCGCTTCTCTTTTACAATCCGCCGCTGGAGACGGTGCCGGCTTCCGAGCGCGAAGACAGGGTCACGGAGTTGCTCGCTGACATGCTGGCCTGGCGCAAGGAGCTGGAGGGCGCCGGCGTTTTTCGCACAGGCCTTCGGCTGGCCGGGGTCGATGCGGCCACTTCGCTGCGCCGGAAGGGCGACGACGTGCTCGTCACCGACGGTCCTTTCGCCGAGACCAAGGAGATCCTCGGTGGGCTCATCGTGGTCGAGTGCGCCGACCTGGACGAGGCGCTCGGCTGGGCGCGGCGCTGCCCCATCGTGCGAATCGGCACCGTCGAGGTGCGGCCGGAGTTCGGTGCAGCTCGCTGATGGCCCGCACGCCCAGCGCGCCGTAGGCTGTCCCGGCATGAACTCCGAGGCGAGCCGCGAGGCGCTCAGTGCGATAGTGAAGGGCGAGGCCGGCCTTGTGCTGGCCTCGCTGATCGCGAGCTTCGGCGACTTCGACTTCGCTCAAGACGCGTTCCAGGAAGCGGTGGCAGCCGCACTCGAGCGCTGGCCGCGCGACGGCGTGCCGCACAACCCAGCGGCCTGGCTCACGGTCGTCGCGCGGCGGCGCATTGTCGATCGGCTGCGCCACCAGACGATGCGCGCGGAGAAGGCCGCGGCGGTGCGCGCGAGCGAGGAATTGCGCCGCGCCGAGCTCACGGCCACGGAGGTTGACGACAACGTGCCGGACGAGCGTTTGCGGCTCCTCTTCACCTGCTGCCATCCTGCCCTCTCGCCCGAGGCGCGTGTGGCCCTCACGCTGCGCACGCTCGGCGGGCTCTCGACGGAGGCCGTTGCTCGCGCGTTCCTGCTTCCCGTGGCCACGCTCGCCAAGCGGCTCGAACGCGCGAAGCACAAGATCCGTGACGCCCGCATCCCCTACCGCGTACCACCCGAGACGGAGTGGACGGCGCGCCTGGGCTCCGTACTTGCGGTCCTCTATCTCATCTTCAACGAGGGCTA
>DOUU01000055.1:0-1447 GCA_003520425.1 Deltaproteobacteria bacterium
CCGCAGGGGCTTCTGGCCCACGGGAATGAGCGGGGCGTAGAGCATTCGCAGTTGTGTGTCGAGGGCGGCCCACTGGTGCTCGGGGGAGAGATCGAGCGCGTTGCGAGCCTCCTGCGCCGCCTCGTCGCTGCCCTCCGGCGCACCCTCCGGCGTCTCGAAGATGACGTACATGGCCTCGAGCGCCGCGTCGGCCAGCGCGTCGGAGACAAGGCTCCGCAGCTCGGCGATCCTGGCGAGCGCGTNNAGGCTGCGCGTGTGCTGTGTCGCGAGAAGACGCAAGACCGCGCGCTCCAGCGCATCGGAAGGCAGGAGCGAACTCACTCCGTAGTGCGCCACCGCCGCGCGGACCAGGGACAGGAACTCCGGATCGATGCCCGCGCCCTCGGCGTGCAGGCGCCGCACGTACATGCGAAGGCGTGCCAGGTTCGATGGCTCGGTCTCGCCGGATTCGCGCACCCAGGGCGTCCGGATGAAGAGCCGTTCGATGTCGGCGAANNAGAGAGAGCTCGTGACGCAACTCCGCGAGCTCGGCCCGGAAGGCGGGGGAGATCTCCGTCGGAAGGGGCGCCTCCAAGAACGCGGCGAGCTTCTCCCCGCGCTCGGGGTCGGCGTCATACCCGAGAAGCACCCGGCGGATCTCCTCCCGCGCCGCAGCGATCGCCGCCCGCCGCTGCTCCGTCGGAGCGGCCTGGGCCGCGCGCAGGTCGGGCGTGTCACGCCGGCCGCCGCGTCCTTCCGCCGGCGCAAAGAGCGCGTCGAGGGGATCGGGCTCGTTCGGGAGCTGGATGGGCTCCCGCCCTCCGCGCGCCGCCGAGGGCCGGGCGCCCGGGTCGATCACCAAGAGCACGTCCCCCGCTCCCACCTGCTGACCGCGCTGCACGCGCACCTCGCGCACGACGCCCGACACCGGCGCCAGAATTCCGATCTCCGTCTTCATCGCCTCGAGCACGCCGAGCGCTTCGCCGGCGTCGACCCGGTCTCCCGGCGTGGCGTGAATCGCGACCACCATGGCGGGGGATCCCGCGCGCACCTGCCCCGCGCCGTGCCCTCCGAACTCGTGGGCGCAGCCTTCGATCTCGACGCGCAGGGCTGTCTCCCGCACGTCATGGAGCACGCGCAAGGAGCGGCCGCCCATTTCCAGCCGCGCGGCGTGCGCGCCCTCTTCGCGCAGCGTCGCGGCGACCGTGGTTCCGTTCTGCTGCACCCGGTAGCGCCAGGCGCCGATGGCAAAGACGCCGAGGCGGTAGCTCTCCCCGCCATGCACGAGGTCGACCTGCTGGCCCCGCGAGGGAGGCACCCTCGAGGCCGAGACGTGGCTCGTGTCGGCGTAGAAGTTGCTGCGCGCGGCGAGACGTTCCCGCTGGTAGGCGAGGATCGCCGCGGCCACGAGCGCCTCTGCGGCAAAGGCTTGGGAGCTCGCTTCGTCCGGCGCGCGCCGGTCGAGCCA
>DOUU01000055.1:1462-1623 GCA_003520425.1 Deltaproteobacteria bacterium
TCGCGCAGCGCCGCGACGAGGCGGGCTCTGGCCTCCTCACGCGTCGCGCCGCTCGCGATCACCTTGGCGATCAGCGAATCAAACGCCCCCGGCACACTGCAGCCGGCCACGACGCCGGAATCCACGCGCACCCGCGGACCCGCCGGTGCGTCGAAGCGCAC
>DOUU01000055.1:1654-5383 GCA_003520425.1 Deltaproteobacteria bacterium
TGGAGGCGAACGAGATCGAGTCCCGTCACCTCCTCGGTGATGCCGTGTTCGACTTGAAGGCGCGGGTTGATCTCGAGGAAGAAGAGATCCTCCCCGTTCACCAGGAACTCCACGGTGCCTACGCCCACGTACCCGACCGCCTGGACGAGGGCGAGGGCCGACGCCTCGAGGCGACGCAGCAGAGCGGGAGCGAGGCCGGGCGGAGGCGCCTCCTCGATCAGCTTCTGGTGACGTCGCTGCACGGAGCAGTCGCGGGAGCCCAGGGCGAGGGCATGGCCCGCCTCATCCGCCGCGATCTGCACTTCGATGTGCCGAGCCGCGGATACCTGCTGCTCGAGAAAGACNNCGCCCCCCGCCGCCGCCTTGATCACGAGCGGATAGCCGATGCGCTCGGCGTGCTTGTGCGCAAATTCGATGCTCGCCGTGGCCTCGCCGCTCCACGCTGCGACCGGGACGCCGAGGCTCTCGGCCAGTCGTTTTGCCGCGATCTTGTCGCCGAGCCGCCGCATGGTGTCGCCGGAGGGGCCAAGGAACACCATGCCGCGTGCGACCACGGCGTCCGCGAACTCGGGATCCTCGGCCACGAAGCCCCAGCCGGGCCAGACGGAATCCGCTCCGCCCCGGCGCGCCGCAGCCACAAGCCGCTCGCGGTCGAGGTGCGCGGCCAGCGCAGTGGGTGCGGGGCCCAGGGAGAGCGCGGCGTCGGCGTGGCGGACAAACGGCGCACCCCGGTCGACGTCGGTGTAGAGCGCGAGCGTGCGCAGATCGCTGCCCTCTTCCGCGCGCAAAGCCTTCACCGCCCGGATCAGACGAAGTGCGGCCTCGCCGCGATTGGCGATCGCGATGCAGCGCAGCTCGCGCAAACGCACAGGGGCTCGTACGTCAGGGCTGCCCATCCAGCCACCTTTGTTCCATCTCTGCGAGCTTGGTCACGATCTGGCGTGAAAGATCCATTGAGCGCCGGAGCCCCTTCAAGTCGCTCTTGGGCTCGAGGAGCGCCAGTTCGACGCGGAAGCGCTCCCCCCGCGCGGGCAGATCGCTGAACTTCGACTGGCGCTGCCCGCGCAGGTAGACGCACAGCACCTGACAGCCGGGAACGCTCCCCACGATGCGGCCCACCCCCCAGGCTGCGGCCTCGACATCGATCCGCCCGCTCCGACTCCTGCCCGCCTCGGGAAAGATCAGCACCACCTCGCCTTGCTCGAGCAGGTGCGCGACGCGGGAGAGCACGCTCGTGATCTCGCGACGGTCCCCGCGGCGGGTGATGGGAAGACACTTGAGCGCGTAGACGAGGGCGCGGCTCCACCACGAAGAGGCAAAGTTCCGGCGCTCGGGCGTGTTCCAGGGAAGGGCGGAGAAGTGCAGCAGGTACCACGCGGGCGAGCCCAGGGCCCAGGCGATCAGCACCGAATCGATGAGCGTGAGGTGGTTCGCGCACACAAGGAGCGGAGAGCGGCTCCCCGCACGAAGCGCCCGGTAGCAGGCGCGGGCCTCGGCCAGTCCCGCGATGCGGTAGCCGCAGACGAATCGCAGCACCAGGGCGGCGCTGAAGATCCACAGCGGCGCCAGCACGTGGCCGACCGCGCGCTGCACCGCGAGTCGCAGCCGGTCGGTCTCGTCGAGCCGCTGCATCAGGACGGAGCATCCCCGAAGCGGTCGGGCTCGTCCACAGGCCTCACGCGGGACCCTTGAAGCGCACGAGACAGCCGCCCCAGGTGAGGCCGGCGCCCACGCCCGCGAGCGCAACGTCCTGCTCGCCCGTCCACTTCTCCCAGTGCATGGACAAGACCGACGCGACACTGGCGGCACCGGTGTTGCCGTACTCCGTGACATTGGTGTGGTGAAATTCCGGGCCGATGCCCGCCTCGCGGCACACGGCTTCGAGCATGCGCAGGTTCGCCTGGTGACCGATGAAGTGGAGCGGACGGTCGCAGGCTCCGCGCGCGCGACGCAGACCGTCCAGGACCTGGAGGCTGCGACGGATCGCAAAGGCCTGGACCGCGCGCCCGTTCTGCTCGAAGTGGCCGAGCCGGGGCACCCGGACCTTGTCGCAGCCTGCGGGGTCCGAGGCGAGGGAGGTGAAGAGAATCTGTGCGCGGCCGGGCTCGACCGTCGACACCACCGCCGCCCCCGCGCCGTCCCCCCAGAGCACGGCCGCGCTGCGGTCGTCGTAGTTCACGGTGCGCGTCAGGCCTTCGGGGAGGACGAGCAGCACGAAGGGGCGCGCGGGGTCGGGCTGCATGCAGGAGAGCAGGTGGAGCTGCGCGAACCAGCTCGTGCACGCCGAGTTCACATCGAAGGCGGGCACCCGAAGACCGAGGGCGCTCGCCACGTTGCACGCCTCCGCAGGCGCCGCCGTATCGGTTGCGGAGCTTCCCGCGATCACCATCCCCACCGCGTCGCGCTCGATTCCCGCGCGCGCGAGCGCCATCTCCGCGGCGCGGCGCGCGAGCTGCGCGTTGCTGTAGACGGCCACCTCGAGCGCCGCGCGGGGCTCCCGGTTGCGCGTCTTGCGGATGTAGTCGAGAGGCAGCACGGTGCGCCGCGAGCGGATTCCGACGCGACCTTGGATCCACGCGTCGTCGGTTCCGATGTCGAGGTCCTCGAGGAAGCGGTTCGTGATCTCGAGCTCGGGATGAAAGTGGCCGACGCTGTGCAGGTGCAAGCCCATGCGCCCTCCCACGCGAGGAGCGCGAATCATGACCCGGAGTCATTTTTTGTCAAGAAGAGGCCGCGGGGGTCTTCTCTTCGGACCGGGCCGGCTTGCGGAAGAGATCGAGCCCGCGGCGCAGGGCGTGCGCCTCCTCGAGGCGGCGGCGATGGGCCGAGAGCAGATCGCTGCGCGTCAAGACTCCGATCGCACGGCGGGCGTCGCTGCGCGCGACGACGGGGAGGCGCCCCACCCCCGCGAGTGTCATCAGATCCGCTGCCTCCCGCAGCGTGCCATCTTCCGAGATCGAGACGGCGGGCACGGTGGCGAGGGTGGCCACCTTCGCGGCCGAATCGCGCGCGCGGGCGAGGTCGCGGCGGGTCACGACTCCCACGAGGGTCCCCGCGGCGTCGCAGACCGGGAAGCCCTGGTGCTCGGTCCCGGGAGCGCCGGACCCGAGCCATGCCGCGAGCTCGCCTGCGCTCATCTCCGCTTGGACCGTGACCGCGGGAGTCGACGCCGCGTCCCGCACCGGCACCTGGTCGAGGTAGTCGGCCGCGTACTCCGCGGGTACGCGAACGCCCCGGCGGGCGATCTTCTCGGTCATGATGGAATTGCGCATCGCAAGACAGGAGACCAAGAAGGCCGCCGTGCAGCCGCCGAGGAGCGGAAGGAGCGCCAGGGGCGCAAGCGTCGTCTCGAAGGCGAAGATCACCGACGCCAGCACGGCCCGCGAGGCGCCCGCAAAGAGCGCAGCCATTCCGACCAAGGCGGCGATGCGGGGATCGATCCCCGCGCCCGGGAAGACATGCGTCGCCAGAGCGCCGAGCGCGGCGCCGAGGCCCCCGCCGATCGTGAACAGCGGCGCCAGCGTCCCCCCTGAAGTCCCGCTGCCGAGCGCAATCGTCCAGGACAGGAGCTTCCAGGCGAAAAGGACCACCGCTGCCTCGACCGCCAGACGGCCGGCGACGAGGTCACCGATGTTGTCGTACCCGACACCGAGCGTGCGCGGTGCCACAAGTCCCACAAGACCCACCACGAGGCCGCCCAGCGCAGGCCACCACATCCAGTGGATCGGC
>DOUU01000004.1 GCA_003520425.1 Deltaproteobacteria bacterium
GAAGCGGTGAGCGTGGCAAGCCAGGCCGGGGCCCTTCTCGCCGCAAGTGAGGGCAGCGATGCGGCTGCCGACTACCTCGCGGACGCTGCCTCTGCGGTTTGGGCCTCGAACTTCGACACGCGTGCCTGGACGCTGGTCGAGCAAGGGCTGCGATATGCAGGAGACCGTCGAGACCTCACCTGGGCACTCCTCGCCGACTACGACCTCCAGAGGCGTGACGCGAACGATCCCGACTTCCCCGGAATCCCTCTCGATGTCCCTGAGCGGCACGAGGTCTCGCGCATGCTCTTCGCCAACGCGCCCTCTTGGGTCGAGCGCGGCGTCTTCTTCTTGCCCAGCGTCGTCTTCGAGTCGCGAGAGGATGCCATCGACCGCGCCCGCCTGATACCCCAGATGCTGGCGTACATCGCCGGCGAGTACACACGAGCGCTGGCCTTGGCGAACCCGCTCGCGGCGCAGTGTGCGGCACGCGGCCAGCTCGGGCTTGCCGCGACAATTCTGACGGTCGCAGCGAGCTGTGCCTCGGCCCTCGGAAACCTCGACGCCTCTTGCGAGGCCTTGGTGCGAGCGACCGAACTCGCGGAGCGCATCGGAAACCCGCCTTTACTCGCGTTCCTGCTCCAAGCAGTGCCACTCGAACACGCGGGAATCCGCGGTGAGGGGTATGGCGTTTTCTTGCCCGCGATCGATCAACTCCTCGCAGCGGAAACCCAAGAGATCCGCTGGGCGATGGCGGCGGTATGGACCGCCGCGGCGCTCGTCTGCGCGCACGAGGGGCGTTGCGACGACGCGCTGCGGGCGTTCCATCGTGTCCTTCCCGCCATCGAGCGCGCGCCGGGCTGGGCCGCCACCTACACCGTGATGACCTACTTGGCGATTGAAGTGCTTTGGGTGCTCGACCGCATTGATCACATCGATTTGCTCGAGCGCAATCTCCGAGAGAAGACGCTTAAGCCCGATTTCCGCTACCCGCATACGGACGCGCGCCTCGCGCTGGCCCGCCTTTGTGGGCTCACCGGCCGGTTCGAAGAGGCGAGGGGATGGTTCGACAAGGCACGTCGTGTGCTCGATGAACAGGGTGCGCGGCCGTTGCGCGCGATCGTTGACTTCGACGAGGCTTGGATGGAGGTGCGGCGCGGCCGGGCTGCGGACCGCGAACGCGCCCTCGCCCTGCTCGACGCGGCGCGAGGACCCTTCAACTCGATCGGCATGCCGGGCTGGGTCCGCCGGGCGGATGAGTTGCGACAGCAGATCGCGCGATAACTTAGGCGCCGCAACGGTGGCGGTTCGGGGGCTTCTTGCGGTTGACGTGACCCCGCCCGCCACGATCCCTTCGAGGGATGACGGGACTCGGTCGTCGGGGCCCCTAGCCTCAAGTCCTCTGAGGAATCTGAATTGGGCTGTGGCGAACCCCAGGTATGCAGGTGACCTACCGGAACCGCAGATTCTCCTACGCCGCAATCTGCGCATGCGTGGTCGCGCTTGTCGTGCTGATCGAACGTGGGATGGGACGAACCGCCTTCTGCCGATGCGGCGTCATTAGGCTATGGACTGCGGATGCTTGGGGACCGGAGAACTCCCAGCAGTTTACTGATCCCTATACGTTCACTCATATCACGCATGGGATTCTTCTCTACGCCCTTCTCAGCCTTCTGGCCGGAAGGTTGTCGGTTAGCAGGCGCGGGTTACTCGCCTTGGTGGTTGAATCAGGTTGGGAGCTGCTCGAAAACACGGACTGGGTCATTGGCCGGTACAGGGCTGCGACGGTGGCGTTGGGCTACTATGGGGACACCGTCTTCAACTCGGTCGGAGACATCGCAGCTTGCATGGTGGGATTTGTGCTTTCGGCCTACCTCCCCGTGCGGGCGACCATTGTGCTCGTGATTGTTCTGGAGCTCGGCCTCGCTGTGTGGATCCGAGACGGCCTGCTGCTCAATATCCTGCTGCTTGTACACCCAATCGAAGCGGTGAGAAGTTGGCAGCTCGCCCACTAGTTTTCCCCAGATCTCCTCCCCCCGCGGTTCCGTCGCTCCTCCGGTGCTCTAGGCTTAAATGCATTGAAACCTCTCCGGGCAGGAGCGGAGGGAATCAATTGGGCGGGTCGGCGCTCGCGCCTGATTTGCGCCTGCTTTTCCGGGTCCGCGACGCAGCAAGCGCGCCCGTCAAGCTCCTCCCGAACAACGTCTCGGCTCACGAGCTCGAGCGTGCAGTGGNNAGCTCGAGCGTGCGGTGGATCCACGGGCATGAGGATCCGGTTCCGGGCGATTGGCGGCCGGCACGGTAGAGCCCAAGCCCTCGAGAAATGACACGAATTCTTGGAGTTCTTGGGTTGTGCCTATCGCTGCCCGCTCTTGCCCGCGGCATGGACCCGCGTGCCATTCCACTTGGGGACGGCAAGGTGAACTCTTCGCCACGCGTTGGCTACGTGTACTCCTGCAATACCATCTTCCGGGGGGGTGGCGCCCGGCATGTCGGGGACTGGATCCAGGGCTCGAGCTGGGATGAGACCCGCAAGATCCACGTCCAAGGTAGCGTGTCCTGGCCGCAGGCTCGCCTGGAAGTCCGGATTGAGAGCGGCGGGCGGCGCATTGCGGGGAACGGCCTACCCATGTCCGGCACCACAGGCGTTTTCCCGGTACAACGCTCGGATCCCGCGTTTCAGATCGACCGCAATCCGAACGCCATCCGCTCGCAGGAGTTGGCCGTCCTCCTCCCGGTTGCGCCGCGGTTCGCATCCCAGCCGTTCTGTGTTCCCATGGGTCCCATAGGAATCACGGTTTCGGGCGTGCTCCTCTTCAATGCCTTGGACGACGCCGGCCTCGATGCCGTGGCCCACGAGGTCCAAGACAGTTGCAATGGGCACCCCGAGCGCCGGGGGCGCTATCACTACCACGGTCCGTCGCCTTGCATTCCCGGCATCGGGCAGCCCAACACTGTCGTCGGTTTCGCGTTCGATGGGTTTCCCATCACGGGAATGATCGCGGCCGACGGTCGCGAATACACCAATGCCGATCTCGATGAATGTCACGGCCGCGTGGACGTCCTCACCCTCGATGGCATGGTTGTCAGGACCTACCACTACGCCATGACGCGGGAATATCCGTACACGGTGAGCTGCTTTCGCGCGCAGCCCGTGAGGCTCGAGGCCGAGACCAGCAGTGCAAGTGATCAGCCGCGCATGGAGCCGCGCGGGCGGCCGCAAGGACCGCAACCGCCTGCCGAAGCCCTTCAGGCCTGCCAGGGTAGAGGCCTCCACACGCCTTGCGAGTTCACGTCGCCCCGTGGCGACGAGATCCGTGGTGTATGTGGGGAGCCGGTGCCGAATGTCGTTGCGTGCATGCCGATGCAGCGCCCGAGATACTGAGCGTGAGTCTGGTGGAAGCGTTTGCGACCGCGTTTCCCCTCGATTGGCCTACTTTCACGACGCGGCAATGAACCTCGTAGCACGATTGACGGCATGAACCAGGGGCCCGCCGGTTAGCCTGCGGGCGGCTTCCCGTAGGAAGCAGCGGCGATGAAGCCGCGGGGGATCCCAGGCCCGAGCGATGGGAAACATGACTCCTGACATTGCCGGAAGGAATCCCCGGGGAAACACTCCTTCGACTTGGGGCCCCTCTGGGTCCGGATCGACTGGCATGAGGAGCGCCGCTCCCCGCGGATCCCGAAGCCAGGCTTCAGGCGCCGATCGCAGACACGGAGCAGCGCAGAAAACCGCAGCCCCGACCTTGGCCGGCTTTTCTCCGCCATGGGAAGCGCCCGAGAGGCCCGCTCGCTGCGCCCAACCTTGAACCGGCCGCGTACTGCTCAGGGGCGGCGAGCAGCCAGGTACCGCTTCCTCACTTCGGTGCACTCGGGATCGGTCAGCGACGTCAGCAGAGCGTCCGCGTCGGACCAGCTGCGCGCGGTGCCGACCATCTGTGCGGTCACCGCGTTTACGTGCCGCTTAGTAGCGAAGAGTGGATGCGCGGCCTTGGCCGCGAGGGTTTGGGCGAGCGCCTGCGCCTCGGCCCCGAGGGCATCGGCGGCCACGATGCGGTTCACGAATCCGGCAGCCTTCGCCTCTTGGGCATCGAAGCGCCGGCCGGTGAGCACGAGCTCTTTGGTCCGCGCCGGACCGATCTCGCGCACCAGCCGGGGGATGCCTCCCCAAGCGAGGGGGATGCCGAGGTCGATCTCGGGGATCGAGAAACGGGCGTCC
Source organism: Deltaproteobacteria bacterium (assembly GCA_003520425.1). Lineage (GTDB taxonomy): Bacteria > Myxococcota_A > UBA9160 > UBA9160 > UBA9160 > UBA9160. The sequence goes on from DOUU01000004.1 coordinate 4,199, forward strand.
TCGGCAGCCAGCCGCAGGTCACAGGCGGCGGCCAAGACAAGTCCTCCGCCGACGCACCAGCCGTGGATGGCAGCGATTGTGACTGCGCGCATCGCCTCGACCGCATCGGCCATCTCGCGGCCCCTGTCGGCGGCGTCGCGGGGTGAGACGCGGGGCTGGCCCGCGAAGGCCGTGAGGTCCGCGCCAGCGGAGAAGCTGCGACCGGCGCCGCGAACGACTACGGCCTTCACCTCGTCCTGGCCGTCAAACCAGCGCGCCGCGGCAACGAGTTCACGAAGCGTCGCCGTGGAGAGAGGATTGAGCCGGTCCGGGCGGTTCAGGGTTAGCGACCCCACCGGCCCGTCGAGCTCGAGGACCAGGGAGTCGAATTCTCCGATTCCGGCCATTGGCGCTCCCTCGCGGGCGTGAGCCCGCGGCGGGTCCAGCATAACAGCAGCTGCGCAGTCACCGCCCTGCTTCCGATTTTGGGAGGCCGAGCAGCACGAACAGCGTCCAGCGTGGAGCAGCATAGATACCGGCAGAGCCCGACCCACGGCAAGATCTATGATGGACGGCTTTTGAGAACGGAAGGGACTCAGAGCTCAGGATGCCGCGACAACCCGCTGCAGGATCGAGGAGACGGAAGTTCCACCGACGCAGGTGGCGCCGCCTTCCCGTGTCGCGCCTCTGGCCGAGCGCTCGGCGGCGCCGCCGCTGGACGCGCGTATTTCGACGCGCACCAGCCTCTGCCCAGATTGGTGCCGGCCTCGTGGCCCTGGCGATCCTGTGGGCCGCGGTCAATGGGATCTATCAGGTCGCCCGCAAGCCGACCGAGCTCTTCTTCCCGGTCAGCGGCACGCTGTACAAGACGCCGCCCGAGACGTGGGACGCGTACGCGCCTCTCTTTCGCAGGTACGCGACGCAAGTGATCACCGCAGAGCTTCTCGCGGCCTTGGCGCAGGTCGAGGGCTCGGGGAATCCGGTGGTGCGGACCTATTGGCGCTGGTCGTTGAGAACCAACCCGTTCGAGGTCTACCGACCGGCGTCGAGCGCGGTGGGGATGTACCAGATCACCGACGGAACGTTCGAAGAGGCAAAGCGCTACTGCATTCACGACCACGTCGTCGTTGAGGAGGGGCCGTGGTACAACTGGCGCTCCTGCTGGTTCAATGGCCTCTACTTCCGCGTGGTACCGAGTCATGCGATCGAGCTCACGGCTGCCTTTCTCGATCGCGCTGTCTCGATGACGCTGGCGCGGAACCAGATCCACCGCGCCACACCCGCAGAGGAGCAGAGGCTTGCCGCATTGGTCCACCTGTGCGGTACCGGGGCAGGCGATCGCTACGCGCGCGGTGGGTTCGAGCTCGCATCCGATCTACGCTGCGGAGATCACGAAGCCCGCGACTACATCGCGCGGGTAGGTGCCATGAAAGACGTGTTCGCCGCGCTTGCGGCGCGCGACGTAGCCGCGCGAGTTGTGGCTTCCGAAATCCCATCCGGATTGAAATGATTGATGTTTTCGCCGCATTGGGTCAACGTGCCTTCGATAGCGCCCGCCCTTCGCGCCCTTGATCTCTCCGATCTCTGCAGTGGCCTCACCAGAGGTTTCCCGGTCTCATGCATAGCCGACACGCAGTTTCCCAGCGGCCAATACTTCTTCGCCGGTCGACTTGCACGCGCGAGAATACGCAGCCTGTCTGCCTCGTACCCCCTCTCTAAAGGGCGGCTCCGTCGCACCGATAAAGACTTGGCGCTGGTATTCCAAGTAAGGAAGGCATTCTCTCATTATTTAAAACTCCTTCCTTCATGGCCTCTGCGCCAACGGGAGCAAGTGCATGGGACTTCTCGACGGCTTTCATTCGGTCGCGACCCTTGCGTTTGTACTTGGCTCCGCGCTGGTGAGCGTTCGCCTGCTCGCCCTCGCCCATCGCACCCGTCAGGCCCCGGAGATTCTTCTCGGAAGTGCTCTTCTTTGCGAGGCGGTGCTGGGGTACGGAGTCCTGGTCGGTAATCTTGTGCTTCGCGGAGGTCTCCAGGTAGTCGCCAAGGATGTACCTCCGCTCGCCGTCGTGCTCGCCGGGACTGGCAAGTTCTTGTGCGACGTCGGGGTTACGCTCTTCCTGCTCTTCGTTGTCCACGTGTTCCGGCCTCATACGCCATGGGCTTGGTCACTCGCGGGTGTGCTCGCGCTCCTCCTTTGGGGAGGATTTGCGGTCGGAGCGGTCCACGGGAGCTTCCGGATGGAACAGGTGGGAAGCGGGGCTTGGCTCTGTGAGTACGGGGTCATCTGGACTCACCAGCTTTGGAACATGACGGAGTCGTACCGCTATTGGGGCCTCCTGCGTCGAAGAATAGCCCTCGGACTCGCCGATCCGTTGGTCACGAATCGCTTCTTCTTGTGGGGCACCGGTTCACTCCTCTCATCTGCTGCCATCTGGACAGCCAGCATTCCCTACGCATTCATGGGTGACTTGGCGCGAATCGCGGACATCACGCCCGTCGTGCGAATCGTGACTGCGGTACTGGGGCTCGGGAGTGTCACCTGTTCTCTATTCGCGTTCTTGCCGCCCGCTTGGTATCGGCGGCGTATCAGCTTCAGTGCATCCGTTCTGGAGCGGGTACGCTGATGTCGGCCTCCGCCGCCTTCGAGAGCACGTGCACGCAGCTCGAGCAGGTTACATCCTTTGACAGCCTGAGTGCTCGGGGAACCGTTCGTCTCGCGCTCAAAAGCGCCGGTCTCGACGCCCGCGAGGTGACCACCGCACAAATGATCGTGGTCTTGAAGCGGGTTCTTCCGGCGGAACTCAAGGTCCGCGGCGTGAAAAACGCCGAAGAGGTATGCTCCGTCATCGCGAGCCGTATTGTTGCTGACGGAGCGACTTCGTCATCGCAGCCGCGAGATTCCGTCGAGGAAGTGTTCCGGCGACTCGGCGGTAGCTAACGCAACCACTCCTCGCCACGGTCGGTGGCCTCGCAAGCGTACTGGTCAGTCTCTGGATCGCGCAATTGACGCCGTGAACTAGGTCGCATCGAATGCACTGCGCCAGCCCAAAGCGCCGTGTCGATTCGAAGACGACCCTGTCTTCGGTGCTTGGCGATTGCTCGGCCGCTCCTCTTCCCTTCTATCGGTGGCGTCGACGCCGAAGACATTGATGTTGCGCGAGGGCGCGGCGGCATTTGTGGGCTTACGAGCGGATCTCGACGTGGCTGTCCTGCTACGGTATTCCCGGGATGTTCTGGCGGTGGGGTGAGGAGGCATCCACCGCAGCGTCGTGCGGGCCAGCGCAAACTCCGCGACTGCGGGCCAGGGGCCTCAAACCTGAGCCCGCCGGCCGCAGACCGCCGCGGTCATCGCTCCCTTCCAAAGGTCACGCAAGCGAACGACGTCGGGGACGAGCTCGATCTCGGTGAAGCCCGCGCGCCTGAGGGCCTCGGTCCACCCCTCGGCGGTCAGGAACCCGGGCGTCGGCCGCAGCTCCGGGTCGGTCTCAACGGCGTGGTAGCTCTGCAGGATCTGGAAGGGCAGCTCGGCACCGACGCAGGCTTCGGGGTGGGGACGGATCGCTTCACCGACGACGAGCCAGCCACCGGGCTCGAGAGCCTCGAAAGCCTCGCGCAGGGTTGCCACCAAGTCACGCGCGAGGTGGAATACGTTGACGCCGACCACGAAGGTGTGGTCTGCCGGTCGCACGCCCTGCGCGGCCCATGGGCCGTTCACGTCGAGACCGCCGAATTCGAGAGCGACGCCAGGATATGCGGCCCGCAGCGTGCGCTCCGCGCGCCGCCGGAAGAACGGGATCGGTTCGGTCACGTGATAGCGCTCGACGGCGGGAAGACCCTTGAGCAAGGCCTCCGTGGCGCTGCCGAGCCCGGCGCCCACCTCGAGGACGCGTGCCGGTCGCGCCGCCGGGGCGCGGGCCGCGGCGGCCGCAGTGACGACGCGGTTGTTGAGCGCGTAGTAGCCGTTGCGGTTATCGAAGTACGCGACCCACAGTGACGCCTTCATCAAGAGCGCCCGATCGCCGTTGACCTCACCGCGTGCAACGCGCGGATAGAGCGCGGCCGCCTCGTCCATGAGCGTGAACGCGGGCACGAAGGACGGAGCGATCGCAAGGCACGCGGCTCTCACGGCCGCGCGGTCTGTTCGGGGGAGCGGCCCGCTCAGGTCGAGGCCGGCCGCGGCCGCCCGACCGAGGAGCCAGCCCATCGCGGGGCGAAATGCGGCCACATAGCCGCCTTTCGTGAGCAGGTCATCTGCGCTCGCACCGCACGCCAACAGGGCGGGGTCGGCCAGCTCGCGCAACAGGTCGATCGCGACGTGAAGCGTGTACAGGTCAACCAGCTTGCAAGCGCGATCCTGGATCGGGTCGAAAGGATCCGGCGACAGGCCGACCGCAGCGAGCGGGGGGTAGCAACGCGAGTCGGGCGGCGTGACGTCAATGTCGAGCGCGTTCATGATCTCGCCCCAGGCGCGACGGCGACCAGACCCGAGAGCAGGAGCCGGCCGTCGGCGCTGCGGGCGTCCACGCGGCAGCGCCAGAAGCCGAGAATGCGCCGATCGAGGGCAGCATGGAAGCGTACCCCGCCCTCGTACCCCTCGGCGTGGAGGGTGACGTCGCGGTACTCCGCGATCACCGCCGCCGCGCTGGGGCCGCCCGGCTGCAGACCCGAGAACAGGCCTGCGGCCTGCGCCGCGCCCTCGAGCAGTCGGGCCCATCGCCACGGACCATCGTCGATGCCGTCGCAGGCGAGACCGGTGGCAGTCGACTCGACAACGGTCCCGAGGAGGAGCGCCGGCGGCCGGTGCCGCATGAGCTGCTCGGGTCGCAAGTAGGTCGGGGTGCTCACGCGAGGCGGAGGGTAGCGTGCGCCGCCGGCTCGCCGCCTGCCTCGAGCCGAGTTTCCACGAGAACACCCGCCGCGCGCGCCGTGACCACGATCTCGGCGTCGGGGCGGACGCGACGTGCGAACGCGCACCGCACAATCGAACGCACGCGCGCCGGTGCGGCAACGCGCTCGGCAAGCGCGGCCATCAGCTCAACCAGATAGGCGCCCGGCAGGAAGGGATCGCCCGGGAAGTGCCCGGCGGTGAGTTGCACCGCGAGCTCGGGGCGCACCAGGCCGCGGCCCGTATCGCCCTCGATCGCGATGCGCGCGAACGGATCGCTCACTGCGGATTTGGCGCGGGGGCCGAACCGGCTCGCAGCAAGCGCTGCGGGTTGCCCTCGATTCTCCGGTCACGCAGCCGGGTGAAGAGCGCCCCCGTCGCCTGCGGGCGCGCGTCGCGCCCGTCGTCGGCGAGCACCACCTCGGCGCCGTCACGGGTGACGTGGTGCCCCGCCGCGACCGGTAGGGTCACCACACCCGACCAGGCGAGTGAAGCGAGCGGCAGCCTCCGAAGCTTCATGCGCGGGCCTTCCCAGAGAGACCGTTCTGCGGCGATCTTACCTGTTTTCTACCCTTCGAGCGTCCCCTGCGCCACTTGGAACAAGCGGCCCACGGGCGTCCTCCGACCCCCTGCGCCCGCTTTGGTGCAGGTGCCAAGCTCGACGGCGAACAGAGCCCCTGCCCGCAGGCGGTGGGAGGCCCGCTGGCCGCAGAGACCCCTACAGCTCCGTCGCGACGTCCCCGCCGTCCTGATTTAGAGTGGCGTGAAGAGCGGTCCTGTCCGGATTTCCCACTCGAGAACCCGGTCTTCCGGAGCGAGGCGGGGAGCCGATCCGCCGCCGGGGACGAGGGCCGAGCGCTTGCGGCACGACGAGTGACTGCGGTACTGGAAGAACACCTCGAAAATAGGTGGGAACGTGGAAGGAGCCGAGGCGCTCGAGACGGAGATCAAGCAGCTCATCATCGATGCCCTCAAACTGGAGGACATCCAAAGCGTGGACATCGACAGCGAGGCGCCGCTGTTCATCGAGGGGCTCGGGCTCGACTCGATCGACGCTCTCGAGCTGGCGATGGCGCTCCAAGACCGATTCGGGGTCCAGATTCAGGACGACCCGGACGAGAACCGCGAGATTTTCGCGTCGGTCCGGAGTCTCGCCGACTTCGTGCGCACCCAGGGCGGCGAGCCCTGGGCCGACCAGGACTGAGATGGCGGCGGCGATGCCCCGCCCAAGCCGGGCCCGTTCAGGGAAGGCGCCTGGGCGCTGGGAGGAATTCGCGGAGCGGGGCTCGCTCGGTGCGCTTCGGCTCATGGCGCGTCTCTACAATCTGCTCGGCCGTCGCCTCTCTCGTGCCATTCTCCATCCGATCGCGGCCTATTTCTTCCTGCATGACCGCGGCTCGCGAGGCCTTTCGCGTCGCTATCTCGAACGGGTCTGGGTTTACCCCGAAGGCCGAGCGCATCTGCGAGGGCGGCCGGGCTTCTTCGCCCCCTACTGGCATTACCACGAGTTCGCGCTCCAGATCTTCGACCGCATGGTGCTCTGGGGACACGGCCTCTCGGAGCTGCGCATGGACCACCAGGGATCCGAGCACCTCTTCGCCCTCAAGCGCGAGAGGCGTGGCGGGATCTTGATCGGCGCCCACCTCGGCAGCTTCGACATGCCTCGGCAACTTGCGGGCGGCCACGGCATCACGCTCAATGTGGTGATGTTCACCGCGCACGCAGAGCGCATCAACCGCTTCTTCAAGTCGCTCGACCCGACCAGCCAGATGCGCGTGCTGAACCTCGAGCCGGGCTCGGTGGGCACGTCCTTCGAGATCAAGGCCTGCCTCGACCGCGGCGAACTGGTGGGCATCATGGGTGACCGCTTACCCGCGGGCGGAGGCGACACACCTGTCCTCATCGACTTCCTGGGCGTCCCGATGGCGTTCCCGCTGTCGCCCTTCCGCTTGGCCTGCTTGCTCGGCGTGCCGGCCTTTCTCTCGCTCTGTCTGCGAAAGGGTGACGCCCATTACGAGGCGGTGGTACGCCCGCTCGGCAACGTTTCGAAGGTCTCGCGTCACGACCGCGACAAGGCGGCGGTTGAACTCGCCCGAGCCTGGGTGCAAGGCCTCGAGCAGGCCTGCCTCGAGCATCCCTATCAGTGGTTCAACTTCTACGACACCTGGGAGCAGGCGTGAGCAAGGGCGTCGATCTCATCGGCCGCACGGGCCTCGACGGTACGGCATAGACCAGGGCCCTACTTCCAGAGCGCTCCCCCTCCCTCTCTATGGGGGCGTGTACGGGAACCCGTTACGGGTCTGCTCTTGCTGGAGGAGCGCTCAGACCGCGGCAAAAGGGCGTTCACGCGTAGCGGTCGCTTCCCCCCTTTCCCGCCGGGTACGTCCTGCCGCCTTGCCCGCAGGATGGTCTCCCGCCCATCACGGGGCCTCAGTGACGTCTCACCGGACGTGTAAGACAAGCCCTTCTGCGGATCCAACGGCGCAACGCACGCTCATGTAACATCGCCCCTGTTCCGATGTGAGAGCAGGGCTCATCTTCGATTTGAGGAAATCTTGAGCCGGTCGTGCTCGCCGACGTTGGATTGTCACGAGCGCGTAAAGCGTGCACCCCTTCCCAACAGAGCCGACGGACCTTCGGGGGCCAAGCAACTGTGCGGTGGTCGCTCCTTTGGAAGATCGCGAAGTACCTGATCCTCACAGGATCGTTTGGCGATGCGGAGGCTGTCAACTCTTGCGTCATCTACGTTGTGTCCTCTCGTGGGTGACTACGGCACCAGATAGCAGATTGAGACTTCCTTGCGGTAGAGTGCGCAGCCATGGCCTACCCGTGGCGCATGCCGCGCTACCTGATCCCGATGATCGTCGCGTGCGCGCTCTTCATGGAGAACATGGACGCGACTGTCATCGCGACGGCCTTGCCGACGATCGCTCACGGGTTCGGCGAAAGTCCGCTCAGGCTCAACCTGGCGATCACCGCCTACCTGCTATCCCTCGGCATCTTCCTGCCGCTTTCGGGCTGGCTCGCCGACCGGGTGGGCGCACGCACCGTGTTCTCGGCTGCGATCGTCGTGTTCACACTGGGCTCGATCGGCTGCTCGATGGTGAACTCGCTCCCCGAGCTCGTACTGGCGCGCGTTGTGCAAGGGATGGGCGGCGCCATGATGGTGCCCGTGGGGAGGCTCGTCGTGCTGCGCACCATCCCCAAGGCTGAGCTCGTCTCGGCGATGGCGTATCTCACCGTGCCCGCACTGCTCGGGCCGGTGATTGGTCCACCGCTCGGCGGCTTCATCGTCACGTATTTCTCGTGGCGCTGGATTTTCTGGATCAACATCCCGATCGGCATTCTGGGCCTCTTGCTCTCAGCGCGCTTCGTGCCGAACGTCCGCGAGCTGCGGGAGGAGGCACTCGATAGCACGGGGTTCGGCATCGTGAGTCTCGGTCTTGCGGGCACGATGTTTGGCTTCGAGAACGTCGGTCGCGGGATCCTTTCGGATGACTCGGTGACCCTATTGATCGGCTCCGGGCTGGTATTCCTTGCCGTATACGGGTGGCATGCGCAGCGGGTATCCGCGCCAATCCTGGACGTGGCGCTACTGCGTGTGCGGACGTTCCGCGCGTCGGTGTTGGGGGGATTCGTGTTCCGCACCGGCATCGGAGCGCTCCCGTTCTTGACGCCGCTGATGCTGCAGCTTGGCTTCGGACTCTCGCCATTTGCGTCCGGGATGATCACCTTCGCGGGAGCGGCTGGTGCGATCGCGATGAAGCTCACGGCCGCGCCGATTCTACGCGCCTTCGGCTTCCGCCGCGTGCTGCTCGGCAANNAACACTATCGTGTGTGCGATTTCGATCGCGTGCTACGGTCTGTTCCGCCCCTCGACGCCACATGCGCTGATCATCGGAATCCTGCTGGTCGGCGGCTTTTTTCGCTCGCTCCAGTTCACGAGCCTAAATACACTCGCCTATGCAGATATCGAGCAGGAGCGCATGAGCCGAGCAACGACCTTCTCGAGCGTGGGGCAGCAGCTATCGCTTTCGTTCGGCGTNNCGAGCTCGGCGCAGGCGACTTCTCTGCCGCCTATTTTACGATCGCCGCGATCAGCCTGAGCTCGCTCCTCTTCTTCACCCGCCTGACGCGCGACGCGGGTGCAGAAATCAGCGGCCAGCACGAGGAGCGGGCCGAGGTCGTCGCCGCGAACGCCGCTCCACACGGAGCCGAGTGATTCGCGCGTTCGCTCCTC
>DOUU01000216.1 GCA_003520425.1 Deltaproteobacteria bacterium
GGGTAGGCCACCATGGCGAAGCCCCCCATGAGTTCTCCTTTCGCGAGGTAGCTGTACGCGCCCCCCTCTGCGTGAGGCCCCTGCGCGTCAAGAATGCGGAACAGATACCCGTGGTACGGACGGGGCTCGCCCGTCGATCCGGTCGCATAGCCCTCCGCCCTTGCTTGAGCGAAGAAGGACCCGAGCGGGCTCTCCGGCTCACCCTCTGCGGTCGGCCAGTAGAGCCCGTCGCGCTTGCCGTTCGTGCTNNCGCGCAAGTAGTACTCGCGCTGCGCGTCGACATAGGCCAGACATGCCTGGATGGCGGAGAGCTCATTTTCGCCGATGCGCCGATTGAGGACCTCCTCCTGGCCGGCAGCGGTATCAAATCGCCAGCCGCTCTTGTCCTTTACGAGCGGGATCGGAAACGGCCACGCTTCCTTGCCGATCTCAAGAACGGCTTGCGTGTCGCTAGGATGGGTGAGTTGGTTCGACTCCTCGTAGCGCGCCACGAAGCGCTCGTACGCGGCGCGATCGGCGACGGGATCGCCGGATGAAATCAAGGGCTTGGCCCCACTGCCAAAGATCGCGAGCATCTGCTTCTCGTCGTCCGCCTTCGCCGCTGTGACGAGGGCTGCCACTGCCTCCTCAGGCGAAGAAAAGGAACGGCCTTGCGACGCTCGGGCTGCCGCTACCGCGCGGGGAGCCGGGCTCGCAAGCGCGAGCAGCGCGCACAGAAGAAGCAAGTGCAATCGCGCGCTCATCTCGATGCCTCCCGGCTGCGGGTCGTTGCGGAGCGTTGCATTGGAGCCGCCGTCCCGAGCACTCCTAGCCTCCTACCGACCACGGCCACCGCCTCCTCCTCGACCCCCGCCTCCTCCTCGGCCTCCGCCCCCTCCACCGCCGCTGGTCCGCTGAACACCACCTCCCCCTCCGCGGCTACCTCTCGAGGCCGCGCTCTCCCGGCTCGCCCGGCCCCGGTCGCTGTCACGCCGCGCCTGAGCTCCGCTCCCAGAGCCCTGGAACGCTCCACCGCGATCTCCAGCGCCACGACCTCCGCCCGCCTCTCTCGTGCCAGCGCTCGGACGTTGCGACCCGGCTCCTGCACCCCCTCGCGCTCCCCCCGCGGGTTGAGTCCCCGCCGTCGGACGCTGCGACCCAGGACCCGCTCCTCCTCGTCCGCCCTGCCCGATCTGGTTTTGAACGTTGCCGGGGCCCTCCCGGGCGATCTGCTGGCGGCCTTGCTCCGCACGACCCCGGTACGCCTCGCGCGTCGATGCCTTGGGACTCTGCCCACGACTGAATCGATCCTGCGTTCCCCGGTCCCGATACTCAACGCCCTTGCGGTGCTCGGGATTGTGCTGCCACTTCCCGCCCTCGAACTTGTTCTTCACGTCGCTCCGGTTGTAGTTCTGGGTCACGTTCTGGTTGAAGTTGTTGTAGCGGTTCGTATTGATGTCGACGTCGCCGTGCCCCCAGCCGCAGCCACCCCAGTAGGCCGAGCCCACCGCCATGCCCACTCCGAAGGAGATCAAGGCGGTCGTCGCGACATAGCCGGGCGGGTAGTAGGGTACGGGGGGATACGCGGGATAGGGCCAGGCACCGTACACCACCGTGGGGTTGTACGTCGGGACGTAGACGACCTGCGGGTTCGAGGGCTCAATCACGATGACCTGCGTCCCGCTCGCGGGTGGCTCCTCCCGGACAATCACCTGCTGCTGCTCGGTAGTCTTGAGGTTGCCCTCCGCCTGTGCCTTCGCGCGCAGGCGCTGGGCGGCGTCCATCACGTCCTTCTGCTGGGCAAGGAAGGCATCGCCCAGCTTTTGCGTCCAATCGAGCTTCGCGTCCATCATCTCGAGCACCTGTGGGAACGAAACCAGCGACTTGACGCTCGGATCCCAGCTCCGCTCCCTTAGGGCGCTGTTGAGTGCCTCGTCCTTCAGGTTTGGGTTCGCCTTCAAGAAACGCGCGGCTTCCACCACCTCGAGCGGGTACGTGGACGCCATGAGCACCTGAGCAAGCAGCCCATCCGGGTAGAGCGCGATCGGGGCGACGAGCTGCTCGAGCTCCTCGGGCTTGAAGGTGGGGCCCTGTGTCTCACCCTGCGCTTGCAATTCAACGGGTAAGAGCGCAATGACCACGGCGAGCCCGACCGCGAGCAACGCCGAAGCTTTGCCGTACGCGAGCCCGCTCATGGATTTTCCTCCCGACCTTAGAATGACAATACATCAAATGCGCTCCCTGCTGGCATCGATCTGCGGCGTTCAAAAGAGCTGACGCGAGAGCTCGCATCCTCGCGTCACGCTGGCGGTCTTAGGTGCCGTGCACTACCCCTCGGATTCGACCCGGGAAGCACCTCTGTGCGATGGGTCCGCAGCGGAGCCATCCCGGCGAAGGACGCGAGAGATGAGGACAAGCTCCGGCGTCCGTCGCCACCTCCTCCCGATGCTCGATTGGATTGCTGACTACCCGGCGGCTTGGTTGCGCTTCGACCTGATCGCGGGCCTTACCACCGCCGCGGTCGTGATCCCGAAGGCAATGGCTTACGCCACAATCGCTGGCCTCCCGGTGGAGGTGGGGCTCTACACAGCTTTCTTGCCGATGCTTATCTATGCGGTGCTCGGAACGTCCCGGCCGCTGAGCGTCAGCACGAGCACAACCCTCGCGATCCTCGTAGGCGCCGAGCTCAGCACCCTCTCGCCCAATGTCGATTCCGGCACGCTGCTCACGGTCTCTGCCACGTTGACGCTCCTCGTGGGCGCGATCCTCGTCGCGGCATCGATTCTGCGCTTGGGCTTCGTCGCCAATTTTATCTCCGAGCCAGTCTTGGTGGGCTTCAAGGCCGGGATCGGGCTTGTGATTGTCGTAGACCAGCTTCCGAAGCTCCTCGGAATCCACATTCACAAAGGACCGTTCGCCTCGACGTTGATCTCGATCGCGACGAGCCTGCCCGCTACGTCATGGACAACCTTGGCGGTCGGAGTCGCGATGATCGCGACGTTGGTGGGTCTCGAGCGGTTCTTTCCGCGTGTGCCTGCGCCTCTCGTCGCGGTGTCTTTGGGAATCGCGGCCATGGCGCTCCTCGGGTTGCAAAGGCATGGCGTCGAGGCGGTCGGCAACATCCCGCAGGGCCTGCCGTCTTTCGTTGCACCGGACCTCCGGATGCTCGAAGCACTCTGGCCCGGCGCGCTCGGAATCGCGCTCATGAGCTTTACAGAGACGATCGCTGCAGGGCGCGCATTCGCGGAGAGCGGGGAGCCTCCGCCCGACGCGAATCAGGAGCTCCTCGCCACGGGGCTTGCCAACGCGGGCGGGGCGCTCGTCGGCGCGATGGCCGCCGGGGGCGGCACGTCGCAGACCGCCGTGAATCGTCTCGCAGGTGCGCACACCCAGCTCGCGGAAATCGTGCTCGACGAGTCCGGCTATACCGAGATGTGGCAGAAGGACCGCTCCGCCGACGCCGCCGGCCGGCTGGAGAACCTCAAGGAGCTTGTTCGCTCCATGGAGGAGTTCGAGAACCTGCAGGGTTTTNNTCTGGGCCCTGGTCGCCTTCGCGGGCGTCGTGCTGCTCGGGACTCTGCAAGGGATCGTGGTCGCGATCATCGTCTCGCTCGTGGCGCTCGCGCATCAAGCCGCGAATCCCGCGGTGCACGTGCTCGGCCGAAAGCCCGGAACCAACGTCTTCCGGCCGCGCTCGCCAGAGCATCCCGAAGACGAGACGTTCCCGGGTCTTCTGCTGCTGCGTCTCGAAGGACACATCTTCTTCGTCAACGTCCGAGCCGTTGGTGAGAAG
>DOUU01000132.1:0-1590 GCA_003520425.1 Deltaproteobacteria bacterium
TGGACCAGACGAATCCGCTTTCGGCGGTGACCCACAAGCGCCGGCTCTCCGCTCTCGGGCCCGGAGGTCTCACGCGGGAGCGCGCGGGCTTCGAGGTGCGGGACGTGCATCCCACCCACTACGGACGGATCTGCCCGATCGAGACGCCGGAAGGTCCCAACATCGGTCTCATTGCATCGCTCTCGACCTACGCGCGTGTAAACGACTACGGCTTTATCGAAACGCCGTATCGAGTGGTGAAGGACGGCCAGGTGACGGACGAGGTGAAATACCTCTCGGCCCTGGAGGAAGAGCGGCTCGCCATTGCGCAGGCGAAGGTGCCGGTGGACGAGCGCGGCCGCTTCATGACCGAACAGGTGTCCGCCCGCAAGCAGGGCGAGTTCACCATGCTGGCGCCGTCGGAGATCCAGATGATGGACGTTTCTCCGAACCAGCTCGTGTCGGTCGCCGCCTCGCTCATTCCCTTCCTCGAGAANNATGCAGCGGCAGGCCGTGCCGCTCATGCGCACACAGGCTCCGCTCGTGGGAACCGGAATGGAAGCTGTCGTCGCCCGGGACTCGGGAGTCACGGTGGTCGCGAAGCGGGACGGATCTGTGGTGGCGGTCGATGCGGCTCGCATCGTCATGAAGCCCGACGAGGACGAGGGCACAGGTTCCAACGTCGACATCATCAATCTCATCAAGTACCAGCGATCGAACCAGAACACCTGCATCAACCAGAAACCGATCGTGAAGCCGGGCGATCGCGTCCGCAAGGGCCAGGTCATCGCCGACGGCCCCGCGACCGAGCGCGGGGAGCTCGCTCTTGGCCGCAACGTNNTACAACTTCGAGGACTCCATCCTGATTTCCGAGCGTGTGGTGAAGGACGACCTGTTTACGTCGATCCACATCGAGGAATTCGAGTGCGTCGCGCGCGATACCAAGCTCGGAAAGGAGGAAATCACCCGGGACATTCCCAACGTCGGCGAGGAAGCGCTGAAGGACCTCGATGAGTCGGGCATCGTACGCATCGGAGCCGAGGTGAAGCCCGACGACATCCTCGTCGGCAAGATCACGCCGAAGGGGGAAACCCAGCTCTCCCCCGAAGAGCGGCTGCTACGCGCCATCTTCGGCGAGAAGGCGGGCGATGTTCGCGACACCTCGTTGCGTGTGCCGCCTGGGGTCTCCGGCACCGTGATCGGCGCCCAGGTCTTCTCGCGCCGCGGCGTGGAGAAGGATGAGCGAGCCCGCGCGATCGAGGAGCAGGAGATCGAGCGGCTGCGCAAGGACCAAGAGGACGAGATCCGGATCATCCGGGACAGCGCGATGAGCAAGGTGCGCGAGCTGCTGATCGGCAAGAAAGCGGCAAACCGCGTCGCCGACGAGCGCCGCAAGCAGACCTGGCTCTCTTCGGGCGATACGATCACCCCGGAGGTCCTGAACGAGATCCCGCAGCGGCGCTGGAAGGAAGTCCAGATCGCCGACTCTCGAGTCCAGACCCAGGTGGACCGGGTGTTCGCAAGCGTCGATGAGCAAGCGAACGTCATCAAGACCGTGTTCGACGAGAAGATCGCTCGCCTGAAGAAGGGCGACGAGCTCCCGCCGGGCGT
>DOUU01000132.1:1680-2682 GCA_003520425.1 Deltaproteobacteria bacterium
CGGCCAGATCCTCGAGACGCACCTTGGATGGGCGGCGCGGGGGCTCGGCGAGCAGCTGACCCGCGCGCTTGAGCACGAGTTCGCCGATGAGACGCTGCGGGCGAGGCTCAAGGAGATCTACGGCGACCCCACAGTCTCGAGAGTGCTCGACAGTGCGACACCGTCGGCCCTGCGTTCGCTGGCCTCGAGTCTGAAGGGCGGCCTACACATGGCAACCGCAGTGTTCGACGGCGCGCGCGAGGACGAGATCCGCAAGGAACTCGAGCGCTCGGGGCTCCCGACGTCGGGCCAGACCGTCCTCTTCGACGGTCGCACGGGCGAGGCGTTCGATGGGGACGTCACGGTGGGGATCCTGTACATTCTGAAACTCCACCATCTCGCGGATGACAAGATCCACGCCCGGAGCATTGGGCCCTACAGCCTCGTCACCCAGCAGCCGCTTGGCGGCAAGGCACAGTTCGGCGGCCAGCGGCTCGGTGAAATGGAAGTGTGGGCGATGGAGGCCTACGGCGCGGCGTTCGGGCTGCAGGAGTTCCTGACGGTGAAGTCCGACGATGTGCTCGGACGCACGCGGATGTACGAATCCATCGTCAAGGGGGACAACATCCTCGAGCCGGGACTGCCCGAGAGCTTCAACGTCCTGGTCAAGGAGTTGATGGCCCTCGGGCTCAACGTCGAACTCATCGAAGCCAAGGTCTGATCGGCAACGTCTGACCGGAGGACGATCTAATTGCGCGACCTCTACAACCTGTTCGAGAAGCCGAAGGATCCGCTCGCGTTTGACGCGATCCGGATTTCGATTGCATCACCGGAGAAGATTCGGGAGTGGTCGTTCGGTGAAGTGAAAAAGCCCGAGACGATCAACTACCGGACCTTCAAGCCGGAACGGGATGGTCTGTTCTGCGCCAAGATCTTCGGCCCGGTCAAGGACTACGAGTGCAACTGCGGCAAGTACAAGCGCATGAAGCACCGTGGCGTAATCTGCGACAAGTGCGGCGTCGA
>DOUU01000132.1:2712-2839 GCA_003520425.1 Deltaproteobacteria bacterium
CTCGCTCCGCGACTTGGAGCGCGTGCTGTACTTCGAGTCGTACATCGTGACCGATCCCATGGAGACCAACCTCAAGTTCGGAGAGCTCCTGAACGAGGAGCGGCTTGCGGAGGCCCGGGAAACCTAC
>DOUU01000132.1:2909-3065 GCA_003520425.1 Deltaproteobacteria bacterium
CTCAAGGTGCTCGACGCGTTTCACGAGTCGGGGAATCGGCCGGAACACATGATCCTGGAAGTCATCCCGGTGCTTCCGCCGGATCTGCGCCCACTGGTCCCGCTCGACGGGGGGCGATTCGCGACGAGTGATCTCAACGACCTCTACCGGCGGGTG